>NZ_CP029550.1:6320000-6620000 GCF_003173715.1 Methylobacterium durans | reverse complement strand
TGGCGGAGTCGGGGGGCGCGACCTTCACGGCCTACGACCAGATCGACAAGGCGCCGGAGGAGAAGGCGCGCGGCATCACGATCTCGACGGCGCACGTGGAGTACGAGACCACGAACCGCCACTACGCGCACGTCGACTGCCCCGGCCACGCTGACTACGTGAAGAACATGATCACGGGCGCCGCCCAGATGGACGGCGCCATCCTGGTGGTCTCGGCGGCCGACGGCCCGATGCCGCAGACCCGCGAGCACATCCTCCTGGCCCGCCAGGTCGGCGTGCCGGCGCTGGTGGTGTTCCTCAACAAGGTCGACATGGTCGACGACGAGGAGCTCCTGGAGCTGGTCGAGCTCGAGGTGCGCGAGCTTCTCTCGAAGTACGACTTCCCCGGCGACGACATCCCGATCACCAAGGGCTCGGCGCTGATGGCGCTGGAGGACAAGGAGCCCAAGATCGGCAAGGAGGCGGTGCTGGCGCTGATGGCGACGGTGGACGATTACATCCCGCAGCCGGAGCGTCCGATCGACATGCCGTTCCTGATGCCGATCGAGGACGTGTTCTCGATCTCGGGGCGCGGCACGGTGGTGACGGGTCGCGTGGAGCGCGGCATCATCAAGGTGGGCGAGGAAGTCGAGATCGTGGGCATCCGCCCGACCACCAAGACGACGGTGACCGGCGTCGAGATGTTCCGCAAGCTGCTCGACCAGGGCCAGGCGGGCGACAACGTCGGCGTGCTGCTGCGCGGCACCAAGCGCGAGGACGTGGAGCGGGGCCAGGTGGTGTGTAAGCCGGGTTCGGTGAAGCCGCACACCAAGTTCAAGGCCGAGGCCTACATCCTGACCAAGGAGGAGGGCGGTCGCCACACGCCGTTCTTCACCAACTACCGGCCGCAATTCTACTTCCGCACCACGGACGTGACGGGCGTGTGCACGCTGCCGGAGGGCACCGAGATGGTGATGCCGGGCGACAACGTGACCATGGACGTCGCGCTGATCGTGCCGGTCGCCATGGAGGAGAAGCTGCGGTTTGCCATCCGCGAGGGCGGACGCACCGTCGGCGCCGGCGTCGTCGCCGCCATCAACGAGTAAAGCTTTCGGTCGACGGATCGACTGGATTTACAATCCAGAGTTCGAGCGCCGACCGAAAAGACCGAGCGACGACCTGACAAGGTCGTGAAATATCAAGGTTTCGCCCGGCCATCGTCTTGACGGTGGGCGGGCGAAATCGTCTTCCGGAGGACCATCGCCTGACAGGAGGCCCTCCGATGTGGCCGACGCGCCGTTTCCTGCTCGGATGCGCAGTCCTGCTCGCCTGCCCGATCCCGGCACGGGCCGACGACCTGAAGGACGGACGCTTCCGCGACGAGATCGTCGCCATTCTCCGCCGCCTGTATCCGCAAGTGAAGATCTCGGTCGACGACGACCCGGAACAGGTTCACGTCGAGGCCTACACGCTCTATCTCGGCAACCTCCACGGCGACCTGCGCGGCAGGAGCGCCACCGAGCGCCAGCGCCGCATCCTGGCGTTCCTGGCGCAGACGATGCCGGGCGGGCCCTACCCGAAGGAGGCGCCGCCATCCACCCGGGCGGAACCCTTCGAGACGGCGCTGGCCCGGCTGCGCATCCAGCTCGTCCCGCCGGAATACGCCACGCGGACCCCCGACCTCGTGACCCGGCCCTTCTCGCAGCGGCTGCTTGTCGCCTACGCCCTGGACGAGCCGAATCGCTACCAGCTGATCACGGCGCCGATGCTTAAGGCCTGGGGCGTCGAGGCCGAGGCACTCGACGAGCCGGCCCGGCGGAACTCCGAGGCCGATGCGAGGCAGGTTTCGATCGAGGTGTCGCCGACGGGCACCATCGGCCGCTTCGCCACCTCCGCGACGGAGGACGGCGACCATTACAGTTGCAGTTTCGTTCTGAGGTGCGCCTGTCGGGCGGCAGCTTGGTGGGCGCGCCGCCAGGCTGACCAAGCGAGCACGAGCGCGGGCTCAATGCGCCGCTGCGCCAGCCGCATCGCCACGCGCCGGATCTCCTGAATGGACCACGGCACCGGCGAGCTTGGCGATGAGCGGCGTTTTTGGGGGCGTTCCGTTGGCCAACCGGCGCACCCGCGCCAACATCGCAAAAGCCAGCATCACCAAGCTGACGTGCCGGTGCCAGCCGTGCCACGAACGGCTCTCGTTGTGGGCCAGCCCGAGCTCCGTCTTGGCGGTCTCGAACGCGTCCTCGATGGCCCAGCGTCGCCCCTCCACGGCCACCAGCGTCTGCACCGGCGTGCCGGCCGGGCACCAAGTGGTGAAGTAGGAGAAGCTCCCGTCCGACAGGCTGCGCCGCACGAGCAGGCCGCGCGTCCACACGCTCTGATCAAGAGCGGCGTCGAGCGCATCCGCCGGCAGCGTGGCCAGCGGCAGGTAGGCCCAGTCGAACAGGCGCGGTCCCTTCGTGCCAGATCCGGCCGAGAGCCGGATCCAGTCTGTCTTGGAGAGATCCTTGGCGATCTCCTCGGCGGTGCCCGCGACGTCGAGGTTTTGGTCCCAGGACCAGAACCGATGCTGACCCGTGACACCGAGCACGTAGCCCTTGTACGCACGGCGCAGCGCCAGCTCGATCTCGCCAACCCCGTAGATGCTGTCAGCCGCAACCCACGCAAACGGCACCTCTGCCTTTATCGCCCGCTCGATCATGGCCAGCGCCAGCTGCGGCTTGGTGGCAAAGGTGATGGCCTCCGGCACATGCGCCGTCCGCCTTCGAGCCGGGTCTCCGGCCCAGGCTTTGGGCAGGTACAGCTGACGATCGATGAAGGCGTGGCCCTGATCCGAGACGTAGGCGGCAAACACCCCGATCTGGCAGTTGGTGATCTTGCCAGCTGAGCCTGTGTACTGCCGGCCCACACCGCACGAGGCTCTGCCCTGCTTCAAGAAGCCGGTCTCGTCGATCACCACCACCGCGTCAGGTGAGCCGAGCGTCTCGAGGACGTAGTCACGCACCACGTCCCGCAGCGCCTCCGCGTCCCAGTGCGTGCGACCGAGGACAGCCTGCTGGCGCCAGGGGCCTGGATCACCAGCAGCTTCAGCCCGCATCCAGCCGGTCTTGCGCCGCTCACCCCCAAGCAAGCCCTCCAGGAAGGCGTTGGCGGAGGCGGCGACGCTCGGGGCGGCAAACAGCGGGCGGATGCGCTGCTTGGCCTGCCGCAGTGTCGTCGACCAGAGCTCCAGCGTCGATTCGAGCGAGGTTGAGGACATCGCGCTCTCCCATCCGAAACCACTCAGATAGGAGCCTCACCCTGCAACTGTAATGCTAAGCCGCGAGCCGACTGCTGCTGCCCGGCTTCATGGAGCGCGTTCGGAAGGCGCTTGGCACACCCGAGATCGTCGTGGCCGCCCCGACGCGCGAGTTCATCATCGCGTGGACGCCCGACAGCGAAGCCCGGGCACGGATCGCGAAGGTCGTCCGCGACTCCTTCCAAAAGGGTCCGTACAGCCGCAGCGACGAGCTGTTCCGCTACGCCCAAGGGGGCCTGCGCCCCCTCACCGCTCCCGAACTCGCCGACCACGGCCGCTGAGGCCCCGCAGGCAGGTCGCCCCCTTGCGCGGCGGCGCGCGATGGGGCATGGAGCGTGGCGCCTAGGAGTGTAGCTCAACTGGTCAGAGCGCCGGTCTCCAAAACCGGAGGTTGCGGGTTCGAGTCCCTCCACTCCTGCCATTCCCCTTTGCCAGCCCGCTGATCCGTACGGACCGTAGCCTGTCGACAAGGCGGCGGACTTGCGCTAGAGCGGGCGCACTCCGAGATCGATGATGGCCGTCGGTGCGGGCTTACCCAGAGCCCAGGGCGCCGCGCCCTCTCTTTCCCGGACTCGAATCTCCCCGGTTACGGCGCCATGGCATCGAACGAAGCGACGAAGAAGATGGACCTGACGCGTGGCACCCCGCGCGGATCGTCGACGCCGACGCCGCCGCGCCAGACGCCCCCGACGCGGCCCGCGCCGAAGCGCACGGGCCCGCTGGACTTCATCCAGCAGGTCCGCGACGAGGGCCGCAAGGTCACCTGGCCGAGCCGCAAGGAGACCACCATCACGACCATCATGGTGTTCATCATGGTGGTCGCCGCGAGCCTGTTCTTCACCGTGGTGGATCAGGCCCTGCGCTACCTCGTCGGCGTGATCCTCGGGGTCTGACGCCTGAAGCAGAATTCCGGGTCCCGGATCACGGGGCCCGCGGACGTCCGGAGTTGATGAGAGCCGTGTCGAAGCGCTGGTACATCGTCCACGCCTACTCGAACTTCGAGAACAAGGTCGCCCAGTCCATCAAGGACCAGGCGGCCCAGCGCGGGCTGACCGACCTCTTCGACGAGGTGATGGTGCCGACCGAGAAGGTCACCGAGGTGCGCCGCGGCCGCAAGGTTGACGCCGAGCGGAAGTTCTTCCCCGGCTACGTGCTGGTGAAGTGCGACCTCACGGACGAGGTCTACCATCTCATCAAGAACACGCCCAAGGTCACGGGCTTCCTCGGCGCCGACAAGTCGAAGCCGGTGCCGATCCCGGACGCCGAGGCCGAGCGCATCAAGGGCCAGGTCGCCGAGGGCGTCGACCGGCCGAAGCCCTCGATCTCCTTCGAGATCGGCGAGACGGTGCGCGTCGCCGACGGGCCGTTCGCGAGCTTCAACGGCACCGTCGAGGAGATCGACGAGAGCCGCTCCCGCCTCAAGGTCGCCGTCTCGATCTTCGGGCGCGCCACCCCGGTGGAACTCGAATACGCGCAGGTCGAGAAGGCCTGACCGTAGCGGGCCGGCCCCCGGCCGCCCGATCATCCGCGGGAGGTCCGCCCGGTTCGCCGCCGGGATCCACGGACCGCACCGCGACCTGCAACCGCCCGTCCCGCCGGTGCCCTAGGCAGCCCGGCCGCGGGCAACATTTGGGAGCAGTCCCATGGCGAAGAAGATCACGGGCTACGTGAAGCTTCAGGTCCCGGCCGGCGCCGCCAACCCGTCGCCGCCGATCGGCCCCGCGCTCGGTCAGCGCGGCCTCAACATCATGGAATTCTGCAAGGCCTTCAACGCGAAGACCGCGCAGATGGAGAAGGGCACCCCGATCCCGGTGATCATCACCGCGTATCAGGACCGGTCCTTCACCTTCGAGATGAAGCAGCCTCCGGTCACCTTCTTCCTGAAGAAGGCGGCGGGCCTGAAGCTCGGCAAGAAGCCGGCCTCCGGCTCCAAGACCCCGGGCAAGGGCCCGAAGGTCGGCAAGGTCACCGAGGCCCAGCTCCGCGAGATCGCGGAGCGGAAGATGCCGGACCTGAACTGCGACTCGGTCGACGCCGCCGTCGCGATGATCCGTGGCTCCGCGCGGGCCATGGGCCTCGACGTGGTCGCTTGAGCGGGAGGGCAGCATGGCACGTGAAGGTAAGCGCATCCGCGCCGCCCGCGAGGGCATCGAGCCGCAGAAGCTCTACGCCATCGACGAGGCGATCAAGCTCGTGAAGTCGAAGGCCAACGCCAAGTTCGACGAGACCGTCGAGGTCTCGATGAATCTCGGCGTCGACCCGCGCCACGCCGACCAGATGGTCCGCGGCGTCTGCAACCTGCCGAACGGCTCCGGCCGCACGGTCCGCGTGGCGGTGTTCGCCCGCGGCGCCAAGGCCGACGAGGCCAAGGCGGCGGGCGCCGACATCGTGGGCGCCGAGGATCTCCTCGAGATCGTCCAGGGCGGCAAGATCGAGTTCGACCGCTGCATCGCGACCCCGGACCTGATGCCGCTCGTCGGCCGCCTCGGCAAGGTGCTGGGCCCGCGCGGCCTGATGCCGAACCCGAAGGTCGGCACCGTCACGATGGACGTGAAGGGTGCGGTCGCAGGCGCCAAGGGCGGCTCGGTCGAGTTCCGCGTCGAGAAGGCGGGCATCGTGCACGCCGGCATCGGCAAGGTCTCCTTCGACGAGGCGAAGCTCGTCGAGAACATCAAGGCCTTCGCGGACGCGGTGGCCAAGGCCAAGCCGACGGGCGCCAAGGGCACCTACATCCAGCGCATCGCCGTCACCTCGACGATGGGCCCGGGCGTGAAGGTCGAGCCGTCGAGCGTGCTCACGGCCTGATCCGGCACCGCCGAAACGATTGCGGAAGCGCCCGGCCGGAAACGGCCGGGCGTTTTCGTGTGCGCCCCCCGAACGCGTGCGCGCGCGATCACGAACGGCACCGGGCCGCGTAGATCGCGATCATGGGGCGGGGGGCCGCGCGGGCGGCACCTGTCCCGGCGAAAACGCCCTGCACATCGGCGCGAGGAGGGGGGCGCCATCGGCTCAGCCTGTGCTAGATACGGAGCCATGCGATGCTCCCTCACGGTCTCGTCCCGCCGACGCGTCCTCTGCGTCTTCCCCGCCTACACGCCCTCCTTCGGCACCTTCTCACACGCCTACCCCCTGATGGGCGGCGTGAAGGCGTTCATGCCGCCCCAGGGGCTCCTGCTGATCGCGGCCTACATGCCGGAAGCCTGGGAGTGCCGGTTCATCGATGAGAACATCCGGCGGGCCACGCCCGAGGAATTCGCCTGGGCGGACGCGGTCTTCGTCTCCGGCATGCACATCCAGGCGCCGCAGATCCACGACATCAACACCCGCGCGCACGCGGCCGGCAAGGTCACGGTGCTCGGCGGCCCCTCGGTGTCGGGCTCACCCGAGAAGTACCCCGATTTCGACTACCTGCACCTCGGCGAGATCGGCGACGCCACCGACCGGCTGGTCGAGATCCTCGACCGCGACCTGACGCGGCCGCTCGCGCAGGTGCGCCTCGAGACGGTCGACCGCCTGGCGCTCGCCGACTTCCCGGCGCCGGCCTACGAGGCCGTGCCGCTCAAGCGCTACCTGATCGGCTCGCTGCAATTCTCCTCGGGCTGCCCCTACCGGTGCGAGTTCTGCGACATCCCGCAGCTCTACGGCCGCCAGCCCCGGCTGAAGAGCCCGGAGCAGATGTGCGCCGAGCTCGACGCGATCGTGGCCCAGCCCGGCCACCCGGCGGTGGTCTACTTCGTCGACGACAATTTCATCGGCAACCGCAAGGCGACGCGGGACATGCTCCCGCACCTCGTGGAGTGGCAGAAGCGGAACGACTACCCGCTGCAATTCGCCTGCGAGGCGACCCTCAACATGGCCAAGCAGCCCGAGATCCTGGAGCTGATGCGGCAGGCGAACTTCATGACCGTGTTCGTCGGCATCGAGACGCCGGAGGAGGACGCGCTCGCCGGCATCGACAAGAAGCACAACGCCGCGGTGCCGATGTACGAGGCGATCGCGACCCTGAACAGCTACGGGCTGGAGGTGACCTCGGGGATCATCCTCGGCCTCGACACCGACACGGAGAAGTCCGAGGACAACCTGATCGACTTCATCGACCGTTCGGCGATTCCCGTCCTGACGATCAACCTGCTCCAGGCCCTGCCGAAGACGCCTCTCTGGGACCGGCTGGAGCGGGAGAACCGCCTCGTCCACGACGTGGCGCTCGAATCGAACGTGCTGTTCAAGCGCCCCCACGACGACGTGGTGGCGAGCTGGCGGCGCGCCATCGCGCACGCCTACGCGCCGGAGAAGATCTTCGAGCGCTTCAAGCACCAGTGCGACGTGACCTACGGCAACCGCATCGTCACGCCGACGAAGGGCAAGCTCACCGTCACGAACCTGCGGCGCGGCCTGATCCTCGGCTTCAACATCATCACCCGGGTCGGCCTGTTCTCGGATTACCGCAAGCCCTTCTGGCAGGCGGCGGGCCATGCCCTGCGCAAGGGCCAGGTCGAGGCGGTCTTCAACATGGGCTTCGTCGCCCACCACCTGATCCGCTTCACCCGCGAGGCCCTGCGGGGCGAGCACAACGCCTCCTTCTACGCGGCCAAGGCCGAGCAGCGCGAGCGCGACCGCAACCGGCCCTGGTGGCAGGCGGCGCGCCGGTTCCTGCCGACCTGACCGGGCGCAGGCCCCGCAACCCGGGCGGGGAGCCGGCGTCCGGGGAGGCGGATGCCGGATCCTGGGAGCGGAGGCCCGCGCCGGAAGGTGGGCGGAGGCTTGGCGAAGGCTTGGCGGGAGACGGGGCAGGCGAGCGGGCGGAAGGCGCGGCGGGAAGCGGGATCCGCTTGCCTGCGACGGAATTGTCGCGCGTGAGGTCTTGGCAGGCGGCTTGCTAGGCTCTATACACCGCGCTCCACGAATTCACGTTGAGGTTTTGGGACCGTCCGTACGGCCGGTTCCGTTCGAGATGCCGCCTGGGTGACCGGGCGGCGATGGCCGGAAGGACCTGCGGGGCGAGAAGCTTCTCAGGGCCGCGTCCGGCCATGTCCTGTCCGAGACTGCAGGCGCCGGGCGACCGGCTTAATCCCCCAGCCTGCACAGACGGGGAAGACCGAATTCCAAGTCCCTCGTCCGGCCGCAACCGCGGGCGGAGGAGGCATCGGTTTGAACCTTCTCAACCCACGTCGGCCGCCCATCCGGGCGGGCGCCGGGGGACAGGGCCGTGAAGCGTCGTCCGCGGACGTTCCGGCTGATTCCAAAGGCCGAGATCCGTCCCGGGCGGCAAGTGCAACCGGCGGACCCGAACCCGGGTTCCGCCAACCGGAGAGAGCCCCAGTGGACCGGACAGCAAAAGCTGATCTCGTCTCGACGCTCAACGGCGTGTTCGCGAACACGGCCGTCGTCGTCGTGGCCCACTACAAGGGCCTCACGGTCGCCGAGATGCAGAAGCTGCGTTCGCAGATGAAGCAGGCCGGCGCCACCGTGAAGGTCGCCAAGAACCGCCTCGCCAACATCGCTCTCGATGGCACGGACGTCGCCTCCATCAAGCCCCTCCTGAAGGGTCCGACCCTGCTGGCCTATTCCAGCGATCCGGTCGCGGCCGCCAAGGTGGCGGTGGATTTCGCCAAGGCCAACGACAAGCTCGTGATCCTCGGCGGCGCCATGGGTACGACCGCTCTGAACCCGGACGGCGTGAAGGCCCTCGCCTCGCTCCCGTCCCTCGACGAACTGCGCGCCAAGATCGTGGGCCTCGTGCAGGCTCCCGCGACCAAGGTCGCCCAGGTCGTCAACGCGCCGGCGGCCAAGCTCGCCCGCGTGTTCGGAGCCTATGCCAAGAAGGACGAAGCGGCCTGAGGGTCGGTTCACCCCTTTCAAAATCAACCGTTCAAACCGATATCGTAAGGGAACTTAAGACATGGCTGATCTTGCCAAGCTCGTCGACGACCTCTCGTCGCTGACCGTCCTCGAGGCCGCCGACCTCGCCAAGATGCTGGAAGAGAAGTGGGGCGTCTCCGCCGCGGCCGCCGTCGCCGTGGCCGCCGGCCCGGCCGCCGGCGCCGCTGCCGCCCCCGTCGAGGAGCAGACCGAGTTCACGGTCGTGCTCGCCTCGGCCGGCGACAAGAAGATCGAGGTCATCAAGGAGGTCCGCGCGATCACCGGCCTCGGCCTCAAGGAGGCCAAGGACCTCGTCGAGGGCGCGCCGAAGCCCGTCAAGGAGTCGGTGGCCAAGGACGAGGCCGAGAAGATCAAGGCCCAGCTCGAGAAGGCCGGCGCCAAGGTCGAGCTCAAGTAAGACCCCGATGGGCCGTTCCCGGCCCGTCACCGCGCGGGAGGCTGGCCTCAGCCTTCCGTGACCGAGCCCGCGGGTGAGATCACCCGCGGGCTAAGGTCGCTTCGGGCGACCGGTGGGCCTGGAACGGCCCGACATGGGAATTCAGTTCGGGTGGCGCGGTCCGGCGGGGCGCGCGTCACGGCCCGGCGCGGGAAGCGAGGCTTTCCCCGGGCAACCAGGACGCGGAAGATGGTGGAGCGAGGTCACATGGCCAATACGCTGGTCGGTCGCAAGCGCATTCGCAAGTTCTTCGGCAAGATCCGGGAAGTCGCCGAGATGCCGAACCTCATCGAGGTCCAGAAGGCGTCCTACGACCAGTTCCTGATGGTGGACGAGCCGGAGGGTGGCCGTTCCGACGAGGGCCTGCAGAGCGTCTTCAAGTCGGTCTTCCCGATCTCCGACTTCTCCTCGACGGCGCTGCTCGAGTTCGTGAAGTACACGTTCGAGGCGCCGAAATACGACGTCGACGAGTGCCGCCAGCGCGGCATCACCTTCGCGGCCCCGCTCAAGGTGACCCTGCGCCTCATCGTGTTCGACGTGGACCCGGACACCGGCGCCAAGTCCGTCAAGGACATCAAGGAGCAGGACGTCTACATGGGCGACATGCCCCTGATGACGGAGAACGGCACCTTCATCGTCAACGGCACCGAGCGCGTCATCGTCTCGCAGATGCACCGCTCCCCGGGCGTGTTCTTCGACCACGACAAGGGCAAGACGCACTCTTCCGGCAAGCTGCTCTTCGCCGCCCGCATCATCCCGTACCGGGGTTCCTGGCTCGACGTCGAGTTCGACGCCAAGGACATCGTGTACGTGCGCATCGACCGGAAGCGGAAGCTGCCCGTCACCTCGCTCCTGTTCGCCCTCGGGCTTGACGGCGAGGAGATCCTCTCGACCTTCTACAACCGCGTCACCTACGCCCGTGACGGGGCGGATTGGCGCGTGCCCTTCGACGCCGAGCGCCTCAAGGGCTTCAAGGCGTCCGTCGACCTGATCGACGCCGATTCCGGCGAGGTTGTGCTGGAGGCGGGCAAGAAGCTCAACGCCCGCAACGCCCGCCTGATCGGCGAGAAGGGGACCCGGTTCCTCAAGGCGACCGACGAGGATCTCGTCGGCCAGTACATCGCCGAGGACCTCGTCAACATGAAGACGGGCGAGATCTGGGCCGAGGCCGGCGACGAGATCTCCGACAAGCTCCTCAAGAGCCTGGAGGATGTCGGCGTCTCCGAGCTGCCCGTGCTCGACATCGACCACGTCAACGTCGGTCCCTACATCCGCAACACCCTCGCCGTGGACAAGAATTCCGGCCGCGAGGGCGCGCTGTTCGACATCTACCGGGTGATGCGCCCGGGCGAGCCGCCGACGCTCGACACCGCGGAGGCGATGTTCCACTCGCTGTTCTTCGACGCCGAGCGCTACGACCTCTCCGCGGTCGGCCGCGTGAAGATGAACATGCGCCTCGACCTCGACGCCGCCGACACCGTGCGCACGCTCCGCAAGGAGGACATGCTCGCGGTCGTCAAGGCGCTCGTCGACCTGCGCGACGGCAAGGGCGAGATCGACGACATCGACCACCTCGGCAACCGCCGGGTGCGCTCGGTCGGCGAACTCATGGAGAACCAGTACCGCCTGGGCCTCCTGCGCATGGAGCGCGCCATCAAGGAGCGGATGTCGTCCGTCGACATCGACACCGTGATGCCGCAGGACCTGATCAACGCGAAGCCCGCGGCCGCCGCGGTGCGCGAGTTCTTCGGCTCGTCGCAGCTCTCGCAGTTCATGGACCAGACCAACCCGCTCTCCGAGGTGACGCACAAGCGCCGCCTCTCGGCGCTGGGCCCGGGCGGCCTGACCCGCGAGCGCGCCGGCTTCGAGGTGCGCGACGTGCACCCGACCCATTACGGCCGCATCTGCCCGATCGAGACGCCGGAAGGCCCGAATATCGGCCTGATCAACTCGCTCGCGACCTTCGCGCGGGTCAACAAGTACGGCTTCATCGAGACGCCCTTCCGCCGCGTGAAGGACGGCGTCGTCACCGACGAGGTCGCCTACCTCTCCGCGATGGAGGAGGCGAAGTACTACGTCGCCCAGGCGAACGCCGCGATGGACGAGGGCCGCAAGCTCACGGAGGACCTCGTGGTCTGCCGCCGGGCGGGCGAGGTCATCGTCGTCGGCCCCGAGCGCGTCGACCTCATGGACGTGAGCCCGAAGCAGCTCGTCTCGGTCGCCGCGGCGCTGATCCCGTTCCTCGAGAACGACGACGCCAACCGCGCGCTGATGGGCTCGAACATGCAGCGCCAGGCGGTGCCGCTCGTTCGCGCCGACGCGCCCTTCGTCGGCACCGGCATGGAGGCCGTGGTCGCCCGCGATTCGGGGGCTGCCATCGCCGCGCGCCGCGCCGGCATCGTCGATCAGGTGGACGCCACCCGCATCGTCATCCGCGCCACCGAGGAGACGGACCCGACGAAGCCCGGCGTCGACATCTACCGCCTGCAGAAGTTCCAGCGCTCCAACCAGTCGACCTGCATCACGCAGAAGCCGCTGGTGCGCGTCGGCGAGCCCGTGAAGAAGGGCGAGATCATCGCCGACGGTCCCTCGACGGAGTTCGGCGAGCTGGCGCTCGGCCGGAACGTGCTCGTCGCGTTCATGCCCTGGAACGGCTACAACTTCGAGGACTCGATCCTGCTCTCCGAGCGGATCGTGAAGGATGACGTGTTCACCTCGATCCACATCGAGGAATTCGAGGTGATGGCCCGCGACACCAAGCTCGGGCCGGAAGAGATCACCCGCGACATCCCGAACGTCTCCGAGGAGGCGCTCAAGAACCTCGACGAGGCGGGCATCGTCTATATCGGTGCCGAGGTCCATGCCGGCGACATCCTCGTCGGCAAGATCACGCCGAAGGGCGAGAGCCCGATGACGCCTGAGGAGAAGCTCCTGCGCGCCATCTTCGGCGAGAAAGCCTCGGACGTGCGCGACACGTCCTTGAGGGTGCCCCCGGGCGTCACCGGTACCATCGTCGAGGTGCGGGTGTTCAACCGGCACGGCGTCGACAAGGACGAGCGCGCCCAGGCCATCGAGCGCGAGGAGATCGAGCGCCTCGCCAAGGACCGCGACGACGAGCAGGCCATCCTCGACCGCAACACCTACGCGCGTCTGGCGGACGTCCTGATCGGCCAGTCGCCGATCGCGGGGCCGAAGGGCTTCCGGAAGGACACGACCCTCACCCGCGAGGGGCTGACCGACTACCCGCGCTCGCAATGGTGGCAGTTCGCCGTCATCGACGACCGTCTCATGACCGAGATGGAGGCGATGCAGAAGCAGTACGACGAGTCGAAGAAGCGCCTCGAGCAGCGCTTCCTCGACAAGGTCGAGAAGCTGCAGCGCGGCGACGAGCTTCCGCCCGGCGTCATGAAGATGGTCAAGGTCTTCGTGGCGGTGAAGCGCAAGATCCAGCCCGGCGACAAGATGGCCGGCCGCCACGGCAACAAGGGCGTCGTCTCGCGCATCGTGCCGATCGAGGACATGCCGTTCCTGGAGGACGGCACCCACGCCGACATCGTGCTGAACCCGCTCGGCGTGCCGAGCCGCATGAATGTCGGCCAGATCCTGGAGACGCATCTGGGCTGGGCCGCCGCGGGCCTCGGCCGCAAGGTGTCGCGGGCGGTCGACGCCTACCTCAAGAGCCAGGACATCGCGCCGCTGCGCGAGGAGATGGGCAGCATCTACTCGCCGGCCGAGCTCGACGGCCTGTCCGACGAGGATCTGGCGGAGGTCGGCAACAACCTCCGGCGCGGCGTGCCGATGGCGACCCCGGTCTTCAACGGCGCCAAGGAGGCCGACATCGAGGCGATGCTGGAGATGGCCGGCCTCGACCGGTCCGGCCAGTCGACCCTCTACGACGGGCGCACGGGCGAGCCTTTCGACCGCAAGGTGACGATGGGCTACATCTACATGCTGAAGCTGCACCACCTCGTGGACGACAAGATCCACGCCCGCTCGATCGGCCCCTACTCGCTGGTCACCCAGCAGCCGCTCGGCGGCAAGGCGCAGTTCGGCGGCCAGCGCTTCGGCGAGATGGAGGTCTGGGCGCTGGAGGCCTACGGCGCGGCCTACACGCTGCAGGAGATGCTGACGGTGAAGTCGGACGACGTGGCCGGCCGCACCAAGGTCTACGAGGCGATCGTCCGCGGCGACGACACCTTCGAGGCGGGCATCCCCGAATCGTTCAACGTGCTCGTCAAGGAGATGCGTTCGCTCGGCCTCAACGTCGAGCTCACCTCCTCGAAGCGGGACGCGGCCAACGACCAGATCGAGCCGCCGGCGGACGCCGCCGAGTAAGGCCGACAGGCGACACCTCCCGTGCCGGCGCGCGAGCCCGGCACGGTCCGAGCGGGGAGGGGCGGGGCCTCCCGACGATATCCACGGCCAGCGGCGCCCCGGCAGGGCGCTGCGCCGATCGTTTCAAGGCGCGGCTTCCCGGGCGCGGGGCGGCCCGCTCATCAAGGAGTAGATCATGAACCAAGAGGTCATGAATCTTTTCAACCAGCAGGCCCAGCCGCAGAGCTTCGACCAGATCAAGATCTCGATCTCGTCGCCCGAGAAGATCCTCTCCTGGTCCTACGGCGAGATCAAGAAGCCCGAGACGATCAACTACCGTACGTTCAAGCCCGAGCGTGACGGCCTGTTCTGCGCGCGCATCTTCGGGCCCATCAAGGATTACGAGTGCTTGTGCGGCAAGTATAAGCGCATGAAGTACAAGGGCGTCATCTGCGAGAAGTGCGGCGTCGAGGTCACCCTCGCGCGCGTCCGGCGCGACCGGATGGGCCATATCGAGCTCGCCGCCCCCGTCGCGCATATCTGGTTCCTGAAGTCGCTGCCCTCGCGCATCGGCCTCCTGCTCGACATGGCGCTGAAGGACCTCGAGCGGATCCTCTACTTCGAATCCTACTGCGTCATCGAGCCGGGCCTCACCCCCCTCAAGGAGCGCCAGCTCCTGTCGGAGGAGGAGTACCTGCGCGCGCAGGAGGAGTACGGCGAGGATTCCTTCACCGCCATGATCGGCGCGGAGGCGATCCGGCGCATCCTGCAGGAGCTCGACCTCGACAAGATCGCGATGGATCTGCGCGAGGAGATCGCCACCACCACCTCCGAGCTGAAGCCCAAGAAGCTCCTCAAGCGCCTCAAGATCATCGAGGCGTTCCAGATGTCGGGCAACCGGCCGGAATGGATGATCCTGACCGTGGTGCCGGTGATCCCGCCGGACCTGCGCCCGCTCGTCCCCCTGGACGGCGGCCGCTTCGCCACGTCCGACCTCAACGACCTCTACCGGCGGGTGATCAACCGCAACAACCGCCTCAAGCGGCTGATCGAGCTGCGCGCGCCCGACATCATCATCCGCAACGAGAAGCGGATGCTGCAGGAGGCGGTGGACGCGCTCTTCGACAACGGCCGCCGCGGCCGCGTCATCACGGGCGCCAACAAGCGTCCGCTGAAGTCGCTGGCCGACATGCTGAAGGGCAAGCAGGGCCGCTTCCGCCAGAACCTGCTCGGCAAGCGCGTCGACTATTCGGGCCGCTCGGTCATCGTGGTCGGCCCCGAGCTGAAGCTGCACCAGTGCGGCCTGCCCAAGAAGATGGCGCTGGAGCTGTTCAAGCCCTTCATCTACGCGCGCCTCGACGCCAAGGGTTTCTCCGCGACGGTCAAGCAGGCCAAGAAGCTGGTCGAGAAGGAGAAGCCCGAGGTCTGGGACATCCTGGACGAGGTCATCCGCGAGCATCCGGTCATGCTCAACCGGGCGCCGACGCTGCACCGCCTCGGCATCCAGGCCTTCGAGCCGAAGCTGATCGAGGGCAAGGCGATCCAGCTGCACCCGCTCGTCTGCGCGGCGTTCAACGCCGACTTTGACGGCGACCAGATGGCCGTGCACGTGCCGCTGTCGCTCGAGGCGCAGCTCGAGGCGCGCGTCCTCATGATGTCGACGAACAACATCCTGCACCCGGCCAACGGCCAGCCGATCATCGTGCCCTCGCAGGACATCGTTCTCGGCCTCTACTACCTGTCGATCGTCGCCGAGGGCGCGCCGGGCGAGTTCAAGCCGGGCAACGCCCAGAACCCGATGCAGGGCGTCTACGGCAACATCGGCGAGCTGGAGCACGCGCTCGCGGCCAAGGCCGTCTCGCTGCACTCGAAGATCAAGTGGCGCTGGAAGGGCATCGGCCCCGACGGCGAGCCGCTGACGAAGACCTACGACACCACCCCCGGCCGCGTGATCCTCTCCGGCGTGCTGCCGCTGCACCGGAAGGTCCCCTTCGACGTCGTCAACAAGCTGATGACCAAGAAGGAGATCTCCGCGATGATCGACACCGTCTACCGCCATTGCGGTCAGAAGGAGTCGGTGATCTTCTGCGACCGCATCATGGCGCTCGGCTTCAGCCACGCGTTCAAGGCCGGCATCTCGTTCGGCAAGGACGACATGGTCGTGCCGGACAACAAGTGGTCGATCGTCGACGACACCCGCGCGCTCGTGAAGGATTACGAGCAGCAGTACAATGATGGCCTGATCACCCAGGGCGAGAAGTACAACAAGGTCGTCGACGCCTGGGCCAAGTGCTCCGACAAGCTCGCCGCCGAGATGATGGGCCGGATCTCCGCCGTCCAGAAGGACGACAAGGGGCCGACAAGCAGGTCAACTCGATCTACATGATGAGCCACTCGGGCGCCCGCGGCTCGCCGGCGCAGATGAAGCAGCTCGCGGCCATGCGCGGCCTGATGGCCAAGCCCTCGGGCGAGATCATCGAGACGCCGATCATCTCGAACTTCAAGGAGGGCCTCGACGTCCTCGAGTACTTCAACTCCACCCACGGCGCCCGCAAGGGCCTCGCGGACACGGCGCTGAAGACCGCGAACTCGGGCTACCTGACCCGCCGCCTCGTCGACGTGGCGCAGGACGCCGTGATCCGCGAGGTGGATTGCGGCACGACGAACGGCATCCGCATGCGGGCGATCATCGATGCGGGCCAGGTCGTGGCCCCGCTCGCCACGCGCATCCTCGGCCGCGCCACGGCGGAGGATCTCGTGGCGGCCGACGGCAGCGTGATCGTCGCGACCGGCGAGACGATCGAGGAGAAGCACCTGCCGGCGATCACCGCCGCCGGCATCCAGGAGGTGAAGATCCGCTCGGTGCTCGTCTGCCAGACGCGCAGCGGCGTCTGCGCCACCTGCTACGGGCGCGATCTCGCGCGCGGCACGCCCGTCAACATGGGCGAGGCCGTGGGCGTCATCGCGGCCCAGTCGATCGGCGAGCCGGGCACGCAGCTCACGATGCGCACCTTCCACATCGGCGGTGCGGCCCAGATCGCGGATTCATCCTTCATCGAGTCGAGCTTCGAGGGCACCATCAAGGTCCGCAACCGGGCGCTTGCCCGGAACTCGGACGGCGACCTCGTCGCCCTCGGGCGCAACGTGGCCGTGGTGATCGTCGGCGCCGACGGGACCGAGCGGGCCGTGCACCGTCTCCAGTACGGCGCCAAGGTCCGGGTCGACGAGGGCGACAAGGTCAAGCGCGGCCAGCGCATCGCGGAGTGGGACCCCTACACCCGACCGATCCTCACGGAGAGCGACGGCGTGGTGGCCTACGAGGATCTCTACGATGGTCAGTCCATCACCGAGACCACCGACGAATCGACCGGCATCGCCAAGCGCGTCGTCATCGATTGGCGCGGCTCGGCCCGGACGGCCGATCTCAAGCCCGCGATGGTGATTCACGACGAGACCGGCAAGCCGATCAAGCTGCCGCGCGGCTCCGAGGCCCGCTACTTCCTGCCCGTCGACGCCATCATCGGCTTCGATCCGGGCGCGAAGGTGAAGGCCGGCGATATCCTGGCCCGCGTCTCGACGGAATCGGCCAAGACCCGCGACATCACCGGCGGTCTGCCGCGGGTGGCGGAGCTGTTCGAGGCGCGCCGTCCGAAGGACGCGGCGATCATCGCCGAGAAGTCGGGCACGATCGCGTTCGGGCGGGACTACAAGAACAAGCGCCGCCTGACGCTGACGCCGCACGACGGGTCGGACCCGGTCGAGTACCTGATCCCCAAGGGCAAGCACATCCACCTGCAGGACGGGGACGTGGTGGAGCTCGGCGACTACATCGTCGACGGCAACCCGGCGCCGCACGACATCCTGGCGATCAAGGGCGTCGAGGAACTCGCCGCCTATCTCGTCAACGAGATCCAGGAGGTCTACCGGCTGCAGGGCGTGTCGATCAACGACAAGCACATCGAGGTCATCGTCCGGCAGATGCTGCAGAAGGTGGAGATCACCGACGGCGGCGATTCGGAGATCCTCACGGGCGACCAGATCGACCGGACCGAGCTGACCGAGATCAACGAGAAGTTGGTCGCGGAGGGCAAGAAGCCGGTCCAGGGCGTGCCGGTGCTGCTCGGCATCACCAAGGCCTCGCTCCAGACGAAGTCGTTCATCTCGGCGGCCTCGTTCCAGGAGACGACCCGCGTCCTCACCGAGGCCGCGGTCAACGGCAAGGTCGACACGCTCGAGGGCCTGAAGGAGAACGTGATCGTGGGCTCGCTCATCCCGGCGGGCACAGGCTCGCTCGCCGCGGACATCCGCGCCGTGGCGCGCCGCCGCGACACCCTCATCCTGCAGCAGCGCGCGGCCGAGAGCGGCGCGCAGCCGATCGGCGAGCTTCCGGCCGCCGAGTGAGGCGCAGGCCAAAGACGACGATCGGGAGAGGGCGGCCGCGAGGCCGCCCTTTCTCGTTTCGCGCCGCGGCTTCCGAAACCACGACGCGGCGGCAGCCAGATACCCTGGCGCACACCGAAAAATAACCGCCGGGCCGACGGAAGAAGTTCGCCCCGAAAGGTTGACGTTGCGCCGGGTCGCGCGTAGAAGCGCGCCACTCCGGTCGAACGCACGCCGCAGACGGGTCGAAGTCAGATCTTCCGACCGTCGCCATGCCGACCAGAGGCTCACATCGCCTGACGCAAGTCAGATCAGTAGGTACGAGCGCGCCTGCTAAGGGACGTGTTCCTCTGCCGACAGCGCGCCACGGGTCCTGACCGACCCCTGGCGCATATTCGTTTTGCGGCCCGCCCCACAGGGCCTGAGGAAGAGGGCAGAGAATGCCGACGATCAACCAGCTGATCGCCCAGCCGCGTAAGGCGCAGAAGGCCCGCAACAAGGTGCCGGCCCTCGATGCCTGCCCGCAGAAGCGCGGTGTCTGCACCCGCGTCTACACCACGACCCCGAAGAAGCCGAACTCGGCGCTCCGCAAGGTCGCGAAGGTCCGTCTCACCAACGGCTTCGAGGTGATCGGCTACATCCCCGGCGAGGGTCACAACCTTCAGGAGCACTCCGTGGTGATGATCCGCGGCGGCCGCGTGAAGGACCTTCCGGGCGTGCGCTACCACATCCTGCGCGGCGTGCTCGACACGCAGGGCGTGAAGAACCGCAAGCAGCGCCGCTCCAAGTACGGCGCCAAGCGTCCGAAGTAAGACTTTCGCGCATCCCGTAAGGATGTCGCCGGCTTCTCCCGAAGCTCAAGGCGGCCTGCGCGGGATGGTTTGATGCCAAGAGAAGACGAAAACGGAGCGCGCGCATGTCCCGCCGCCACAGTGCCGAGAAGCGTGAGATCATCCCCGACGCCAAGTACGGCGACGTCGTCCTGACCAAGTTCATGAACTCCATCATGTACGAGGGCAAGAAGTCGGTCGCCGAGTCGATCGTGTACGGCGCCTTCGACATCGTCGAGAACCGCGCCCGCGCGAACCCGATCGAGGTGTTCCGCGCCGCCCTCGACAACGTCGCCCCGATGATCGAGGTCCGCTCCCGCCGCGTCGGCGGCGCCACCTACCAGGTCCCGGTCGAGGTCCGCACGGAGCGCCGCCAGGCGCTGGCGATCCGCTGGCTGATCCAGGCCGCCCGCGCGCGCAACGACCGCACCATGGTCGAGCGCCTCTCGGCCGAACTCCTCGACGCCGCCAACAACCGCGGCAACGCCGTCAAGAAGCGGGAAGACACGCACCGGATGGCCGAGGCCAACCGCGCCTTCTCGCACTACCGCTGGTAAGCGGTCACACCCCTCTTCCGGAGTCACCCCGATGCCCCGCACGCACGCGATCGAGGACTACCGCAACTTCGGCATCATGGCCCACATCGATGCCGGCAAGACCACGACGACCGAGCGGATCCTCTACTACACCGGCAAGTCCCATAAGATCGGCGAGGTCCATGAGGGCGCCGCCACGATGGACTGGATGGAGCAGGAGCAGGAGCGCGGCATCACGATCACGTCGGCCGCGACGACCTGTTTCTGGCGCGAGAAGCGCCTGAACATCATCGACACGCCCGGCCACGTCGACTTCACCATCGAGGTGGAGCGCTCGCTCCGCGTGCTCGACGGCGCCGTATGCGTGCTCGACGGCAACCAGGGCGTCGAGCCCCAGACCGAGACCGTGTGGCGCCAGGCCGACAAGTACGACGTGCCGCGCGTCGTGTTCGTCAACAAGATGGACAAGATCGGCGCCGACTTCTTCAAGTGCGTCGCCGACATCATCGACCGCGTCGCCGGCAAGCCGGTCTGCCTGCAGCTGCCGATCGGCGCCGAGTCGAACTTCCAGGGCGTGATCGACCTCATCAAGATGAAGGCGATCGTCTGGTCGGGCGAGGCGCTCGGCGCGAACTTCAACGAGACCGAGATCCCGGCCGACCTCAAGGATCAGGCCGTCGAGTACCGCACGAAGCTCGTCGAGGCCTGCGTCGAGCTCGACGACGACGCCATGACCGCCTACCTCGACGGCCAGGAGCCGGACGAGGACACGATGCGCCGGCTGGTGCGCAAGGCCGTGCAGCTGCGCGCCTTCCACCCCGTCCTCTGCGGCTCGGCGTTCAAGAACAAGGGCGTGCAGCCCCTCCTCGACGCCGTCGTGGATTACCTGCCGTCCCCGGCCGACCGCGGCGAGATCAAGGGCATCGACTACAAGACCGAGGAAGAGGTGGTCCGCCACCCGACCGATTCCGATCCCTTCTCCATGCTCGCCTTCAAGATCATGGACGATCCCCACGTCGGCACGATCACCTTCTGCCGCGTCTACTCGGGCAAGGTCGATTCCGGCGCGAACGTCATCAACTCGACCCGCGACAAGAAGGAGCGGGTGGGGCGGATGCTCCTGATGCACGCCAACAACCGCGAGGACATCAAGGAAGCCTTCGCGGGCGACATCGTGGCGCTGGCCGGCCTCAAGGATACCCGCACCGGCGACACCCTGTGCGACCCGGTCAAGGCCGTGATCCTCGAGCGCATGGAATTCCCGGAGCCCGTCATCGAGATCGCCGTCGAGCCGAAGTCGAAGGCCGACCAGGAGAAGCTCGGCATCGCGCTCTCGAAGCTCGCCGCCGAGGATCCGTCCTTCCGCGTCTCGACGGACCAGGAATCGGGCCAGACCATCCTCAAGGGGATGGGCGAGCTCCATCTGGACATCAAGGTCGACATCCTGCGCCGCACCTACAAGGTCGACGCGAATATCGGCCAGCCGCAAGTCGCCTACCGCGAGAAGCTGACCCGCCGTACCGAGATCGACTACACGCACAAGAAGCAGACCGGCGGTACCGGCCAGTTCGCCCGCGTGAAGTTCGTCGTCGAGCCGAACGAGCCCGGCAAGGGCTTCGAGTTCGAGTCGAAGATCGTCGGCGGCGCGGTGCCGAAGGAGTACATCCCGGGCGTCGAGAAGGGTCTCAACTCGGTCCTCGGCGCCGGCATCCTCGCGGGCTTCCCCGTGGTCGACATCAAGGTCGAGCTGATCGACGGCGCCTACCACGACGTCGACTCGTCGGCTCTGGCCTTCGAGATCGCCTCCCGCGCGGCGCTCCGCGAGGCCCTTCAGAAGGGCGGCTCGGTCCTGCTGGAGCCGGTGATGAAGGTCGAGGTCGTCTCGCCTGAGGATTACACGGGTTCGGTCATCGGCGACCTGAACTCGCGGCGCGGCCAGATCCAGGGCCAGGACATGCGCGGCAACGCCAACGTCATCAACGCGATGGTACCGCTCGCCAACATGTTCGGCTACGTGAACAACCTGCGCTCGATGTCGCAAGGCCGCGCGAACTTCACGATGCAGTTCGATCATTACGAGGAAGTGCCGCGCGGCGAGGCGGACAAGGTCATCGCCAAGTACGCGTAACGCACGCCTGATGCGACCGCCGGCCCCCGGGCCGGCACCCATTCCCGGTGCGGCGCCGATCATCCGGCCGCCCGCACCCCAACGACACCGACGGAGGCTACCATGGCCAAAGAGAAGTTTTCGCGCACGAAGCCGCACTGCAACATCGGGACGATCGGCCACGTCGACCATGGCAAGACGTCCCTGACGGCGGCGATCACGAAGGTGCTGGCGGAGTCGGGGGGCGCGACCTTCACGGCCTACGACCAGATCGACAAGGCGCCGGAGGAGAAGGCGCGCGGCATCACGATCTCGACGGCGCACGTGGAGTACGAGACCACGAACCGCCACTACGCGCACGTCGACTGCCCCGGCCACGCTGACTACGTGAAGAACATGATCACGGGCGCCGCCCAGATGGACGGCGCCATCCTGGTGGTCTCGGCGGCCGACGGCCCGATGCCGCAGACCCGCGAGCACATCCTCCTGGCCCGCCAGGTCGGCGTGCCGGCGCTGGTGGTGTTCCTCAACAAGGTCGACATGGTCGACGACGAGGAGCTCCTGGAGCTGGTCGAGCTCGAGGTGCGCGAGCTTCTCTCGAAGTACGACTTCCCCGGCGACGACATCCCGATCACCAAGGGCTCGGCGCTGATGGCGCTGGAGGACAAGGAGCCCAAGATCGGCAAGGAGGCGGTGCTGGCGCTGATGGCGACGGTGGACGATTACATCCCGCAGCCGGAGCGTCCGATCGACATGCCGTTCCTGATGCCGATCGAGGACGTGTTCTCGATCTCGGGGCGCGGCACGGTGGTGACGGGTCGCGTGGAGCGCGGCATCATCAAGGTGGGCGAGGAAGTCGAGATCGTGGGCATCCGCCCGACCACCAAGACGACGGTGACCGGCGTCGAGATGTTCCGCAAGCTGCTCGACCAGGGCCAGGCGGGCGACAACGTCGGCGTGCTGCTGCGCGGCACCAAGCGCGAGGACGTGGAGCGGGGCCAGGTGGTGTGTAAGCCGGGTTCGGTGAAGCCGCACACCAAGTTCAAGGCCGAGGCCTACATCCTGACCAAGGAGGAGGGCGGTCGCCACACGCCGTTCTTCACCAACTACCGGCCGCAATTCTACTTCCGCACCACGGACGTGACGGGCGTGTGCACGCTGCCGGAGGGCACCGAGATGGTGATGCCGGGCGACAACGTGACCATGGACGTCGCGCTGATCGTGCCGGTCGCCATGGAGGAGAAGCTGCGGTTTGCCATCCGCGAGGGCGGACGCACCGTCGGCGCCGGCGTCGTCGCCGCCATCAACGAGTAAGTCGCGCGAGCAACTCCCGCAGGGACAGATCGAGGGGTGGGCCCTCGCGCCCGCCCTTCGACATTCCCGCCGAGGTTTCAGGTCATGAACGGTCAGAATATCCGCATCCGCCTCAAGGCGTTCGATCATCGAATCCTCGATGCCTCGACCCGCGAGATCGTCTCCACCGCCAAGCGCACTGGCGCTCAGATCCGCGGCCCGATCCCGCTGCCGACGCATATCGAGAAGTTCACGGTGAACCGTTCGCCCCACATCGACAAGAAGTCGCGCGAGCAGTTCGAGATGCGCACGCACAAGCGGGTGCTCGATATCGTCGATCCGACCCCCCAGACCGTGGACGCGCTGATGAAGCTCGACCTCGCCGCTGGCGTGGACGTGGAGATCAAGCTCTGAGCCGCTGAGGCTTAGAGCTTACCGTTTCATCGCGCGAGGGAGACACCTATGCGCTCAGGCGTCATTGCACAGAAGGTCGGCATGACCCGCATCTTCACGGATGCGGGGGAGCATGTCCCCGTCACCGTGCTCAAGATCGATCAATGCCAGGTGGTTGCCCACCGCACCGTCGAGAAGAACGGCTACGTCGCGCTGCAGGTCGGCGTCGGCAAGGCCAAGGTCAAGAACGTGTCCCGCGCCGAGCGCGGCCGCTTCTCGGTCGCCAAGGTCGAGCCGAAGCAGAAGCTCGCCGAGTTCCGCGTCAGCGAGGATTCGCTGATCCCGGTCGGCGCCGAGATCACCGCGGACCACTTCATCCCGGGCCAGTTCGTGGACGTCACGGGCACGACCACGGGTAAGGGTTTCGCCGGCGGCATGAAGCGCTGGAACTTCGGCGGCCTGCGCGCCACGCACGGCGTGTCGATCTCGCACCGCTCGATCGGTTCGACCGGCGGCCGTCAGGATCCGGGCAAGACCTTCAAGAACAAGAAGATGCCGGGCCACCTCGGCGTCGAGCGCGTGACCACCCAGAACCTGCGCGTCGTGCGCACCGACCCCGAGCGCGGCCTCATCCTCGTCGAGGGTGCGGTGCCGGGCGTCGCCGGCGGCTGGATCCAGGTCCGCGACGCGGTGAAGCGCAAGCTCCCCGCTGATGTTCCGCTGCCGGGCAAGTTCCGTGAGAACGGCGCTGCCGCTCCGGCTCCCGAGGCTCCCGCTCAAGAAGCGACTTCTGGGGAGAACGCGTGATGAAGCTCGATATCACCACGCTCGAAGGCGAAGGCGCCGGCTCGGTCGAGCTCGACGAGGCCATCTTCGGCCTCGAGCCCCGCGCCGACCTGCTCCAGCGCATGGTCCGCTGGCAGCTCGCCAAGCGCCGCGCCGGCACCCACGCCGTGCAGAACCGCTCGGACGTGAACCGGACGCGCAAGAAGCTCTACAAGCAGAAGGGCACCGGCAACGCCCGTCACGGCGCGGCCTCCGCCCCGCAATTCCGCGGCGGCGGCCGGGCCTTCGGTCCGGTGGTGCGCGACCACGGCCACGATCTTCCCAAGAAGGTCCGTGCGCTGGCGCTTCGCCACGCCCTCTCGTCCAAGGCGAAGAGCGAGACGCTGATCGTCATCGACGACGTCAAGCTCGCCGAGGGCAAGACCAAGGTCCTGTCCGAGCGCTTCGGCAAGCTCGGCCTCTCGAGCGCCCTCATCATCGGCGGCGCGGAGATCGACGCGAACTTCGGTCGCGCCGCCCGCAACCTGCCGCAGATCGACGTCCTGCCGGTGCAGGGCATCAACGTCTACGACATCCTGCGCCGTGAGAAGCTCGTTCTCACCCGCGCGGCGGTCGATGCGCTGGAGGCGCGTTTCAAATGAGTGCCGATCCGCGCCACTACGACGTGATCGTCTCGCCCGTGATCACCGAGAAGGCGACGAACCTGACCGAGCAGAACAAGGTCGTGTTCCGCGTCGCGCCGAAGGCCTCGAAGCCGCAGATCAAGGAAGCGGTCGAGAAGCTGTTCGACGTGAAGGTCACGGCGGTGAACACGCTCGTGACCAAGGGCAAGAAGAAGGTCTTCCGCGGATTGCGCGGACAGCGTTCGGACGTGAAGAAGGCGATCGTCACCCTCGCCGAGGGCGATACGATCGACGTCACGACGGGCCTCTGAGACGACCGGGTTTAGGGAACCAAGCCGATGGCCTTGAAGACATTCAAACCGGTCACGCCGAGCCTGCGCCAGCTCGTGCTGGTCGACCGCCGTGAGCTCTACAAGGGCAAGCCGGTGAAGGCGCTGACCGAGGGCAAGTCGTCCACGGGCGGCCGCAACAATCTCGGCCGCATCACCGTCCGCTTCCGCGGCGGCGGTCACAAGCGCGCCCTGCGCAACGTCGATTTCAAGCGTCGCGACCAGCTGGGCGTGACCGCGACGGTCGAGCGGATCGAGTACGATCCGAACCGCACGGCGTTCATCGCGCTGATCACCTACCCGGACGGCAAGCAGAGCTACATCCTGGCTCCCCAGCGCCTGCAGGCCGGGGACAAGGTGGTGGCGGCCGAGCAGGTCGACATCAAGCCGGGCAATGCGGGTCCGATCGGCAACATGCCGGTGGGCACGATCGTCCACAACGTCGAGCTGAAGATCGGCAAGGGCGGCGCGATCGCCCGGTCCGCGGGCAACTACGCCCAGATCGTCGGCCGCGACCAGGGCTACGTGACGCTGCGCCTGAACTCGGGCGAGCAGCGCCTCGTGCACGGCCAGTGCTTCGCGAGCGTGGGCGCGGTCTCGAACCCCGACCACATGAACATCTCGCTCGGCAAGGCCGGTCGCAACCGCTGGCTCGGCAAGCGCCCGCACAACCGCGGCGTCGCGATGAACCCGGTCGACCATCCGCACGGCGGCGGCGAGGGACGCACCTCGGGCGGCCGTAACCCGGTCACGCCGTGGGGCGTGCCGACGAAGGGGAAGAAGACCCGGTCCAACAAGCGGACCGACACCTTCATCCTGTCCAGCCGCCACAACCGCAAGAAGTAACCATCATGGCACGCTCCCTCTGGAAGGGGCCGTTCGTCGACGGCTACCTCCTCAAGAAAGCTGAGACCGCTCGCGGATCCAGCCGCAACGAAGTCATCAAGATCTGGAGCCGCCGCTCCACGATCCTGCCGCAGTTCGTCGGGCTCACCTTCGGTGTGCACAACGGGCAGAAGCACATCCCGGTCTACGTCTCCGAGGAAATGGTCGGTCACAAGTTCGGCGAGTTCTCGCCGACCCGCACCTTCCACGGTCACGCGGCCGACAAGAAGGCGAAGAGGCGCTGATATGGGCAAGCCCGCAACCCCCCGCGCGCTCCCCGAGAACGAGGCCAAGGCGGTGGCGCGGATGCTCCGCGTCAGCCCCCAGAAGCTGAATCTCGTCGCGCAGCTCATTCGCGGCAAGAAGGTCGAGTCGGCGCTGGCCGACCTCGAATTCTCCCGCAAGCGGATCGCCCGCGAGGTCAAGAAGTGCCTCGAGAGCGCGATCGCCAACGCCGAGAACAACCACGACCTGGACGTCGACGATCTCGTCGTCTCCCAGGCCTTCGTCGGCAAGGCGCTCGTCCTGAAGCGGTTCCACGCCCGTGCGCGTGGCCGTGGCGCCCGCATCCTGAAGCCCTTCTCGAACCTCACCATCGTGGTTCGCGAAGTCCCGTCCGCCGAAGCGGCGTGAGGAGGATCTGATGGGCCAGAAAGTCAATCCGATCGGTCTGCGTCTCGGCATCAACCGGACGTGGGATTCCCGCTGGTTCGCCCAGAAGGGCGAGTACGCCAAGCTGATGCACGAGGACGTCGCGATCCGCGCCGCCCTCATGAAGCAGCTGAAGCAGGCGGCGGTCTCGAAGATCGTCATCGAGCGTCCGCACCGGAAGTGCCGCGTCACCATCCACTCGGGCCGCCCGGGCGTGGTAATCGGCAAGAAGGGCGCGGATATCGAGAAGCTGCGCAAGCTCGTCGGCACGATGACCAAGGCGGACGTGACGATCAACATCGTCGAGGTTCGCAAGCCCGAGATCGACGCGACGCTCGTCGCCGACTCGATCGCCCAGCAGCTCGAGCGCCGGGTCGCCTTCCGGCGCGCCATGAAGCGCGCCGTCCAGTCGGCGATGCGTCTCGGCGCCGAGGGCATCCGCATCACCTGCTCGGGCCGTCTCGGCGGCGCCGAGATCGCCCGGACCGAGTGGTACCGCGAGGGCCGGGTCCCGCTGCACACCCTGCGCGCGGACGTCGATTACGGCACGGCCACCGCCTTCACGACCTACGGGACGTGCGGCATCAAGGTGTGGGTGTTCAAGGGCGAGATCCTCGAGCACGACCCGATGGCCCAGGACAAGAAGGCGCAGGACGAGGGTGGCCGGTCCGGCGGCCGTCGCGAGCGCGACGGCGAGGGTGGCCGTGAGCGCGGCCGTCGCGACCACGCCAACGCGTGATCGCGGCCCGCGCCAGAGAGAGGTTTGAGAGGCTGCCATGCTGCAACCCAAGAAGACGAAGTTCCGCAAGCAGTTCAAAGGCCGCATCCACGGTGCGGCCAAGGGCGGCTTCGAGCTGAACTTCGGCCAGTTCGGCCTGAAGGCCGTGGAGCCCGAGCGGGTCACCGCGCGGCAGATCGAGGCGGCCCGCCGCGCGATCACCCGCGAGATGAAGCGCCAGGGTCGCGTCTGGATCCGCGTGTTCCCGGACGTCCCCGTCTCCGCCAAGCCCACCGAGGTCCGCATGGGCTCCGGTAAGGGCGCGCCGGATTACTGGGCCGCCCGCGTCCACCCGGGCCGCATCATGTTCGAGGTCGACGGCGTCGCCGAGGAGATCGCCCGCGAGGCCCTGCGCCTCGGCGCGGCCAAGCTACCCGTCCGCACCCGCGTCGTCGCCCGCATCGCAGACTGAGGAGGGAGATCATGAAGTCGTCCCAGAGACTGTCTGATCTGAAGGCCCTGTCCGCGGATCAGCTGAACGACGAGCTGCTGAACCTCAAGAAGGAGCAGTTCAACCTGCGCTTCCAGGGGGCCACCGGCCAGCTCGAGAACGTCGCCCGCGTCCGCGAGGTCCGCCGCGACATCGCCCGCGTCCGTACGCTGCAGCGTCAGAAGACGCTGGCCTCGACGCAGGCTTGAGGAGTTCACCATGCCGAAGCGCGTATTGCAGGGCGTCGTCGTCAGCGACAAGGGCGAGAAGACCATCGTCGTGAAGGTGGAGCGCCGCTTCACCCACCCGGTGATGAAGAAGACCGTCCGCCGCTCGAAGAACTACCATGCCCACGACGAGGCGAATGCCGCCAAGGTCGGGCAGACGGTGTTCATCGAGGAGTGCCGCCCCTATTCCAAGAC
Organism: Methylobacterium durans; assembly: GCF_003173715.1. Taxonomy (NCBI): domain Bacteria; kingdom Pseudomonadati; phylum Pseudomonadota; class Alphaproteobacteria; order Hyphomicrobiales; family Methylobacteriaceae; genus Methylobacterium; species Methylobacterium durans. Next base: position 6,591,650 of record NZ_CP029550.1, on the reverse strand, counting down.
CAAGACCTGGAAGCTCGTCGAGGGCAACGAGGTCGCCGCGAGCGCCTGAGGCGCTCGCGCAACCACCTTGCCCACGGCAAGCACCCTTGCGCGAATCGCCGGAGCGTTGTAAGCGACCGGCCTTCGCGAAAGTTCAGAGGGGATGCTTCGCGTCCCCCGTCGACTGCGGTGACCGCGCCGGCGCAGCCAAGCGCCGATAGCGCGGTCTGTCATATGAGCCGGGGACATCAGATCCCCATCAGGCGTCGTCCGCCGGGCAATACCGCCCGCGTGCGGAAACCCGCCTGAAACAAGGAAAGGTCACTCCCGTGATCCAGATGCAGACGAATCTGGACGTCGCCGACAATTCTGGTGCGCGTCGCGTGATGTGCATCAAGGTGCTCGGCGGGTCGAAGCGCAAATATGCCGGCGTCGGCGACATCATCGTCGTCTCCGTCAAGGAGGCGATCCCGCGCGGCCGCGTGAAGAAGGGCGACGTCATGAAGGCGGTCGTCGTGCGCACCGCCAAGGACGTGAAGCGCCCCGACGGCTCGGTCATCCGCTTCGACAAGAACGCCGCCGTTCTGATCAACAATCAGAAGGAGCCGATCGGCACCCGCATCTTCGGGCCCGTGCCGCGGGAACTGCGCGCGCGCAACCACATGAAGATCATCTCGCTGGCTCCTGAGGTGCTGTGATGGCTGCCAAGATCAAGAAGGGCGACACGGTCGTCGTCCTCACCGGTCGCGACGCGGGTCGCTCCGGCGAGGTCATCCAGGTCCTGCCGAAGGAGAACCGGGCCCTCGTGCGCGGCATCAACCTCGTCAAGCGCCACCAGCGCCAGACGCAGAGCCAGGAGGGCGGCATCATCTCCAAGGAGGCCGCCATTCACCTGTCCAACATCGCGGTCGCCGATCCCAAGGACGGCAAGGCGACGCGCGTGGGTTTCCGTATTCTCGAGGACGGCCGCAAGGTTCGGTTCGCCAAGCGCTCGGGGGATCTGATCGATGGCTGAGGCAAACAAGGACGCCTACACCCCGCGTCTGCGCAAGCATTACGACGAGGTGGTCCGGCAGAAGCTGATCGAGCAGTTCGGCTACAAGAACCCCATGCAGGTGCCGCAGATCGAGAAGATCGTCATCAACATGGGCGTCGGCGAGTCGACCGCCGACTCGAAGAAGGCCTCGGTCGCCGCGGCCGATCTCGCGCTGATCGCCGGCCAGAAGCCGGTCATCACGCGGGCCCGCAAGGCCATCGCGACCTTCAAGGTCCGCGAGGGCATGCCGATCGGCTGCAAGGTGACCCTGCGCCAGACGCGCATGTACGAGTTCATGGACCGGCTGATCACGATCGCGCTCCCGCGCGTCCGCGACTTCCGCGGCCTGAACCCGAAGTCGTTCGACGGGCGCGGCAACTTCGCCCTCGGTCTCAAGGAGCACCTCGTGTTCCCGGAGATCTCGTACGACAAGGCCGAGCAGATGTGGGGCATGGACATCGTGGTCACCACGACGGCCAAGACCGACGAGGAGGCCCGTGCCCTCCTCACGCATTTCCGCTTCCCGTTCCGGCAGTAAGGGCTCTGCGCCCTTAGACGCGGACACTGGAGAGAGAAGACATGGCTAAGAAAAGCTCAGTCGAGAAAAACAACCACCGCAAGGCGCTTGTGAAGCGTTTTGCCGACAAGCGCAGGGCGCTGCTCGCGACCGCCAACAACGAGTCCCTCGAGATGGAGGAGCGCTTCGAGGCGCGCCTCAAGCTCGCGGAACTGCCCCGCAATTCGTCGGCCACCCGCATCCGCAACCGCTGCGAGATGACCGGCCGTCCGCGCGCCTTCTATCGCAAGATGGGCATCTCGCGCGTCGCGTTGCGTGAGCTCGGCAACCGGGGCCTGATCCCCGGCCTGGTCAAGTCGAGCTGGTAAGGAGGCAGTCACCATGGTCAACGATCCCGTGGGTGATATGCTCACCCGCATCCGCAACGGTCAGCAGCGCCGCCGCAACGTCGTCCAGACGCCCGGCTCCCGCCTGCGCGCCAGCGTGCTCGACGTCCTCAAGTCCGAGGGCTACATCCGCGACTACGCGACCACGGAGCTCGGCAACGGGCGCACCGAGTTCGCGATCGAGCTGAAGTACTACGACGGCAAGCCCGTCATCCGCTCGATCCAGCGCGTCTCGAAGCCCGGCCGCCGCGTCTATTCGTCGGTGGGCGAGCTGCCGCGCGTCGCCGACGGCCTCGGCATCACCATCGTGTCCACCCCGCAGGGCGTCATGGCCGACCACGAGGCGCGCGAGCGCAACGTCGGCGGCGAGCTGCTCTGCAAGGTGTTCTGATCGCAGGCGAGAGGAGAAGGCTATGTCTCGCGTAGGCAAGAAGCCCGTGTCCGTCCCGTCCGGCGTGACGGCCACGGTGACGGGTCAGACGGTGAAGATGAAGGGTTCGAAGGGCGAGCTTCAGTTCGTCGTGCCGAACCTCGTCGACGTCGCCCTGGAGAACGGCGCGATCACGGTCACGCCGAAGAACCAGTCCAAGGAGGCCCGCTCGCTGTGGGGCACCTCCCGGGCGCAGGTCGCGAACCTCGTCGAGGGCGTCTCGAAGGGCTTCGAGAAGAAGCTCGAGATCACCGGCGTCGGCTACCGCGCCGCGATGGCCGGCAAGGCTCTCAAGCTGTCGCTCGGCTACAGCCACGACATCGAGTACGAGATCCCGGCCGGCATCACCATCGTGACGCCGAAGCCCACGGAGATCGTGGTGTCCGGCATCGACCGGCAGCGCGTCGGTCAGGTCGCCGCCGAGATCCGCGACTATCGCGGCCCCGAGCCCTACAAGGGCAAGGGCGTGAAGTATGCGGGCGAGTTCATCTTCCGCAAGGAAGGCAAGAAGAAGTAAGGACCCGCCACCATGTCACGCAAGAACGAAGCACTCGACCGCCGCAAGGCGCGTGTGCGCCGCGCGCTGCGGGCGGCGGCCAACGGGCGGCCCCGGCTCTCGGTGTTCCGCTCCTCGAAGCAGATCTACGTCCAGGTCATCGACGATGCCGAGGGCCGCACCCTGGCCTCCGCCTCGTCGCTGGACAAGGATCTGAAGAGCAGCCTGAAGACCGGCGCGGATATCGCCGCGGCCTCCGCCGTCGGCAAGCTCGTCGCCGAGCGCGCCAAGGCGGCCGGGGTCACCCAGGTGATCTTCGATCGCTCGGGCTACATCTTCCACGGGCGCATCAAGGCGCTCGCCGACGCCGCCCGCGAGGGTGGCCTCGACTTCTGATCGGCGGTGAGGGGGCGGTCCGCCGCCCCTGAGACGGACATCATCAAGCGAGCGGGCCCGCCGCCCGCGTCAGTGAGACAGACAGGTTCAAGATGGCACGTGAACGGGAAGGCGGGGGCCGCAGCCGCCGCGAGGATCGCGAGGAGCGCGACAGCGAGTTCGTGGACAAGCTCGTCCACATCAACCGCGTCGCCAAGGTGGTGAAGGGCGGCCGTCGCTTCGGCTTCGCGGCCCTCGTCGTCGTCGGCGACCAGAAGGGCCGCGTCGGCTTCGGCCACGGCAAGGCCCGCGAGGTGCCGGAGGCGATCCGCAAGGCGACGGAAGCCGCCAAGCGCGGCCTGATCCGCGTCTCGCTCCGCGAGGGCCGGACCCTGCACCACGACGTGCACGGCCGTCACGGCGCCGGCAAGGTCATCCTGCGCGCCGCGCCCCAGGGCACCGGCATCATCGCGGGCGGCCCGATGCGCGCCGTCTTCGAGACGCTCGGCATGCAGGACGTGGTGGCGAAGTCGCTCGGCTCGTCGAACCCCTACAACCTCGTGCGCGCCACCTTCGAGGCGCTCAAGAACGAGGACAGCCCGCGCGCGGTCGCCGCGCGCCGCGGCCTTAAGGTGTCGGCCCTCCAGGCCCGCCGCCGCGACGCCGACCCGTCCGACATGTCCGAAGCGGCCGTGGCGTAAGGGGAGGGCAGCATGGCGACCAAGACTCTCCGCGTCCAGCAGATCGGCTCGCCGATCCGCCGCGAGGCCTCCCAGCGCGCGACGCTGATCGGCCTCAAGCTGAACAAGCTGCACCGCATCGCCGAGTTGGAGGACACTCCCTCCGTGCGTGGCATGATCCGCAAGGTGCATCACCTCGTGCGCGTCCTCGACGACGCGGCTTGAGGAGGGCGAGATGAAGCTCAACGAGATCCGCGACAACGAAGGCGCGACCAAGAACCGGATGCGCGTCGGCCGGGGCATCGGCTCCGGCAAGGGCAAGACCGCGGGACGCGGCGTGAAGGGCCAGAAGGCCCGGACCGGCGTGTCCATCAAGGGCTTCGAGGGCGGTCAGATGCCGCTGCATCGTCGCCTGCCGAAGCGCGGCTTCAACAACATCCACGCCGCCGACCTGAACGAGGTGAATCTCGGCCGGGTCCAGGAGGCGATCGAGGCCGGCAAGCTCGACAAGGGCGCGACCGTGACGGTCGACGCGCTCGTCCAGGCCGGCATCATCGCCCGCGCCCGCGACGGCGTGAAGCTCCTCGGCGTCGGCGACCTCACGACGAAGCTCGCCTTCGAGGTGACCCGCGCGTCGAAATCCGCCATCGAGGCAGTCGAGAAGGCCGGCGGCAGCGTCACGGTCGTCTACGCCTCCGGCGTGTCGACCCGCGGCTCGGCCCAAGCGACCGCCTGACAGGCAGTTGCGCAGGGTCTGGACAGCCCTTAAGTCGAAGCGCTGAGCGGCGGCCCGTGCGACCTCGCGCGTGGCCGCCGCTTCGTTTTTCACGGGTGCTCGCCTGAGCCCCGCACCATCCGTTCTCAGGAAACCGGGCCATGGCCTCAGCCGCCGAGCAGCTTGCCGCCAACCTCAATTTCGGGGCGATCGCGAAGGCCGATGAGCTGAAGAAGCGCATCTGGTTCACGCTCGGCGCGCTCGTGGTGTTTCGCCTGGGCACCTACATCCCGATTCCCGGCATCGATCCGGAGCAGTTCGCCCGGAACTTCCAGCAGCAGGCCGGCGGCGTGCTCGGCCTGTTCAACATGTTCTCGGGCGGGGCGGTCGAGCGCATGGCGATCTTCGCGCTCAACATCATGCCCTACATCTCGGCCTCGATCATCATCCAGCTCCTCACCTCGGTGATCCCGAGCCTGGAGGCGCTGAAGAAGGAGGGCGAGTCCGGCCGCAAGGTCATCAACCAGTACACGCGTTACCTCACGGTACTGCTGGCGCTGGTGCAGTCCTGGGGCATCGCGATCGGCCTGCAGAGTTCGAGCGCGGCGATCGACCCGGGCCCGTTCTTCCTGCTCTCGACCGTGATCACCCTGACGGGCGGCACGCTGTTCCTGATGTGGATCGGCGAGCAGATCACCTCGCGCGGCATCGGCAACGGTTCCTCGCTCATCATCTTCGCCGGTATCGTCGCCCACCTGCCGACCGCCATCATCGGCGCGCTGGAGCTCGGCCGCACGGGCGCGCTCTCCTCGGCGGTGATCCTCGGCGTCGGCGTCGCTGCGGTGGCCCTCGTCTACTTCATCGTGTTCATGGAGCGCGCCCAGCGCCGTCTCCTGATCAACTACCCGAAGCGCCAGGTCGGCAACCGCATGTACGAGGGCCAGACCTCGTTCCTGCCGCTCAAGCTCAACACCTCGGGCGTGATCCCGCCGATCTTCGCCTCCTCGCTGCTGCTGCTGCCGGCCACCGTGGCGAGCTTCTCGGCGAACCAGGGCTCCACGGGCGTGCTGGGGACTCTGACGACCTATCTCGGCCACGGCCGGCCGCTCTACATGGCCCTCTATGCGGCCCTGATCATCTTCTTCGCCTTCTTCTATACGGCGGTCGTGTTCAACCCGCAGGAGACGGCCGACAACCTGAAGAAGCATGGCGGCTTCATCCCCGGTATCCGTCCGGGCGAGCGCACCGCCGCCTTCATCGACAAGGTGCTCACCCGCATCACGGCGATCGGCGCGCTCTACCTCACCTTCGTCTGCCTCGTGCCGGAAATCCTGGCCTCCTACGCCTCGGCGAGCCTCGGCTTCGGCGGCACCTCGCTCCTCATCGTGGTCTCGGTGACGATGGACACCGTCGCCCAGATCCACGGGCACCTGATGGCGCACCAGTACGAGGGTCTGGTGAAGAAAGCGAAGCTGCGCGGCGCCTCCACCACGACGAGGCGGCGCTGAGCGGGCGACAAATCCCGCGCGCCCGTCAGCGTTGGCCTTTTCTCCGACTCCACGACGGGTTGAAAACCGCTAGAACGTGTCGGAACGCGGCGATGCCGGGGAGGCTTCGCCGGAGACGCCCTTGAAGCCCGAATGCGGGCAATGGACGAGGACAGACGCCATGCGGATCATTCTGCTCGGGCCCCCGGGGCGGGCAAGGGAACCCAATCCGAGCGGATCGTCGAGCGGTTCGGTATTCCGCAGCTCTCCACCGGCGACATGCTGCGCGCCGCGGTCGCCGCTGGCACGCCGGTCGGCCTTGAGGCGAAGGCCGTGATGGAGAGCGGCGGTCTCGTGCCCGACGCGGTCGTGGTGGGCATCGTCGCCGATCGGATCGAGGAGCCCGATGCCAAGCGCGGCTTCATCCTCGACGGATTCCCCCGCACCGTCGAGCAGGCCAAGGCTCTCGACGCGATGCTCGCCGAGAAGGGCTTGGCGCTCTCGTCCGTGGTCGAGTTGAAGGTCGACGAGGACGCGCTCGTCGGGCGCATCGCCAAGCGGGCGGAGGAGACGGCCGCCAAGGGCCTGCCCGTTCGCAAGGACGACACGCCGGAAGTCTTCAAGACCCGCTTCGACGCCTATCGCCGGCAGACCGCGCCGCTCTCCGAGCATTACGCTCGGACCGGCATGCTCGAGACCCTCGACGGCATGAAGCCGATCGACGCGGTGACGCAGGATCTCTTCGGCCTGCTTGAGCGCCACGCGGAGAAGGCGGAGTCCTGACCGCGACATGCGGTTGACAATGCACTCGGCCCGCGCTAGCAGGCCGGTCTTCGTCCAGACGGAAGTTGGTCCGGGGCGTCCCGTACGGGGCGGCCGCGGGCCGATTTGTCGTTAGCGGCGCGCAGGGGCCGGACTCCACCGGACGCGCGCGACACCCGAGAGAGAGCCCCGGCCGCAGGCGCGGGGCCACATGGAGCAGCCCCTTGGCCCGTATCGCAGGCGTCAACATCCCGACGAACAAGCGCGTCGTCATCGCGCTTCAGTACATCCATGGCATCGGCTCCAAGAAGGCCGAGGAGATCACCGAGAAGGTCGGCATCCCGGCCGAGCGGCGTGTGAACCAGCTCACCGACGCCGAGGTGCTCCAGATCCGCGAGACGATCGACCGCGACTACCTCGTCGAGGGCGATCTGCGCCGCGAGGTCTCGATGAACATCAAGCGCCTGATGGACCTCGGCTGCTACCGCGGCCTGCGCCATCGCCGCAACCTGCCCGTCCGCGGCCAGCGCACCCACACGAACGCCCGCACCCGCAAGGGCAAGTCGAAGCCGATCGCCGGCAAGAAGAAGTAAGCGTTTCGGATCGGGAGTCCGCGCTTCGCCCGGTCTCCCTTTCCTCGCGCCGGGTGTCCCTCGGCGTCGGCAATCGGGCGGCACGGTCCTGCGGGGCGGTGCCCGCCCAGTCCCAACAAGAATCCCGAGCGCCTGGTGTTACGGGCGTGCCTGAAGGAAGTGAGCGAGACATATGGCCAAGGAACCGACCCGCGTCCGCCGGCGCGAACGCAAGAACATCGTCTCGGGCGTCGCCCACGTGAACGCGTCGTTCAACAACACGATGATCACGATCACCGACGCACAGGGCAACACGATCTCGTGGTCGTCGGCCGGCGCGATGGGCTTCAAGGGCTCGCGGAAGTCGACGCCCTACGCCGCTCAGGTTGCGGCCGAGGACGCCGCCCGCAAGGCTTCCGAGCATGGCATGCGCACCCTCGAGGTCGAGGTGTCCGGTCCGGGCTCCGGCCGTGAATCGGCGCTCCGCGCGCTCCAGGCCGCGGGCTTCACCGTGACCTCGATCCGCGACGTGACGTCGATCCCGCACAACGGCTGCCGTCCGCGCAAGCGCCGCCGCGTCTGAGCGGAGGCCGGCGAGGCATCGGAACAGGGAGGGATATTCGTGGCGGAAGGTTCGAAGCCGCTCCCGGGAGCCCTGCGTTGGCGACTCGGCGATCTGACGGTCACCGTCCTCAACGACGGTTACCTGCAGGGCTCCATCGACCTCGTCACGGGGATCTCCAAGGCGGAGGCCGGCGCGCTACAGGCGGCCGGCTTTCGTGCTGAGGCGCCCCGCCTCACGCTGAATGCCTTCCTGATCACCGGGCCCGGCCGCAAGCCGGTGCTGATCGACACGGGTTTCGGCGGCTTCGGCGGAGACACCCTGGGACGCGTGCCCGCGGCGCTCGCGCTCACCGGGGTGAAACCCGAGGAGATCGAGACGGTGCTGCTGACCCATCTTCACCCGGACCATGCGGGCGGGCTGCTCGCGGGCGAGGGGAAAGCGGCGTACCCGAACGCCGAGATCGTGGTGCATGCCGATGAGGTGGCCCACTGGCTCGGCGACGGGGCGCTCGCCCGGGCGCCGGAGGAGGCCAAGCCCTATTTCGAGATCGCCGCCAAGGCGACCGCACCCTATGCCGGCCGCACCCGGACGATCGGCGGGGGCGAGGAGGTGGTGCCGGGCGTGACAGCCGTGCACCTGCCCGGCCACACGCCGGGCCATACGGGCTTCCGGATCACGTCCGGGGACAGGGCTCTGATGATGTGGACGGACGTGGTGCACCTGCCCGCGATCCAGTTCAAGCAGCCGGAGGCGGGCGTCAGCTTCGACGTGGACGGGGATCAGGCCCGCGCCACCCGCAAGCGGATCCTCGACGAGGTCGCGGGCAGCCGCAGCTTCATCGGGGGCTCGCATCTCGAATTCCCGGCGCTCGGCTACGTCGTGCGCGAAGGCGCCGGATACAGCTTCGTGCCGGAGCTCTGGGTCGCGGCACAATAGGCAACCCATCGGACGCCGGTCCCGGCGGGGGTGAAGGGATCGGCATTCCGCGCGGGCCACGCGAGCGGACCGCGCCCGTATTGCGAGAGGTAGGATCGTGGTCATTCAGAAGAACTGGCAAGAGCTCATCAAGCCGAACAAGCTCCAGGTGACGACCGGGGACGACCCGAAGCGCGTCGCCACCGTCGTGGCCGAGCCGCTCGAGCGCGGCTTCGGCACGACCCTCGGCAACTCGCTGCGCCGGGTGCTGCTGTCCTCGCTTCAGGGCGCGGCCGTGACCTCCGTGCAGATCGACGGCGTGCTGCACGAGTTCTCCTCGATCCCGGGCGTGCGCGAGGACGTCACCGACATCGTCCTCAACATCAAGACGATCGCGATCCGCTCGCAGACCGACCAGCCGAAGCGCATGACCCTGCGCAAGACCGGCCCCGGCGTCGTGACCGCGGGCGATATCGGCGTCGTCGGCGATATCCAGATCCTGAACCCCGATCTCGTGATCTGCACCCTCGACGACGGTGCGGAGATCCGCATGGAGTTCACGGTCGCCACCGGCAAGGGCTACGTCCCGGCCGAGCGCAACCGCCCCGAGGACGCGCCGATCGGCCTGATCCCGGTCGACGCCCTGTTCTCGCCGGTGACCAAGGTCTCCTACCGCGTCGAGACGACCCGCGAGGGCCAGGATCTCGACAAGGACAAGCTGACCATGACGGTCGAGACCAACGGCGCGGTCTCGCCGGAGGATGCGCTGGCCTACGCCGCGCGCATCATCCAGGACCAGCTGCAGGTCTTCGTGAACTTCGAGGAGCCCCGCAAGGAGGAGGCCGCGCCGCTCGCGCCGCAGCTCCCCTTCAACCCCGCGCTGCTCAAGAAGGTGGACGAGCTGGAGCTGTCGGTCCGTTCGGCGAACTGCCTGAAGAACGACAACATCGTCTACATCGGCGACCTCATCCAGAAGTCGGAGGGCGAGATGCTGCGCACCCCGAACTTCGGCCGCAAGTCGCTCAACGAGATCAAGGAAGTGCTCGCCGGCATGGGCCTGCACCTCGGCATGGACGTTCCCGGCTGGCCGCCGGAGAACATCGAGGATCTCGCCAAGCGCTTCGAGGAGCATTACTGAGGCGCAGGGCGCTCCGACGGGGGACCCGGCGCGACGTCGCCGGGCCTTCGCGCCAAATTCCCGCCGCGGGGTCAAGCGGAACGAACAGCCTCGCTCCCGAGGCGCCTGGCCGTACCGTGGCACGGCGGCCATAGAACGAAGGACAGCCAACAATGCGTCACGGTTTCCGCGGTCGCCGCTTCAACCGCACGGTCGAGCATCGCAAGGCGATGTTCGCCAACATGTCCGCCGCGCTGATCAAGCACGAGCAGATCATCACCACCCTGCCGAAGGCGAAGGACCTGCGTCCGGTCGTCGAGAAGCTGATCACGCTCGGCAAGACCGACAGCGTCCACGCCCGTCGTCTCGCCATGTCGCAGCTGCGCGACGAGGCCATGGTGAAGAAGCTCTTCGCGGTCCTGGGCCCGCGCTACAACGCCCGTCCGGGCGGCTATTGCCGCATCATGAAGGCGGGCTTCCGCTACGGCGACAACGCCCCGATGGCGGTCATCGAGTTCGTGGACCGGGACGTCGATGCCCGCGGCCAGGATTCGGGCCCGGCCCAGGGCGGCGAGGCCGCCGCGGCCTGAGGCCGGGGCGACATCGACGCGGACGGATGAGGGCGGCCGAGAGGCCGCCCTTTCTCGTTGCGGGCCGCAACGGATCGGGAAGGGATCGCGTGCGATCCTCGCCCGATCGACAGGCGCGCCCGGCGAGGTCCTTCGTGCTCGGCCCCCAATCGCCCCTCCGCCTGCTCAGCGGGCTCCTCGCTCTCGCGCTGGTCGCGCTGGCCGCCGGCCCCGCCGCTTCAGAGACGGTCACGTTTCATCTCTCCGATGACGGGACGTGTTCGGCGAGCGCAGCGCCCCCGCGCCACGGGCCGCTCGCCTGCACGGTCTGGCGACGGCAGGATCTCGGCCGCTTCGGCGCCGCGACGCTGACCGCCCTGCAGATGGTGGCATCGGACCCGGACGGCGCGGCCCTCGGCGAGGTCGTCGTGACGGAGACAGAGGGTGCCACGCGCCGCATCGTCACCCGTCAGCGCCCCGGCCACCAGCCCGACTTCGCCGACCTCGCCTGGCCCGAGGGCGAGGCGCTGCCGGTGCCGCATCTCGAAGGGCCGTGGACCGCCGCGGCCGCCCAGGTGGGGGAGGCCGTCGTGCTTTGGGTCGGCGGCGTCGAGAACCCCGCCGTCGTGAAGCTCGGCGGCCGCTGGCGCGAGACGCGCATCCGCGAGGTCGTCGCGGCGGCGCGGGCCGAGGCGAAGGGCCGCCTCCTCGGCCAGCTCGTCGGCTTCGAGCCGCGGACGATGGAGGCGCGCTTCGCCGCCTTCGAGCCCCTCGATCCGCGCCGGCCCGGACCCGCGATCCGCGGCGAGCTCGCCATCTACCGTCTCGTGGTCCACGCCTCGGGGGTGCTCGAACTCGGCAAGCGCCGGCCCGCGCAGCCGCTGCCGGCTCCCCCCGAGGGGCAGGAACCCGGCCGGACCGCGCCGATGCGCTTCGAGGCGGACGGCACGGCCACCTGCGCCACCTCGGCCTTCGGCGACGACGACGATCCGGCCGGTCTCCACCTGCGCGCCGCGCCAGCCGCGACGGCCACGAGCCTGATGCGGGTGCCCAAGCTCGGCGGTTACGGCCTGGATTTCGAGATCACGGGCGCGCGGGACGGCTGGTTCCGGGTGACGAGCGGATCCTATCCCCTCGGTCCCGAGGAGCTCGGATCGCGGGCGCGCAAGACCTTCTCCGGCACCGGCTGGGTGCACGGCTCCAAGCTCGCTACCGGGCTCTCATACCGCGAGTTGCACGTCCTCCCGCATCCGCTCTCGGGCATCGTGGCGCGGGTGGACAACATGCCGGGCGGCCCGAGCGCGCTCGACAATTTCGGTGCGGGGCAGGCGCAGGCCCTGCGCGGCTGCCTCGGACGCTGGATCGAGATGGACGTGCGGATGCCCTCGGGGGCCGTGCATCGGGGCTGGATGCCGCGCACTTGCGCCAACCAGCTCACCACTTGCGGATGACGGCAGGGCCCGCTCTCTCGTCCGCGAGCGGCGCCCGCCGCGGCAACTAGGACTTCCCGGCACGGCTGCCGCGGACGGCTCTCAGGCCGCGTCGCCCTCCAGCAGCTTCGAGACCCGTGCCGCGAGTTCCGCCGAGCCGAATGGCTTCTTCAGCACCGGCACGTCGTCCGGGATCTGCATCGCCTCGGCATGCCCGGTCAGGATCAGGACGGGCACGCCCGGCCAGCGCTCGCGGACGGTCGCGGCAAGCTCGACACCCGTGATGCCCGGCATGGCGAGGTCGGCCACGACGAGGTCGAAGCGGATCCGCTCCAAGAGAACGAGGGCCGCGCTGCCATCGGGCGCCTCGGTCTCGCGGTAGCCGAAATCGCTGAGGAAGGAGGCGGTGACGTGCCGGACCTCCTCGTCGTCGTCGACGACGAGGATGCGGGCCGGTCGCGCTGCGACGGGCGCCTCGGCGGCCGGGGCAGCCTCGGCATCCGCAGCCGCCTCGGCCCGGGGCAGCACGAGTTCCACCAGGGTTCCGCGCCCGATCGCGCTGTCGATCCGCAGGCGCCCCTTCGATTGCTGGGCGAGGCCGAACACCATGGCGAGGCCGAGGCCGGTGCCCTGGCCCACCGCCTTGGTGGTGAAGAACGGCTCGCAGACCCGCTGCAGGATCTCGGGCGGGATGCCGGTGCCGTTATCCCCGACGCTGATCGCCAGATACGAGCCCGGCGTCAGCTCCGGGTCGTCGGCGATGTCGGCAAGGTCGGTGGCGATGGTGATGCCGCCGCCCTCCGGCATCGCGTCGCGGGCGTTGATGCACAGGTTGAGGATCGCGAGTTCGAGCTGGTCCGGATCGACATGGGCGGTGGGCAATCCGGGCCGCAACCGCGTCGTCACGGTGACGAGCCCGCCGAGGCTGCGGCCGAGCAGGGCGTCCATCCCCTCGATCAGGGCGTTCACGTCCGTCGAGCGGGCCTGCAGGTCGTGCGAGCGGCTGAAGCTGAGCAGGCGCTTCGTCAGCGAGGCGCCGCGCTGCGCCGCCTGGGTGGCGTTGTCGATGAGGCGGCGCACCCGCGGCTGGTCGCCGACCTTCGGCCCGGCGAGTTCGAGGCTGCCCAGGATCGCGGTGAGGAGGTTGTTGAAATCGTGCGCGATGCCGCCCGCCAGGGTGCCGAGCGCCTGCATCTTGTCCGACTGGCGCAGCCGCGCCTCCAGGGACTTCTGCTCGGTGACGTCGCGCTCGATCGTGGCGAGATGCGCGACCTCGCCGGACGGGCCCCGGATCGGCACCCGCGTCACCTGGCTCCAGCGCTCGGCGCCGGCCGGCCCTTCCGCGTCGAGGCTCTCCGCCGCCTCGCCGGAGGCGATCGCGGCTGCGTCCGCCCGCTCGGCCGAAGCACCGCGCCCGCCCGCGATCTCGGCCTCGGTGCGTCCGAGGCAGGAGCCGGCATCGGTGCCGAGCAGCGCCGCCTTGCGGGCGTTGAGGCGCACGAAGCGCGCCTGCGCGTCCTTGAACGAGATGGCGTCCTCGGAATGCTCCAGGAGGCCGCGCAGCAGGGCGCGCTCCGTGGCAAGATCGCGCCCGAGCCGGTAGCGCTCGAAGGCGTTGCCGACCGTGTGGCGCAGGAGGGCCGGATCCCACGGCTTCGTGACGTAGCCGGTGATGCCGCCGCGGTTGAGGGCCGCGATCACGGCGCTGATGTCCGCGTAACCCGTGAGCAGGATCGCCTGTGCCTCGTGGAAGCTGCGGGCCTCGGCCAGCATCACGTCGCCGGTCATGCCGGGCATGCGCTGGTCCGAGAGGATCACGGCGATGTCCGGATCATCGACCAGCCTGGCCAGCGCCTCCGCGGGCTTCGTCGTGGTGACGACCCGGTAGGTATCCTCGAACAGGTCCTCGAGGGCGATCAGGATGTCCGGCTCGTCGTCGACGGCCAGGATCGTGCCTCTCGTCATGCGCTGTCCGCCTGCCGTGGAATGCCGATCACGAAGCAGGCTCCACCTCCTGGCGCCGTCTCGACGGTGAGCGAGCCGCTATGCGCCTGAACGACGCTGTATGCAATCGCCAGCCCGAGGCCGGTTCCGGAGCCCACGGGCTTCGTCGTGAAGAAGGGCTCGAAGATCTTCTCCCGCAGGTCCTCCGTGATGCCGGGGCCGGTATCGCTGATGCGGATGACGTCGGTGTCCTCCGTGCTCTCGGTCACGACCCGGATCGTGCCGCCCTCGGGCATCGCGTCGGCGGCGTTGCCGAGGATGTTCATCACCACCTGGTTGAGGAGGGCGGGGGTGCAGTGGATCTCGGCCCGGCCGGCGAAGTCCCGCTCCACCGCGATGCGGCCGCCGAGCTTGTGCTGGATCAGGGCCAACACCGTCTCGATCGCGTCCGGCACATTCACCCGGGAGCGCTCGCCCTCGTCGAGGCGGGAGAACTTGCGCAAGTTCAGCACGAGATCCTGGATGCGGGTGAGCCCCATCCGCATCGAGCCGACGCGGTCGCGCGCCTTGGCGAGCGAGCGCTCGGCCAGCGCGTCGCCCGGGGGCGCCGGCACCTCGCCGAGGAGCCGCTCCACGGTGCCCTGATGCGCCAGGATGAAGGCCAGGGGGTTGTTGATCTCGTGGGCGATCCCGGCGACGAGCTCACCGAGCGAGGCCATCTTGGCCGCCTGGACGAGCTTCGCCTGCGCCTCGGTCAGCTTGCGGTTGGCGTCGGCGAGATCCCGGTTCGCCTGCTCAAGGGCGCCGGCGAGCTTGGCGCGGGCCTCCGCCGCCTCGGCCTCGGCGCGGGCGCGCTCCAGCGCCCGCTCACGATCGCCGAACTCGCCCGCGATGCGGCGGTTGTCCTCCTCCAGCAGGCGGCGGCGCACGAGCCCGCGCACCCGCATCACGAGGACGTCGCCATCCGCCTTCGAGACGACGTCGTCGGCGCCCGCCGCGAAGGCGGCGACGAGGAAGTCCTTGGCCGGCGCGCTGCCGGCGATGCCGACGAGGTGGAAGGGCGCCCCGTTCTCCGCCAAGGCGCGCCGCGCGTCGATCGCCCGGCACAGGTCGAGCCCGTCATAAGCGGGTCCGAGGAGATCCACCGTCACGCAGTCGAAGGCGGCGCCCGGCGCGTCGAGGGCGGCGAGAGCCGCGTCCGGCCCGTCCGCGGCGGTGACGCCGTGGCCCTCCTGGGCGAGGAGGCCGGCCAGGAAGGTGCGGTAGGTGGCGCTGCCGTCGATCACGAGGACGCGCCCGCGCCGGAAGGCGGCCACGCCCGGCGCCTCGGCCGACGCGCCGCCCTTGCGCTCGCGCAGGAGCGCGCGGATGCGCAGGATCAGGAGGTCGCGGTCGGCCGATTTCGCGACGTAGGCGTCGGCCCCACTCTCCAGGCCCTGGCGCTCGCCGTCGCGGGCGCCCGTCAGCATCAGGAGGGGCAGGGCGCGGGTGCGCAGCGACAGGCGCATCTGCCGCGTGAACTCGTCCCCGTTCATCCCGGGCAGGTGATAATCGGCCACCACGAGGTCGGGCAGGCTGGTGTTGAGATGGTCGAGCGCGGCCTCCGCGGTCGGGCAGCGCTCCACCGCGAAGCCGCGGCTCTCGAGAAGCAGGCGCAACTCCAGGGCCTGCGTCTCGGAATCCTCCACCAGCAAGAGGCGCGGGGGCGCCGCCTCGCTCATGGCTGCGGGTCCGGCTGGACAGCCCGCAGGATCTGGCCGGCGACGCGGTCGAGGGGCAGCACGCTCCGGGCGGCGGAGAGGCGCACGGCCGCCGCCGGCATCCCGTAGACCACGGCCGTGCTCTCGTGCTCGGCCATCGTGTCCCCGCCGGCCCGGCGCATCTCGAGGAGGCCGAGCGCCCCGTCCTCGCCCATGCCGGTGAGCAGCACGCCGATGCCGCGCGGGCCGGCCTGCCGGGCGAGGGAGCGGAACAGCACGGTGGCGGCGGGCCGCTGCCCTCCGACCGGGGGCGCATCGAGGATGCGCAGGATGCCGTTGGCGCCGAGTTCGAGGTGCCGATCGCCCGGCGCCACGTAGACCCGGCCGCCCACCACCCGCTCGCCGTCCTGCGCGAGGGCGACCGGCAGCGGCACCACCCCGTTCAGCCAAGCGGCGAAGCCCTCCATGAAGGCCGCGCCCATGTGCTGGACGACGAGGATGGGCAGCGGGAAATCCTCCGGCAGGGCCCCGATGACGCGGGCGAGCGCTGGCGGGCCGCCGGTCGAGGCCGCGATGGCGAGTACCGTCGGCCGGTCCGACGGGGTGGCCTCCGGCGCGGCCGGAGGCGCGGCGCGGCGCCCTGCCCATTCGGAGCCGATCGGCCGGCGCCGGATCACCGGCACCTGGGCCATGATCCGCAATTGCGTGCAGATCTCGCCGGCCACCGCGTCGTAGCCCGAATGGGTCGTGGCGACCGGCTTCTCGACGACCGAGAGGGCGCCGGCGCGCAACGCGTTCATGGAGATGCGCAGCGACGAATCCTCGACCGCATCCGCCACCACGACGATGGGCGTCGGGTGCTCGGCCATGATGCGGCGGGTGGTCTCCAGGCCGTCGATGCCGGGCAGCCTGATGTCCATCGAGATCACGTCGGGCCGCACGGCCGCGATCTGCTCCAGCGCCTCCTCGCCGGAGGCCACGGCCGCGACGAGGACGAGGCGCGGGTCGCGTCCCACGATGTGCGTGAGGAGGTGGCGCACGACGAGGCTGTCCTCGACGAGCATCACGCGGACCGGCCCACCCAAAGCCGCCCCTCCGCTCACAGCAGCTGCCCGATCGTGTCGAGCAGCTGGCGCTGGTCGAACTTCTGCTTGGTGAGATAGGCGTCCGCGCCGAGTTCCAAGCCGCGGTTCACATCCTCCGCCTCGCCGCGAGAGGTCATCAGGATGACGGGCAGCCGCGCGAAGGCCTCGTCGGCGCGGAGCGCTTTGAGGAGGCCGAACCCGTCGAGGCGCGGCATCTCCACGTCGGCGACGACGAGGTCGACCGTCTCGATATCGGCGCGCAGCCGGTCGAGGGCGTCCTGCCCGTCGACGCAGACGACCACGCGGTACCCGGCCGCTTCCAAGATTCCCTTCTCCAAGGTCCGCGTGGTGATGGAATCGTCCACGACGAGAATCGTCGAACGTGGCGCCGGACCGCCCGTTCCGCCCGCATCGGCGCGCGATTCCGCCGCGCCGCCCGCCATGCCGGCTGATCTGGCCTCGGCGGCCCGCGCGGCAAGCCCCTCCGGATCCAGAACGAGCGCCGGCACGTCGCCGGGCAGGATCACGGTGCCGGACACGATCGCGGCATCGGCGCCGATCGGTGGCGCGGGCAGCACGAGGAGGGTGCGCACGTCGCGCAGCGCCTCGACCGCGAGCACGAAGCCGCCGCCGGGGCGCAGCAGCACGGCGATGAGGCTTCCGGCCTCCGCAGGCTCGGCCATCGGCACGCCGACGAGTTCGGACAGGGTGTAGACCGGCAGCGTCCGCTCCGCACCCACGCCCTCGATCGACAGGACCGGCCGCCCGAGCGCCCGGCCGAGGCTCGTGCGCTCGTGGCGCAGCAGGCGCTCGACCGCGGCGCCGGGCAGGGCGTAGACCGTGCCGCCCGCCTCGACCAGCAGCAGGGTGCGGCGGGAGGCCGAGATCGGCAGGCTCATCACGAGGGAGGTGCCCCAGGGCTCCCGCGCCTCGAGCCGCACGCTGCCGCGCAGGGATCGCACCGCATCGGCGACGACCGACAGCCCGAAGCCCCGACCCGACAGCGTGTCGACCGCCTGAGCCGTCGAGAAGCCGGGCTCGAAGACGAGCCCGAGGAGCGCGTCGGGCTCGGCCGCCTCGCCGGGGGCGAGGAGGCCGCGGCGGCGGGCATTGGCCTCGATCGCGGCGAGGTTCGGGCCGGC
The DNA here is from genome assembly GCF_003173715.1 of Methylobacterium durans. Taxonomy (NCBI): domain Bacteria; kingdom Pseudomonadati; phylum Pseudomonadota; class Alphaproteobacteria; order Hyphomicrobiales; family Methylobacteriaceae; genus Methylobacterium; species Methylobacterium durans. Next base: position 6,573,748 of record NZ_CP029550.1, on the reverse strand, counting down.
CCCGTCGTCGTGGATGGCGATGTGCAGGCGCCCGCCGCGCACGCCGATCTCGAAGCCGATGGCGAGCGCGGGCGGCTTGCCGGCGCGGCGGCGGGCCTCCGGCGGCTCGGCGCCGTGGCTCAGGGCGTTGCGGAGCGCGTGTAGGACCGGATCCTTGAGGATCTGCAGGAGGCCCCGGTCGAGGGGCAGATCGAGGCCCGTCACGGTGAGATCGATCTCGCGGCCCTGCTCGCGGGCGGTCTCGCGGAGCGAGCGCGCGAAGCCGCCGAACACGGTCTCGGCTGGCACCAGGGCGAGGCGCTCGGCCTGAACGCGCACCCGCGCCGCTGCCCCGTCAATGGCGCTCGAGGCCCCGGCCTGCCGACGCGCGAGCTCGCTCGCTTCCCGGGCGAGCGCCGCGAGCCCACCCTCGATGCCGCGAAGCTCGGTGCGGAGCGCGTCCAGGGCGGCGGAGATCGCGTCCGGATCGGCCGCGCGTCCCGGTCCGCCGAGTCGGGCGAGCGTCCCGCCCGCACGGCCGGCCTCGGCGCGGCGGCGCAGGGCGGCGGCGGCGCGGGCGAGGCGCGCCAGACCGTCGCCGACCATCGCCTCGCCCCGAGGCTCGTGGTCAGATCGTGCGTCGCCCGCATCAGGGCCTCGACGGCATCCGCCGGCACGCGCAGGAGGGATTGGGCTGTCTCTGCCTCGGCCGCCGCCCTGGGCGCCGGCGCCGGCCGGGAGCTGGGGACGGGTTCGCGCGGGGCATCCGGCTTCGGGGCCTGCACGGGCGGCGTCCGTGCCTCCGGACCCGGCGTGCCGAGGCGCCGGTCGAGAGCGGCGATAGCATCGCCCGGCATCCCGGGGGTGTCCGAGCCCTTCAGCTCCGCGACGAAGGCCTCGATCCGATCGAGGGCGAGGTGGGTGGCGCTCGTTGCCTCGCGGTCCAGGGCGGTGGCGCCCGCGACGATGCGCTCGAACAGGGTCTCGAGGCGATGGGCCACGGCCTCGACGGCGGGCAGATCGACGGCGCGGGCCGCGCCTTTCAGGCTGTGGGCACGCCGGAAGATGTCGTTCCAGTCTGGCTGGCGCCCCTCCGCGCCGCCGGCGAGCGCCGCCCGGATCGCGTCGATGTGCTCGCGATGCTCGACCTCGAAGGCCGCGAGGAGTTGCTGGCGGATGTCCATCGGGCGCGGCGGACCCTAGTGCCGGTAGCGCTCGGCGAGCGACATCAGCGCCTGGGCGAGCTCGGTGAGGTTGGCGGACGCCGACTCGACCTCGCGGGTGCCGGCCGCCGTCTGCTGGCTCGCCTGCCGGATATTCTGGAGCGCGCCCATCACCTGCTCGATGCCGAGCTGCTGCTGGTTCGTCGAGGCGACGATCTGCTGGAAGGTCTGTACGCTCTCCTCGACGCGAGCGGTGATCTCCTCGATGGTGCGCTGGGTCGTGTCCGAGCGGGTCTTGCCGGTGGCGGCCCGCTTCACCGCCTCCTCGGTCAGCATCACCGAGGTGTTGATGCCCCGCTGGATCTCGCCGAGGATCGAGCGGACCTGGGCGGTCGCGCTCTTCGCCTGATCGGCGAGCAGCTTCATCTCGGCGGCAACGATGGCGAAGCTGCGCCCGCCCTCGCCGGCGGCCGCCGCCTCGATGGCGGCGTTGAGCGCGAGGAGGTGGGTGCGCTCCGAGATGTCGTTCACGGTGGTGATGATCTCGCCGATCGTCTGCGTCTTCTCGGAGAGCGCCACGATGTTGCCGGCCACAGCCTCTGCCTGCTCGCGGATGGCCTCCATGGCGCGGGCCGTGTCGGCGACTGCCCGCAGGCCCGCCTTCGAGGTCTGGGCGGTGGCCTGGGCGGTGGCGATCACCTCACTCGCCCGCTTGCCGATCTGTGCGCCCGAATGGGTGATCTCGTCGACGGTCGCGGCGGTCTCCTGAACGGCGGCGAACTGCTCCTCGACGGAGGCCGCCTGCTCCTGGGCGGAGGCGCGGATCTCGGCCGCCGCGGCGTTCAGGTCGGCGGTGGCGGCGCGGTTGGTGCGGGCGAGGTCGGCGAGCCCTGCCACCATGCCGTTGAGGCTGCGCCCGAGCCGGCCGATCTCGTCGGTGCCGCGCGCGTCGAGGGTCTGGGACAGATCGCCTGAGCCGACCCGCTCGGCGAACTCCATCACCCGCTCCAGCGGGCGCACCACCGCGCGGCTGATCAGGACAGTGACGAGGATCGCGAGCAGGATCGCGGCGGCGAGCGTCAGGCCGACCGAGATGCGGCTGCGATCGTAGATGTCGCGCACGCCGCGCTGGCCGGCGGCGATGCCCTCGTCGAGGATGTCGCGGGTCCGGTCGATGCCGCGCAGGAAGACGTCCTGCGTGCGGTTGAGGTCGTCGTTGCGGGTCTCCACCGCCTCGATGTTCTTCTCGGCGACCGCGGCGAGCTGCGTCTCGCTGCCGCTGCGCAGCTGCCGGAAGGCGGCGGCCGCCTCAAGGGCCGATTCGTTCATCCGCTTCCAGATGGCCGAGCGCTCCGGCGAGATCGAGGTGGCGCGGAACTCGTCGGTCGAGCGGACGAGGGCGGTGAGGGCGACCTCCGTCTCGCCGGCGGCCCGCCGCCAAGCGAGCGTCGGGTCCTCCGTGTCGGCGGCCCGCTTGCCGGTGATCGCCGTGATCACCGCGTTGCGGCGCAGGATGCCCATGTCGCGGGCCCGGTTGGCGAGATCGTCGAGCTTGCGGGCGACGGAGAGATCGCGGGTGACGATGGCGTCCGTGGTGTCGCGCACGGCCCCGATCTGGCCGAGCGCGTAGAGGCCGAGCGCGACGATCACCAGCGTGACGGCGACAAAGCCGAGAAGGATCCGTTTTCCGATCGAGAGCGACACGCGTTCAGGCTCCGAATGCGGCGGCGGGCCGGGGACGAGCCCCGATGGCCGCGCTCAAGGCAGGTAGCGCCGCAGCAGCCGCGGCAGGTCGACGAGGGCGAAGTCCCCAGCCCCGGCGGAACCGGGACGGGCGGGGGCATAGCCCGAAACGGCCTCGCTGCCCAAGCCGATGGCGAGCGCGGAGGCAGCCGGTGCGGGCCCCTCGGGTTCGGCCCCTCCGATGCGGCCCGTGCCGACCACCCGGTCGACGGCGAGCGCCACCGGCACGGCGGTACCGCGCAGGACGACGAGGTGCCCCCCTCGGCGGGTGTGCCACCGCGGCCGAGCGCCCGGGCGAGGTCGAGCACGCTGACAATGCCGCCCGAGAGCGCGACCAGGCCCAAGAGAGCGGGGCTCGCGCCGGGCAGGGCGGTGCAGGGGCGGGCGGGCACCACCTGCGCCACCTCGGCGAGGGGCAATCCATAGCGCTCGGGCCCGCAGGCGCAGACGAGGAAAGCGCTGCCCTCGCTCTCGGCGCGGACGGCCTCGCCCCGGCGGGCGAGCGCCAGCGTCCGCGCCTCGCGCAGGGCGCGGATCCGGTCCGCCTCGTCCTGTCGTCGTCCGTTCGCGCTCACGCGGGCCTCCTCATTCCCTGCGGTCGCCGGTCAGCCCGCTCGCGAGCCGATGCGGGCTCTCGCCAGCCGAGCGCTCTCGGCGATCTCGCCGGCGGTCGCACCGTCGGCCTCCGGCAGCACCAGGGTCGGGGGAAGCGCTTCGCTCAGGCGGCCGGCGTTGTCGAGGGCCCGCCGCGCCGGCCCCGGCCGGCCGAGGGCGGCGAGCAGCAGGCCGAGATGGTAGTGGGCCATCACGAATCCGGGATCGAGGTAGAGCGCGCCGCGCAGGGAGCGCTCGGCCTCCGCCTCGCGCCCGAGGCTGAGGCCGAGCAGACCCTCGTAGAGGAGGAGCCGCGGGTCCGTCAGACCGGCCTGCACGGCCGCACGGGCGCCGCGCCACGCCTCGGCCGTCTCGCCCGCATCGGCAAGGGACCGGACCCGCTCCAGCACCTCCCCGAGCGACGGGAACTCCTCGGGCGGCAGCGTCTCCGCTGGCGGCGGGGCGCCGGTCTCCGCCTCGGGCGGCGGCGGCGCCGCCCGCGCGCGCGGCGGCGGCTCAGGGAGGGGAGACGGCTCGGGCGGAGCGGGTGCGGGAGGCGGCGCCAGCCGGACCGTCGGCGCCGGCACGGCCTCGTCGAGGCGGCGATAGGCGACGGTGCCGGGCAGGTGCACCGGGGTCAACCAGTCGGCGAAGGCCGGGTTCGGCTCGGCATGGCCGATCAGCAGCCAGCCGCCCGGCCGCAGCCGGCGCCCGAGCGCCCGCACGATCCCCGCCACCGTCTCGGCGCTGAAGTAGATCAGCACGTTGCGGCAGAGGATGAGGTCGAATTCCGCGAAACGGGGGGGTGCGCTGCCGTCGAGGAGGCTGAGCAGATTCTGCCGCTCGAAGCGCACCATGCGGCGGAACTCGGGGCGCAGGGCGTAGCCGCCCTCGCGGGCTGCGCCGGGCTCCGCGGGCAGGCGCCGGAAGTAGAGGTTGCGCGCCTCCGCCGGCATCGTGCGCAGGGCCCAGCGCCCGTATTGCGCATCCCGCGCCGTCGCGAGCGCCGCGGCGCTGATGTCGGTCCCCATGATCGCCACGTGCCAGGCGGGGAGGGACTCCCCCAGGATCTCGCGCAGAAGGATCGCCACCGAGTAGGGCTCCGCGCCCGTCGAGCAGCCGGCGCTCCAGACCTTGAGGTTACGCTCGGGCTCGCGCGCCGCGATCAGGCCCGGCAGGATCGTCTCGCGCAGCGCCTCGAACTGCTCCGCGTAGCGGAAGAAGAAGGTCTCGCCGATGGTGATCTCGGCCTCGAGCGCCGCCCATTCGCGGGCGCCGTCCTGGCCCTGCGCGAGGAGGGCGCGGTAGGCGGTGGCGTCGCCCGCTCCGCTCGCGCGGAAGCGGCGGCGGAGCCGGTCGAACAGGAGGCCGTCCTTGTCGGCATAGTACTGGTGACCCGTGCGGGCGATGATCTCGGCCTTGAGATCCGCGTAGCCGGGATCGGCGAACGGGTCGCGCCGTTCCGCCCGCCGCGGGGCGAGTTCCTCCCGTGACGGGTCGCGGGCCAACGGGCTCAGGCCGCCGGCAGGTCGGCGAGGCGGGAACGCGCGGCGCGGGCCAGGGCCTCGACCCGCCCGTTCTCCTCCTCGGTCAGGATGCGGGCGAGGCTGAGGGCATGGACGAGGCGGCCCCGTACGGTGATCTCCGCCTCGACGCAGCCGTTGAGCGTCTGGCCCGGCTCGACCGCGCGGACTGCGTCGGGGGTCACGCTGACGAGGTCGCTCGCCCGGTCGACGAGGAGGGCACGCCCCCCGTCCGCCACGACGACGAGATGCGCGTAGAGGCCGGGATCGGAGCGTCCCGCCCGCAGCCCGAACAGGCGGGCGAGGTCGATGACGGGCACCGGGTTCCCGCCGAGGTTCAGGAAGCCCGCGAGCCAGGAGCCGCCGGTCGGCGGCTGGAACAGGTCGGGCAGCGGCAGCACCTCGCGGACCGCCTCGCGGGGGAGCGCGCAGGCTTGCCCGGCGACGTCGAGGAGGAGGTAGGAGGAGGCCCGGGTGTAGGCCGTCTCGGGCAGCGCCACGGGGGTCGTCGCTTTCGTGCGGGTTGCGGTTTGCGAGGTCCTGGGGCGTTCCAATAGGCCGCGGCTCGGAGCCCGGCAATGTGGCGCAATATTCGCGGTCTCCGCCGTTGACCCGACAGGTCCCCTCCGCTAAGAGACCCAACACTTTTAGCGACTCTGCTGCCAGAGCGGGTCGAACAGGTTCGAGACGTCACCCCGATGCGTCACATCCTTATCGTAACGGAAGCGCCACTGACGGGGCGGCCCTGAAGCCAGGGCCGCGATCCGGGCGGTGGCGCATGCAGGGTCCCGATCGGGGCCCTTTTTTGTTGCCCGCGTCCGGGTCGAAGCGCAACGGAGTTCGAGAACGGGTTCAAGGAGGAAGACGATGAGCGGCGAGGTCATGACCGGGGCCGAAATGGTCATCCGGGCGTTCCGGGATCAGGGTGTCGATACGCTGTTCGGGTATCCGGGCGGTGCGGTGCTGCCGATCTACGACGCGCTCTTCCATCAGGACGCGATCCAGCACGTGCTCGTGCGCCACGAGCAGGGCGCCGTCCACGCGGCGGAGGGCTATGCCCGCTCCTCAGGCAAGGTCGGCTGCGTCCTCGTCACGTCCGGCCCCGGCGCCACCAACATCGTCACGGGCCTCACCGACGCGATGATGGATTCGATCCCGCTCGTCTGCATCACGGGCCAGGTGCCCACGCACCTCATCGGCACCGACGCGTTCCAGGAATGCGACACGGTCGGCATCACGCGCCACTGCACGAAGCACAACTACCTCGTCAAATCGATCGACGACCTGCCGCGCATCCTGCACGAGGCGTTCTACGTCGCGAGCCACGGCCGGCCCGGGCCCGTCGTCGTCGACCTGCCGAAGGACATCCAGTTCGCGAGCGGGCTCTACGAGCGTCCGAGCTTCGACGGGCACAAGACCTACCGCCCGGTCGTGAAGGGCGACGCCGACAAGATCCGCGCGGCCGTCGAGCTGATGGCCTCCGCGCGCCGGCCGGTCTTCTACACCGGCGGCGGCGTCATCAATTCGGGTCCGGAGGCCTCGCGCCTCCTGCGCGAGCTCGTCGCGGCGACGGGCTTCCCCGTCACCTCGACCCTGATGGGCCTCGGAGCCTTCCCGGCTTCCGACGACAAGTTCCTCGGCATGCTCGGCATGCACGGGACCTACGAGGCCAACCTCGCGATGCACGAGTGCGACGTGATGGTCTGCATCGGCGCGCGCTTCGACGACCGCATCACCGGCCGCCTCGACGCCTTCGCCCCCTATTCCAAGAAGATCCACGTCGACGTCGACGCCTCCTCGATCAACAAGGTCGTCAAGGTCGATATCGGCATCCTCGGCGATTGCGCCTCGGTGCTCGCCGACATGCTGGAGGCGTGGCAGGCCCTGCCGTCCGACCCCGACAAGGACCGGATGGAAGCGTGGTTCTCCAAGATCCGCACCTGGCGGGCCCGCGAGTGCCTCGCCTACTGGCCCTCGGGCACGATCATCAAGCCGCAATACGCCGTGCAGCGCCTCTACGAGGCCTGCAAGGAGCGCGAGACCTACATCACCACCGAGGTCGGCCAGCACCAGATGTGGGCGGCCCAGTACTTCAAGTTCGAGGAGCCGAACCGCTGGATGACGTCCGGCGGCCTCGGCACGATGGGCTATGGCCTGCCCGCCGCCATCGGCGTGCAGCTCGCCCACCGGGACGGGCTCGTCATCGACATCGCGGGCGAGGCCTCGATCCTGATGAACATCCAGGAGCTCTCGACCGCGGTGCAGTACCGCCTGCCGGTCAAGATCTTCATTCTCAACAACGAGTACATGGGCATGGTCCGCCAGTGGCAGGAGCTGCTGCACGGCTCGCGCTACTCGCAGAGCTACTCGGAGAGCCTGCCGGACTTCGTGAAGCTCGCCGAGGCCTACGGCGCCAAGGGCATCCGCTGCGAGAAGCCGGGCGACCTCGATGCGGCGATCCGGGAGATGCTCGACTACGACGGGCCGGTCATCTTCGATTGCGTGGTCGACAAGACCGAGAACTGCTTCCCGATGATCCCCTCGGGCAAGGCGCACAACGAGATGCTGCTCTCCGACTATCTCGGCGAGACCGGGGTCGAACTCGGGGACGTGATCTCCGAGGAAGGCAAGATGCTGGTCTGAGGGTTCGGGGAGGAGCAGGACGATGAACGCGATGAACACGCACTACCCCGAGCCGGTCCGGGTCGAGACCGTCAACCGGCACACCCTCGCGGTGATCGTGGACAACGAGCCGGGCGCGCTCGCCCGGATCTCGGGCATGTTCTCGGGGCGGGGCTACAACATCGAGAGCCTGACGGTGTCCGAGACGGAGGAGGCGCGCCACCTCTCCCGCATCACCATCGTGACGACGGGCACCAACGCCGTGATCGAGCAGATCAAGGCGCAGCTCGACCGGCTCGTGCCCGTGCACCGGGTGGTGGACCTGACGCTCCAGGGCAACGCCCTGGAGCGCGAGATCTGCCTCGTGAAGGTGGTGGGCCAGGGCGAGCATCGCAGCGAGGCCCTGCGGCTTGCCGCCGCCTTCGGCGCCAAGACGCTGGACGCGACGCTCAACTCCTTCGTGTTCGAGCTCACCGGCACGACGGAGGAGATCGACCGCTTCATCCGCCTGATGAGCGTGATCGGTCTCGTCGAGATCTGCCGCACCGGTATCGCCGCGATGGGGCGGGGCGCGGAGCCCCTGTAGGACCCGGACCAGCACGCAGGATCAGGCATGACCGCCCGCACCCTCTATTACGCCCGGGGCGCCTGCTCGCTCGCCTCGCACATCGCGCTGGAGGAGACCGGCGCGCCCTTCGAGACCGTGCGCCTCAACTTGCAGGCCGGCGACCAGCGGGCGCCGGTATACCTCGCGGTCAACGAGCGCGGGCGCGTGCCGGCCCTCGACGAGGGCGGCTGGGTGCTCACGGAGAACACCGCGCTCCTGCGCCACATCGCCCGCGCGCATCCGGAGGCTGGGCTGTGGCCCGAGAGCCTCCGCGATCAGGCGGTCGCGGACGAGTGGCTCGGCTGGCTCTCCACCAACCACCACCCGGCCTACGCTCATATCCGCCGGGCCGAGCGCTACAGCGCCGACGAGGCGGCTCATCCCGGCATCCGCGCCAAGGGCGCCGACACGTTCGGCGACCTCTGCACCATGACGGAGGTGCGCCTCTCGAACGGCGGCTGGGCGGTGGGCGGCCGGTACAGCGTGGTCGATCCCTACCTGCTCCTGTTCTGGACCTGGGGCCGCGGGCCGGCGCTGGGCTTCGACATGGCCGAGCGCTTCCCGGCCTGGACGGCGCATGCCCGCGCCATGGCGGAGCGTCCGGCCGTGCAGCGGGCGTTCGCCCGGGAGGGGCTGCCTCTGCCAGCCTGACGGCGGGGCGGGACGAACGGTCCGCGAGGGCTGCCATGCGGCGATTTCCCCTTTCGTCAAGGGGATCGCCTCGCTAAAAGCGCCGCCATCGCACGGCCGCGCGAACGAGGGCGCCGGAGCGCACTCATCGATACCTCACGAAAAGGACAAGCCGCCATGCGGGTCTATTACGATCGCGACGCAGACCTGAACCTGATCAAGGGCAAGAAGGTCGTCATCGTCGGCTACGGCAGCCAGGGCCACGCCCACGCGCTGAACCTGCGCGATTCCGGCGTGAAGGAGATCGTGATCGCGCTCCGCGAAGGCTCGGCCACCGCCAAGAAGGCGGAAGGCGAGGGCTTCAAGGTGATGTCGGTCGCCGACGCCGCCAAGTGGGGCGACGTGGTGATGATGCTCACCCCCGACGAGCTGCAAGGTGACATCTACAAGGAATCCCTCGAGAAGAACCTCAAGGAAGGCGCCGCGCTCCTCTTCGCCCACGGCCTCAACGTCCACTTCAACCTCATCGAGCCGCGCAAGGACCTCGACGTGCTGATGGTCGCCCCGAAGGGCCCGGGCCACACGGTGCGCGGCGAGTACCTGAAGGGCGGCGGCGTGCCGACCCTGATCGCGATCGCGCAGGATGCCTCGGGCAACGCGCACGATCTCGGCCTGTCCTACGCCTCGGCCAATGGCGGCGGTCGCGCCGGCATCATCGAGACGACCTTCAAGGAAGAGTGCGAGACGGATCTGTTCGGCGAGCAGGCCGTGCTCTGCGGCGGCCTCGTCGAGCTGATCAAGGCCGGCTTCGAGACCCTCGTCGAGGCGGGCTACGCCCCCGAGATGGCCTATTTCGAGTGCCTGCACGAGGTGAAGCTGATCGTCGACCTCATCTACGAGGGCGGCATCGCCAACATGAACTACTCGATCTCGAACACCGCCGAGTACGGCGAGTACGTCACCGGCCCCCGCATCGTGACGCCGGAGACGAAGGCCGAGATGAAGCGCGTCCTCAACGACATCCAGTCGGGCATCTTCACCCGCAACTGGATGCTGGAGAACAAGGTCGGCCAGACCTCGTTCAAGGCGACGCGCGCCAAGCTCGCCGCCCACCCGATCGAGGAGGTCGGCGGGCGGCTGCGCGGCATGATGCCGTGGATCTCCGAGAAGGCGCTGGTCGACAAGTCCCGGAACTGATTTTTTGCGAGGCGGGCCGGCTTCGCTCGGCCCGGACTCGCGCTACTCGAGAATGGCCGGTCCGCACCCCGCGGGCCGGCCATTCTCGCGTTCATGGGCGGCACGCCCGCGCAGGTGACCGAGACGGCAGCGGCGCCCGCCGTCGCGGGAGTTGCGGCCACGCTCGAATTGCGGGAATCATGCGCCCGCCGGCGGCCCGCGGAGAAGGCCGCCGCGGAGGAGACGCATGGCATCGCTCTATTTCGACGCGCACCGCGCGCTGCAGGAAGAGTTCGGGACGGTGAAGCTCGCCGATCGACTCGACACGGATTGGGTCCACGAGACCATCCGGGAGGACGAAGCCGCCTTCATCGGCAGTCGAGACATGTTCTTCCTCTCCACCGTCGATCCGGACGGCATGCCGACCGTCTCCTACAAGGGCGGCAGCCCGGGCTTCGTGAAGGTGACCGGCGAGAGCACCCTCGTCTTCCCCGGCTTCGACGGCAACGGCATGTTCTACTCGATGGGCAACATCGAGGGTCAGGCGAAGGTCGGCCTGCTCTTCATCGATTTCGAGACGCCGCACCGGGTCCGGGTGCAGGGCCACGCGCGCCTGCTGCGCGACGATCCCCTGATGGCCGAGTACACCGAGGCCAAGTACCTCGTGCGCGTCGACGTGACCAAGATCTGGGTCAACTGCCCGCGCTACATCCACAAGTACCAGAAACTCGGCCAGAACAAGTACGTGCCCCGGCCCGACCGGGAGACCCCGCTCGCCGCCTGGAAGCGCCTCGACCTCGCCCACGACGTCATCAGCGACGAGGACCGGGCGCGGGTGGCGAAGGAGGGCCGCCTGGAGGTCTCCCAGTACGAGGATATGGTCGCCCGCGGCGAGGCGTAAGCGCCCGCCCGCTCTTGCGCGCTGGCGCGATCCGGCGCGCCGCGCTTCCTCGCCCGAAGGGGGAGGGCGCCTGCGCTCTCCCCGCTCAATGCGTTCGTCCGCGCCGCGCAGCGCGGGGGCAGTCTCAGCGCGCGCTCCGCCGCACGAAGCCGACGATATCCTTGACCGCGTCGAGCGTCGGGGCCGCGATCGCCGCGGCGCGCTCCGCGCCGTCGGCGAGGATCGCGTCGATATGGGCCGGGTCGGCCACGAGCCGCTTCATCTCGGCGCTGAGCGGCGCCAGCGACTCGACGGCGAGTTCCACCAGCGCGCCCTTGAAGGCCGAGAACTGGGCGCCGCCGTACTCGGTGAGCACCGCCTCGCGGGTCGAGCCCTTCAGCGCCGCGAAGATGCCGACGAGGTTGTCGGCCTCGGGGCGCCCGGCGAGGCCTGCGGCCTCCGAGGGCAGGGGCTCCGGGTCGGTCTTGGCCTTGCGCACCTTCTGGGCGATGGCGTCGGCGTCGTCCGTGAGGTTGATGCGCGAGTAGTCCGAGGGATCGGATTTCGACATCTTCTTGGTGCCGTCCCGCAGCGACATCACGCGGGCGGCCGGTCCGCCGATCAGCGGCTCGGTGATGGGGAAGAAGCCCTCGCCGTGGCCGTGGGCGCTGATCGAGGCCGCAAAATCGTTGTTGAACTTCTGCGCGATGTCGCGGGTCAGTTCCAGGTGCTGCTTCTGGTCCTCGCCCACGGGCACGTGCGTCGCCCGGTAGGCCAGGATGTCGGCCGCCATCAGCACGGGGTAATCGTAGAGGCCGACGCTCGCATTCTCGCGGTCCTTGCCGGCCTTGTCCTTGAACTGCGTCATGCGGTTGAGCCAGCCGAGGCGGGCGACGCAGTTGAAGATCCAGGCAAGCTCCGCGTGCTGCGGCACCTGGCTCTGGTTGAAGACGATGGAGCGCTTCGGGTCGATCCCGGCCGCGATGAAGGCCGCCGTCACCTCGCGGATCTGGGTCCGCAACTCGGCCGGGTTCTGCCACAGCGTGATCGCGTGCAGATCGACGACGCAGTAGAGGCAATCCGCCCGCTCCTGCATCTCCACGAAGCGCTTGATGGCGCCGAGATAGTTGCCGAGATGCAGGTTTCCGGTCGGCTGGACGCCCGAAAACACGAGTTCCTTGAACGCGGCCATCGCTGCGTCTCTCCCGGCGTCTTGCCTGACTTGCGGATCCCGCGTCGGAACGGCTCCTCCGCGCAGGCGCGCGGTTCTGGACCGGCGGCCCGGACCGGTCAAGGGAGCGGGTCGGGCCTCATACAGCCCCGCGCCTTGCCTGCCCCGTCGGGCAGAGATCGAGGAGGACGCAGCGGCCGCAGGCCGGGTTCCGATGGTGGCAGACCTGCTGCCCGTGCAGCATCAGGATCTCGTGATTGTCATAGAGATCCTGCGCGCTCCAATCCGCCGGCAATTGCGCCCGCAGGACGGGGTGGGCGGGCCCGACATCGACCCGCGCCCCGACGAGGCCGAGGCGCTGCGCCACGCGGTGGTGGTGGCTGTCGACGGGCAGTGCCGGCATCCGCAGGACGGAGAAGGCGAGCACCGCCGCGCTCGTCTTCGGCCCGATGCCGGGGATCGCTTCGAGCCAGGTGCGGGCGGCATCGACCTCCATCTCCCGCAGGAAGTCGAGGCTGAGGGCGCCGTGCCGCTCCGCGACCGCCCGCAGCACCGCCTGGATCCGGGGTGCCTTCAGCTCGGGCCACGTCACCCCGGCGATCGTCTCCTCGATCGCGGCGGGTTCCGCGTCGAGCACCTGCGCCCAGTCCGGGTAGCGTGCGCGCAACGCCTTGAAGGCGCGGCCCGAATCGGCGTTGCGGGTCCGGTGCGAGAGCAGCGAGGAGACGAGTTCGCTCAAGGGATCGAGGCTGTGGAAGTAGGGGATCGGGCAGCCGTAGACCGGGCAGAGCCGGCGATGGATCTCGAGCGCCCGGGCAGCGAGATCGGGATCGTCAGGGGGCGTCTCCGGGCGGGAACGGCGGGGGCGCGGGGCGGGGCGCTCATGTCCGGGGGCGATGGGCATGAGGCGCGAATCCGCGAGACGCGGCGGAGGTTCCAAGGAACGCCACATCTGCCCTTGAGGGGATCGGCCGACGATAGGGCTTGTGGAAAGAAGCGCGGCGGTACCGCCGCGCACGACCCCACTCTTCACGCGGCGTTCCAACGAGGGGGATGCGCGGCTCTCACTTCACCAGCGCGTAGATGTTCACGTCGAGCTTCTCGTCGGCGCGGTCGTTCAGGTCGGTGACGTATTCCTCGATGAAGCGGTCCTGCACCACGATGTCCTTCGCGTCGAGATAGGCGGTCAGCGTCTCGTAGGTGCCGTCGATCTCGTCGTAGGATCCCTTGTGCGGGAAACGCAGGGCCTTGCCGCTCGGCGTGGTGCCGAAGCGGATGCCCTCGCCGTCCGCCCGCTTCTCGGCGCCCTTGGCCGCCGGGATCTCGGCCACCGGCACCATCGCCTCGTACTGGAAGCCGTCGTCGTCGGTCTTGGCGAAGACGGCGATCGGACGGCCCGTCGGCACGACGCCGGACTTCGACAGCTCCGCCTCGATCCGCGCGAAAGCGGCCTTGAGACTCGGCACGGCCTCCTCCCACTTCGCCTTGCCGGACAGGATCGCGGCGGGCTTCGGCGGCAGCGAGACCTCATCCACGTCGTTGGCGTCACCGGGCGTCTCGACGAGCGCCTTGCGGGGTGAGGGCGCGGCGGCGGGAGCGGGCGCGCCGGCCGGTGGGGCCAGGGCCTTCTCGGGCTGCGGCGCGGTGGTCCGGTTCGGGTCGGGCTTGCCGGTGTCGGGCACGGTCGTGGTCGACAGCGGATTCGTCACCGCGGGCGGGGGCGCGTTTGAGGCCGGCGGCGGCGCGGCCTCCTGCGCGAACCCGGAACCGGACGCGAGGGCGAGGAGACCGGCGGACAGAAGGGAACGAAGGCGGGTCACGGTGTCGCTCCGGCGAGGGGACCGGCGCGCCGAATCGGGCGCCAGGCGGTGAGGGCCCGGGGAAACTAGTGACGAAGCGGACCGCCTGCGAGGGTCGTCCGGCGCGGAACCCGGACCGCAGCCCCGCACCCGGCCGGGGTCGCGCGGCGTTCCGGACTTTGCCATATAGCGGTCCCGGCCCCGGACGGGCCCCTCCAACCGCCGGACAGCATGAGCGCGCTCAGCAACCGAAGATTCCTGAAGATGCACGGCGCGGGCAACGCGATCGTGGTCCTCGACCTGCGCGGCACGGACATCCGCGTCCGGCCAGAGGAGGCGCGGGCGATCGCGGGCGATCCGCACTCGGCCTTCGACCAGCTCATGGTGATGCACGATCCCGCAACCCCGGGCACCGATGCCTTCCTGCGGATCTACAACACGGACGGCTCGGAATCGGGCGCCTGCGGCAACGGCACCCGCTGCGTCGCCTTCGCCATGTTCGACGATCCCGCCATGGCACGGCCCGCCGAGAGCGGCCGGCTGACGCTGGAGACGAAGGCCGGCCTCGTCGAGGTGCGGCGGGTGGCCGACCGGTCCTTCACCGTCGACATGGGCCAGCCGCGGCTCGCCTGGGACGAGATCCCCCTGCGCGACCCCTTCCCCGACACCCGCCGCATCGAGCTGCAGATCGGCCCGATCGACGATCCGATCCTGCACTCCCCCGCCGCGCTCAGCATGGGCAACCCGCACGCGATCTTCTTCGTCGAGCGCGACCCCGACACCTACGATCTCGCCCGGATCGGGCCGATGCTGGAGAACCACCCGATCTTCCCCGAGCGGGCGAACATCTCGGTGGCACAGGTGACGGGACGCGAGGCGATCAAGCTCCGGGTCTGGGAGCGCGGCGCCGGGCTGACGCTCGCCTGCGGCACCGCCGCCTGTGCCACGGTGGTAGCGGCCTCGCGCCTGCGCATGATCGGGCGGGGCGCCACCGTGAGCTTGCCCGGGGGCGACCTCGTGATCGAGTGGCGCGCCGACGACCACGTCCTGATGACGGGTCCGGTCTTCCTCGAGGGGGAGGGCAGCTTCGCGCCGGAGCTGTTCGGGCCGGCATCCTGATGGACGTCGAGACCCTCACCTTCGGCTGCCGCCTCAACATCGTCGAGTCCGAGGTGATGCGGCAGGCGGCCCGCCCCGAGGCGGGGGCGCGATCGCGCGTCGTCGTCAATACCTGCGCGGTGACGGCGGAGGCCGGCCGGCAGGCGCGCAAGGCGATCCGCCGGGTCGCCCGCGAACGGCCGGACGCCGAGATCGTGGTGACGGGCTGCGGCGCCGAGGTCGAGACCGATCTCTACGCCGCCATGCCGGAGGTCGCCCGCCTCGTCGGCAACAGCGACAAGCTCGCACCCCGCGCGTGGCGGGAACCGACCCCGCCCGGCGCCGTCATGGAGGCGCGGGCGCTCGCGCCCACGGCCATCACCGGCGTCGCCGGGCACACCCGCGCCTTCGTGCCGGTGCAGAACGGCTGCGACCATGCCTGCACCTTCTGCGTCATCCCGTTCGGGCGGGGTCGCTCGCGCTCGGTGCCGGAAGCGGCGGTCGTCGAGCAGGTCGCCCGCATCGTGGAGCATGGCGGGCGGGAGGTGGTGCTGACCGGCGTCGATCTCACTGCCTACGGCCGCGACCTGGCTCAGGGCGGGGGGCTCGGCCGACTCGTGCGGGCGATCCTGTCCGGCGTGCCGGGCCTCGCCCGGCTGCGGCTCTCCTCGATCGACTCGATCGAGGCCGACGCGGATCTCGTCGCCGCGCTCGCCGAGGAGGCGCGGCTGATGCCGCATCTCCACCTCTCGCTCCAGGCGGGCGACGACCTCGTCCTCAAGCGCATGAAGCGCCGCCATGCCCGCGCCGACGCGATCCGCTTCTGTGAGACCATCCGCCGGCTTCGTCCCGGCGCGGTGTTCGGGGCGGACCTGATCGCGGGCTTCCCGACCGAGACCGAGGCGCAGTTTGCCCGGACCCTCGATCTCGTGGAGGCGTGCGGCCTCACGCACCTGCACGTCTTCCCCTTCTCGCCCCGCCCCGGAACGCCCGCAGCCCGGATGCCGCCGGTCGATCCCGGCCTCGTGCGCGAGCGTGCCGCGCGATTGCGGGACGTGGGCGCGGCGGCGTTGCGGCGCCACCTCGACGCGGAGGTCGGCGAAAGCCGCCTCGTTCTGGCCGAGCGCGGCGGCACCGGCCGCACGGAGGCGTTCACTCCCGTTCGGCTGACGGCCGAGCCCGGCGAGATCCGCGCGGTGCGGATCGCGGGACACGACGGGCGCACGCTCATCGCGGGCTGAAGTCGCCTCAGGCTCGCCAGCCGCATTCCGCGAGCCCCGCCCGCATATGCTCCGGCACGGGAGCCTCGGCGTGCACCGGCTCCTTCTTCGGATAGAGCGGCAAGGTGAGGGCGCGCGCGTGGAGCTGGAGCCCGGGGAACCCGGTCCGCGGAGCGCTGCCGTAGATCGCGTCCCCGACGATCGGGAATCCCGACGCGGCGCAATGGACGCGCAGTTGATGCGTGCGCCCGGTGACCGGCCGCAATTCCAGCCAGCTCCGCGCTCGGTCCGGCGTGCGCCCGAGCACGCGGACATGGGTCAGCGCCGGCTCGCCGGCCGGGTCGGCCTTCATCCACCAGCTGCGCGGGTCGTCCGAGCGGCGGGCGAGGGGAAGGTCGATGCTCGTCGATTCCGCCTCGGGACCGCCCTCGACGAGCGCCCAGTAGACCTTCTCGGCCATCGCGGTCGCGAACAGGCGGTTGAGGCGGGTCAGCGCCTTGGCGTGGCGCCCGAGCGCGAGGCATCCCGAGGTGTCGCGGTCGAGCCGGTGCACCACCTCGGGGCGCCGCGGCAAGCCGAAGCGGAGGGCGTCGAGATGGTCGGTCAGGGTCTCGCCGCCCTTCGGGCCCGGATGCACCGGCAGGCCCGCCGGCTTGTCGATGACGAGCAGCAGGGCATCGCGGTAGAGGAGGCGGGCGCCTATGTCAGGCAGGATCATCGGTGGCACGCGAGAGGCGGGTCGGCTCTGGGAGCCCGGCCTGCGGGAGCAGGGACGCATGAGTCAAGACGAGAAGCCGGGCTGGTTCGGCCGCCTGTTCGGGCGCAAAGGCACGCCGGCCGCCGAGGAAACGCCGGTCCCGGCCCCGGATTCCCCGGCCTCGCCATCGGAGGGCGAGCCCGATTTCGCGACGGGCGCCGACGACGTCAAGCACGTGCCGCTGCCGCCCTCCGAGCCCTCTCCGGAGGACGCGGACAGGAATGCGGTCCCCGACGAGATCGAGGGCGCGGACCTTCAGCCGATCGAGGGCGAGACCGAGCGCCCGCCCGCCGGCACGGCCGGCGACGCGCCCGCGCGCGGGGCGGAACCGGCGGACACGACCGCGCAGGCCTTCGAACCGGAGCCCGCCGAGCCCGCGTCCTCCGCCCTGCAACTCGGCACGGCGCCCCCCGATCCGGACATCCAGCCCGTCGACACGGCGGCCGCGCTCGCGACCGACGCGGCCAAGGATTTCGACCTCGCCGAGCCGGCGGAGACGCGCGGCTGGTGGGGCCGCCTCACCGCGGGCATGAAGCGGACCTCGACCTCCCTGTCGGACCGGGTGACGGGCCTCTTCACCAAGCGCAAGCTCGACGCGACGACGCTGGAAGACCTGGAGGATGCCCTGATCCAGGCCGATTTCGGCGTCGAGACCGCAACACGGGTCTCCGAGGCCGTCGGCAAGGGCCGCTACGAGAAGGGCATCTCGCCGGATGAGGTGCGGGCGATCCTCGCCGCCGAGGTGGAGCGGGCGCTCGACCCCGTCGCCGAGCCCCTGCGGATCGAGGCGGACAGGAAGCCCTTCGTTATCCTGATGGTCGGGGTGAACGGGGCCGGCAAGACCACGACGATCGGCAAGCTCGCCTCGAAGCTGAAGGCGGAAGGGCGCAGCGTGATGCTGGCAGCCGGCGACACCTTCCGCGCCGCTGCGGTGGAGCAGCTGAAGGTCTGGGGCGAGCGGACCGGCACGCCCGTCGTCACGCGGGCGCAGGGCGCGGACGCGGCGGGCCTCGCCTTCGACGCCCTGCAGGATGCCAAGCGCCAGGGCACCGACGTGCTCCTCATCGACACGGCCGGCCGCCTGCAGAACAAGGCCGGCCTGATGGCGGAACTGGAGAAGATCGTGCGCGTGATGCGCAAGCTCGACGCCGAGGCGCCCCACGCGACCCTCCTCGTCCTCGACGCCACGGTCGGCCAGAACGCGCTCAGCCAGGTCGAGCTGTTCTCGCAGGCGGCCCCCGTCAGCGGCCTCGTCATGACGAAGCTCGACGGTACGGCCCGCGGCGGCATCCTGATCGCGCTCGCGGCGAAGTTCGGCCTGCCGGTCCACTTCATCGGCGTCGGCGAGGGCGTGGAGGATCTGGAGCCCTTCACGGCGCGGGACTTCGCGCGGGCCATCGCGGGGCTGGAGAAGGCTTAGAGGGCCGCCCGCGCCACGCCGGTGCGGGCGAAATCCTCGCCCTTGGACAGGTGTGGCGCGCCGTCGCGGTCGGTGCGCGCCGCGAGGTCCGCGAGCAGGGCCTCGATCTCCGCGTGGACGATCCGGATACTCATGGTCGGCGCGGCTCCGGTAGGAAACGGCGGGGGCATAGCTTACATCGTGGTCCGCGGCGGCGCCAGAAACCTGCTCTCAGACCCCGCCCGACACGCAGCCGGACCCGTTGATGCAGATCGAATCCGTCCCCCCGCAGCGCCACCTCGCGCCTCTGCCGAAGCTCGCGCTCGAACTCGGGCCGCTGGTGCTGTTCTTCCTCGGCAACGCCTACGCGGAGCGCTTCGGCGTGGCGGCCGACCAGAAGCTGTTCGCGGCGACCGGCCTGTTCATCGCGGCGACCGTGATCGCGCTCACCATCCACTACGCGCTGGTGCGGCGCCTGCCGATCATGCCGCTCGTCTCGGGCGTCGTGGTGGTGGTGTTCGGCGGGCTGACCCTGGTGCTCCAGGACAAGACCTTCATCATGGTCAAGCCCACCATCGTGAACACGCTCTTCGGCCTCGTGCTGCTCGGCGGCCTCGTCTTCGGCAAGTCGCTGCTCTCGGTTGTGCTCGACAGCGTGTTCGCGCTCACCGACGAGGGCTGGCGCAAGCTCACCTTCCGCTGGGGCCTGTTCTTCCTGGCGCTGGCGGCGCTGAACGAGGTGGTCTGGCGCACGCAGACGGAGGATTTCTGGGTGAGCTTCAAGGTCTTCGGCATCATGCCGCTGACGATCCTGTTCGCGCTGGCCCAGACGCCGCTGCTCAGCCGTTACGAGCGCAAGGACGGCCGCGCCGAGGATCCGGCCGAGGCCGCCTGAGCCGTCAGCGCGCTGCGGCCTGGCCGCCGGGCCCGGCCGCCGCCCGGATCTTGGCCAGGACGGCGTTCAGGTTCTCGGGCGTGACGATGCCGACGAGCTTGTCGCGGATGATCCCGTCCGGCCCGACGATGAAGGTCTCGGGCACGCCGTAGACGCCGAAATCGATGCCGACCCGGCCGCTCGCATCGAGCCCGACCGCCGAGAAGGGCACCCCGTTGCGGGCAAGGAAGCGGCGGCCGTTCTCGGGCGCGTCCTTGTAGTCGATGCCCACGAGGCGCAGGCCGGGCTCCCGGGCGAGGCGCATCAGCATCGGATGCTCGACCTGGCAGGGCGCGCACCACGAGGCCCAGAAATTCACGAGTGTCACGCCGCCCTTGAGGTCGGCGCTGGAGAGGCCGGGCACTGGCCGGCCCTCGGCCTCCAGGCCCGGCACGCCCGGGAGCTCGAAGGCCGGCACCGGCTTGCCGATCAGCGCGGAGGGGATCGCGGCCGGGTCGACCCCGGAGCGCAGGCGGAGGAAGAACAGGCCGGCCAGCACCACGAAGGCGACCAGCGGGATGATCAGGAGGAGCGAGCGGCGCACCGGCTCCGAGGCGGAATTCTGCGGCTCGCTCACGGGCGATCCCGGCGCTGCAGATCGGCGAGCGCGCGCTCCTGCGCCCGGCGGTCCCGGATCGCGTTGAGGACGAGGCCGGCCATCACGAGGCCGCTGAAGGCGTAGGCGCCGAGGATGAAGTCGGCATGGGGTCCGAGACCGAGCATGGCGTCCCTCACAGGGCCTGGCCGAGGGGCGTCGAGCCGGCGGCCGGGCCCGGCACGAGGACGGGCGCGCCGGCATCGAGCCGCTCGGCCTCGCGGATCGTCAGCGTCCGCACGCGCCGCCGCAGGATCTCGGTGCGCATCGCGTAGAGGTGGAGCGTCACGCCCAAGAGCGTCGCGGCGGCGATCATGGTCAGGAGCGGGTAGAGCATCGAGGGGTCGATGGTCGGGCCGCCCATGCGCAGGATCGAGGCGGGCTGGTGGAGCGTCGACCACCAGTTCACCGAGAACTTGATGATCGGCAGGTTGACGGCGCCGACCAGCGTCAGGATCGCCACGGCGCGGGCGGCCCGGTTCGGGTCCTCCATGGTGCGCCAGAGGGCGATGATCCCGCAGTAGATCAGGAACAGGACGAGCATCGAGGTGAGCCGCGCGTCCCAGACCCAGTAGGTGCCCCACATCGGCTTGCCCCAGAGCGAGCCGGTGACGAGGCAGATCAGGGTGAAGGCCGCCCCGATCGGCGCCGCCGCCCGCTGCGCCACGTCGGCCAGCGGGTGGCGCCAGACGAGCGTTCCGATCGCCGAGAGCGTCATGGAGCCGTAGAAGAACACCCCGAGCCAGGCCGCCGGCACGTGGATGAACATGATCCGCACCGTCTCGCCCTGCTGGTAGTCCGGCGGGGCGACGAACCAGGACAGGTACAGGCCGAGGCCGAGGGTCAGGGCCGACAGGCCGGCGAGCCAGGGGCCGGCCGCGCCCGACCAGCGCAGGAAGTGGCCGGGATTGGACAGGCGGGTCCAGAGCGAGGTCGAGGGGAGGGCCGACATGGCCGCAGCTTTAGCGCGGGGCGCGGTGCGGCGGCAATGCGGGGCAGCGGCGCATCCCCCTCACTCCGACCAGCGCAAGGCCGCCGCCGCCGCAAGCGTACCGACCACCGCCGCGATCAGGCTGAGGGCCGCGAGGATCGTCAGCGGCGTCGCGAAGGGCACGGTGTCACTGAGCGCCGACTGAGCCGCCGAGACGCCGAAGATCAGGGTCGGGATCATCAGCGGCAGAACGAGCACGGCGAGGATCAGGCCGCCGCGGCGGATCGAGGCGGTGAGCGCGGCTCCGACCGCACCGACGAAGGTGAGCGCTGGGGTGCCGACGAGGAGGGTCAGCGCGGTCGCCGCCATGGCGGTGCCGTCGAGGGCGACGAGGAGGCCGAACAGGGGCGAGGCGAGAGCCAGCGGCAGACCGGTGGTGAGCCAGTGCGCCGCGACCTTGGCGAGCACCACGAGTTCGAGGGGAACGGGCGCGCCCGTCATCAGGTCGAGGGAGCCGTCCTCCTCGTCGGCCTGGAACAGGCGGTCGAGGCCGATGAGGGTGGCGAGCACCGCGGCGAGCCAGAGGATGGCCGGGCCGATCCGCGACAGGAGGTTGAGGTCGGGCCCGAGCGCGAAGGGCACCAGCGCCACGATCATCAGGAAGAAGACGAGCGAGAGCGCGCCCGAGCCGCCGACGCGGGCGGCGAGCGTGAGGTCGCGGGCGACGAGGGCGCGGAAGGCGCGGATCACGCGAAGGCCTCCGCCTCGGTAGCGGGGGCAGGGCGCTCGATGCGCAGCTCCTGGGCGTCGTCGAGGCCGAGCGCCTGATGGGTCGCCGCGACGACGAGGCCACCGCCCGCCCGGTGGCGGGCCATCAGGGCGGCGAGCACGCCCTGCGAGGCGAGGTCGAGGGCCGCCGTCGGCTCGTCGAGGAGCCAGAGTGGCCGGCGGCAGACGAGGAGGCGGGCGAGGGCCACCCGCCGTCGCTGCCCCGCCGAGAGGTAGGCGACCGGCAGCTTCAGGGCGTGGGCGAGGCCGAGCTCCGCCAGCGCCTCGCCGGGCGTGAGGGCCGGATCGCCGAGGAGGTCGCGGGCGAAGGCGAGATTCTCCTCCGCCGTCAGGGCGCTCTTGAGCCCGTCCCGGTGGCCGACGACGTGCAGGCATTCGGGGAGTGTCGCCTCGCCGACCTCGGCGACGAGGACCTCGCCGGCATCGGGCTTCAGCCGGCCGGCGAGCACGGCGAGCAGCGTCGACTTGCCGGCCCCATTGCGGCCCGTGACCATCAGCGCCTCGCCGGGGCCGAGGGCGAAGGAGAGGCCCGCGAAGATGCGGCGCCCGGAGCGGCGGACGGCGAGGCCGGTGACGGTGAGGCGCACGGGGTCAGCCCGGGATCACGGTGGGCAGGAACCTGTCCTCGATGGAGGCGATCACGCGGTCATCCCCGACCCGGTCTGTCCAGAGGCGGCCGAGCGCGGCGCCTTTCCGGGTTCCGCCAATGGCACGGGGCGCGCCGCGAGGCGAGACCTGATCGCGCGGGATCGAGCGATCACGAACGGTCCTCCGCGGCGTAGATCGCGATCATCGCGCGGACGGCGCCGGCAGCGGGCGCGGACACCCGCGCGCAGGTGTCATCACGGCCCCGTAGCGGCGAATTTCGAACTGTTCTATACGGGCCGCAGGCTGCGCCGCGCGACCCATCGGGCGTCCAATTCGCCCCTCGCGCATCATCCTGCCCGGGCACCCCCGGGGCGGCGCGCGCCGGCAACGGCGCGAGTTCAGCCGAACACTGATTCGTGGCGCAGGTTATGCCTGCGCGTGTTCGACAAACGCCAGCGAGGATCAGACAAGCCGTGGCATCGCTCGACAGCTTCAAGTCCCGCCAGACGCTCGACGTCGGGGGCAAGACCTACACCTACTACTCGATTCCCGAGGCCTCGAAGAACGGGCTCGCCGACGCCGCGGCTCTGCCCTTCTCCATGAAGGTGCTCCTCGAGAACCTGCTCCGCTACGAGGACGACCGCTCCGTCCGGCGCGCGGACATCGAGGCCACCGTGGCGTGGCTCGGCAACCGCGGCAAGGAGGAGACCGAGATCGCCTTCCGCCCGTCCCGCGTGCTGATGCAGGACTTCACCGGCGTGCCCGCGGTCGTCGATCTCGCGGCCATGCGCGACGCCATGGTGGCGCTCGGCGGCGACCCGCAGAAGATCAACCCGCTGGTGCCCGTCGACCTCGTCGTCGACCATTCGGTCATCGTCGACGAGTTCGGCACGCCGAAGGCGCTGGCCGACAACGTCGCCCTCGAATACGAGCGCAACGGCGAGCGCTACACCTTCCTCAAGTGGGGCCAGTCGGCCTTCGACAATTTCTCCGTCGTGCCGCCCGGCACCGGCATCTGCCACCAGGTCAACCTCGAATACCTGTCGCAGACCGTGTGGACCCGGTCGGAGAACGGCTCGGAGGTGGCCTATCCGGACAGCCTCGTCGGCACGGATTCGCACACCACCATGGTCAACGGCCTCGCCGTGCTCGGCTGGGGCGTCGGCGGCATCGAGGCGGAGGCCGCCATGCTCGGCCAGCCGCTCTCGATGCTGATCCCCGAGGTCGTCGGCTTCAAGCTCTCGGGGCGCCTGCCCGAGGGCACCACGGCGACCGACCTCGTGCTCACCGTCACGCAGATGCTGCGCAAGAAGGGCGTCGTCGGCAAGTTCGTGGAATTCTACGGCCCCGGCCTCGAGGACATGGCGGTGGCCGACCGCGCCACGATCTCCAACATGGCGCCGGAGTACGGCGCCACCTGCGGCTTCTTCCCCGTCGACCGGAAGACGATCGACTTCCTGCGCGTGACCGGCCGCGCGGACGAGCGCATCGCGCTGGTCGAGGCCTACGCGAAGGCGCAGGGGATGTGGCGGGACGCCTCGACCCCGGACCCCGTCTTCACCGACACGCTCGAACTCGACATGGGCGACGTGCGCCCCTCGCTCGCCGGCCCGAAGCGCCCGCAGGACCGGGTGCTGCTCGACGCCGCCAAGCCCGGCTTCGCCGGCGCGATGGAGACCGAGTTCCGCAAGGCCGCCGACATCGCGAAGCGCTACCCCGTCGAGGGCTCGAACTTCGACATCGGCCACGGCGACGTGGTGATCGCCGCGATCACGAGTTGCACCAACACCTCGAACCCGAGCGTGATGATCGGCGCGGGGCTCCTGGCCCGCAACGCGGTCGCCAAGGGCCTCACCTCGAAGCCGTGGGTGAAGACCTCGCTCGCGCCCGGCTCCCAGGTCGTCGCCGAGTACCTGGAGAGCGCCGGCCTGCAGAAGCCGCTCGACGCGCTCGGCTTCAACCTCGTCGGCTTCGGCTGCACCACCTGCATCGGCAATTCGGGCCCGCTTCCGGCGCCGATCTCCAAGGCGATCAACGACAACGACGTGGTGGCGGCCGCCGTGCTCTCGGGCAACCGCAACTTCGAGGGCCGGGTGAACCCGGATGTCCGGGCGAACTACCTCGCCTCGCCGCCGCTCGTCGTCGCCTACGCGCTCGCCGGCTCCATGCAGGTCGACCTCACCAAGGACCCGCTCGGCACCGGCTCGGACGGCAAGCCCGTCTACCTCGCCGACATCTGGCCCTCGTCGTCCGAGGTCCAGGCGTTCATCGAGAAGAACATCAGCTCGGCCCTGTTCAAGTCGCGCTACGCCGACGTGTTCGGCGGCGACCATTACTGGAAGGCCGTCGAGGTGACCGAGGCCGAGACCTTCGCCTGGGATTCGGGCTCCACCTACGTGCAGAACCCGCCCTATTTCGAGGGCATGCAGAAGGTGCCGGCCCCCGTCACCGACATCGAGGACGCCCGCATCCTCGGCCTCTTCCTCGACTCGATCACGACGGACCACATCTCGCCGGCCGGCAACATCCGCGCGGCCTCGCCCGCCGGCGCCTACCTGCAGGAGCACCAGGTGCGCGTGCAGGACTTCAACCAGTACGGCACGCGCCGCGGCAACCACGAGGTGATGATGCGGGGCACCTTCGCCAACATCCGCATCAAGAACCAGATGGTGCGGGACGGGACCGGCAACGTGGTCGAGGGCGGCTGGACGCTGCTGCAGCCCACCGGCGAGCGGATGTTCATCTACGACGCTGCCCAGAAATACGCCGAGGCCGGCACGCCGCTCGTCGTGTTCGCGGGCAAGGAATACGGCACCGGCTCGTCCCGCGACTGGGCGGCCAAGGGCACCAAGCTGCTGGGCGTCCGCGCCGTGATCGCCGAGAGCTTCGAGCGCATCCACCGCTCGAACCTCGTCGGCATGGGCGTGGTGCCGCTGGTCTTCCAGGGTGAGACGAGTTGGGCCTCCCTCGGCCTCAAGGGCGACGAGACCGTCACGATCAAGGGCCTCGCGGGCGACCTCAAGCCGCGCCAGACCCTGATCGCCGAGATCACCTCGGCCGACGGCTCCCGCCAGGACGTGCCGCTGACCTGCCGGATCGATACGCTGGACGAGCTGGAATACTTCCGCAACGGCGGCATCCTGCCCTACGTGCTGCGTTCGCTCGCGGCCTGAGCGGCAACCCGCACCTCTCCCGTTCGGGAGAGGTCGAGTCCGCAGGATGCGGACCGGGTGAGGGGGGCGACATCTCCGGAGAAACCGGTCCTCTCACCCTGTCCCTCTCGGAACGAGATGGGACAAGCGCTCAGCCCCTCGGCCTCAGTCTCGCACCGCGCGTCAGGGACGGCGGCGCGTGGCGCAGGCCCGCATGGGCCGGGCTCGGGTGGCGGACCTTCGAGGGGCGTCCCAGTTCCCGCAGGCGGCGGTCGGCCTCCGCCCAGCCGGGGAGGGCGGCCTCCGCCGCCTCCCAGCGCGCCACCGCCGCCTCGTCGCACCAGTCGAGGAGGCGGGGCATCGCCGCCCGGTGCACGCCGGACAGCATGTAGGCCCGCATCGTCGCCTCGTCCGTCCAGGCCGTCAGCGTCCAGAAGGTGAGGCGGGCCGGCTCGCCGAGGACCGCGCCGTCGAGGAAGCCCGGGGCCCGCTCCGCTTGGCGCGCGGAGCGCAGGGTCAGCGGCACGAAGCCCGGCAGGAAGCGCCAGGAGCACAGACGCAGGCGCGTGAGGCTGATCGACGGCACGGCATTGTCCGGGGCGGAGGCGGCATCATAGGCCCATGGAGGGGCCAGTGTGGAATCCATCGCGGCCGCCCTTGCCGGATGATCCCGGGCGCCGATAACAAAGTGGCGCATCACAGGATTGGGCGCAATCTTGGCGCCGGCCGTCCGCGCCCCATCTCCCCGGCATCTGCAACACGGGAGATTTCCATGCAACGCATCACCAGAGCCGCCCTGGCGGGTTTCCTCGCGCTGACGGGCGCCGCCCAGGCGGCACCGGAGCTGCAGCGCGTACGCGGTACGATCGAGTCGGCCGACGCCAACGCCGTCACGGTCAAGACGAGCGACGGCGCCTCGGAGACGGTGCAGCTCGGCGGCGCGAAATTCGTCTGGGTCGCGAAGTCGAGCCTCGAAGCGGTCAAGGACGGCGTTTTCATCGGCACCGCCACCAAGGGCGAGAACCCGATGACGGCCCTCGAAGTGGCGATCTTCCCCGATTCCATGCGGGGCACCGGCGAGGGCCACTACGCCTGGGACGCGATCACCGACCACACTGCCGCCGGCGGCGCCAAGGTGAAGAGCGCGATGACGAACGGCACCGTCAAGGCGGAATCGGCCGGCGCCCCGAAGGTGAAGAGCGCCATGACCAACGGCACCGTCGCCAGGAGCGGCGGCAGCGCGGGCGAGAAGACGCTGACGGTGACCTACGACAAGGAGGGCTCGAAGCAGATCGTGGTGCCGCCGCAGGCCCCGATCGTCGCCTTCGAGCCGGCCGACGCCGCGATCCTCAAGCCCGGCTCGAAGATCTTCGTGGTCGCGGCCAAGGACGGGACGAAGCTCGACGGCAAGCTCGTGGCGGTCGGCAAGGACGGGCTGACCCCGCCAATGTGACGCGGGCGAGGGCGCCCGGGCGGGCGCCCTCATGCCACGGGACGCTGCTCCGGGCCGTCCGTGAAGTCCCGCCACAGGAGCACCAGGGCGGCCATCACGGCGGGTCCGAGGAACAGCCCGAGCAGGCCGAAGGTCTCGACGCCGCCGAGGATGCCCAGCAGCACCCAGAGGAAGGGCAGGCGCGTCGTTCCGCCGATCAGCGCGGGACGCACGAAATGGTCGGCGACGAAGGTGACGACGAGGCCCGCGGCGACGACGGCGATGGCCGGAGCGACGGCACCGTTCGCGAGGAGGAGCGCGGCCGCGAGGCCGAACACGAGCGGCGCGCCGAACGGGATCATCGCCGCGACCGCGGTGAGCGCCCCGAGCAGGACCGGGTGCGGCACGCCCGCGAGGACGTAGACGATGCCGAGCAGCACGCCCTCGCCGAGGCCGACCAGCACGAGCCCGTCCACCGTGCCGTGCACCGAGGCCACCATCTGCCGGGCGACGCGCTCGCCGCGGGGCCCGAACAGGCGGTTGCAGGCGGTGAGCACCTGGGCCGCCACGGCCCGCCCGTCGCGGAACAGGAAGAACAGCGCCACGAGTGTGAAGCCGAACAGCACGCTGCGGCGCACCACCTCGCGGCCGAGATTGCGCGAGAAGCCGATCACCGAGGCGTTGTCGAGCCGGTGCAGGATCTCGGAGCCGACGTCCGGATGGCTCAGGGTGTCGCTCCACCAGCGCGTCGCCTGGGCCGCACCGAAGGGCAGGTGCTGCAGGAAGTCGGGCACCGGAATGCCGGTCCGCTCCGCCGAGCGCACGAAATCGAGCACGTCGTGCGCTTCCCGCGCCGCCTGCACGCCGAGGACGGCAAGGGGCGCCAGGAAGACGAGGGCGATGAGAAGGGTGGCGAAGAGCGGCAGCAGGATGTTGTGCTGCCCCAGCGGCCAGCGCCGCTCGGCCCGCCGGTAGAGGGGCCCGAGGGCGATCGCCAGGATCACCGCCCAGACGAGCGCCGGCAGGAACGCGTGCAGGATCCAGAGCCCGAGGGCCGAGAGCGCGAGGACCAGGGCGACCCGGGCCGCGCCCTGCGAGCGGGCATTCTCCTGGGCGCGGTCCGGGGCGGGAGCGGGGGGCGGTGCGGGCTGCGGACCGGGGGTCGGGCTCGGGCGATGGTCCATCGGACAGGGGGTCTCCGCCGGGCGCGGCCTCCGGGCCTGCTCCCGGGCAGCCATGTAGGGCGTCGAGGCCGGGATGCCCCCCGCGGATCCCGCCGCTCCGGATTTCGTGCGCGGGCGCGACGCACCCCCTCTTCTGTTCGGGAGGTTTGAGTCCGCGGGACGCGGACCGGGTGAGGGGTGCAGATTCTCCGGAAACCTCGCATCCCTCACCCTGCCCCCCTCGGAACGAGAGGGGACCCGCGCCCGATGCGTCGACGTCGAGACGCCCGGGGAGCCGGCACGGTTGCCCGTCCGGAACCCCTCGTGTAGAGGTCGCCGCCAACGTGAGGACCGCCCGCGGCGGTCCGCCGACGCGCGCATGGTCCCGGGGGCGCCGGGTTGCCTGCGCCCGGTGCGGGAAGGCTCTTCCCGCCCGGCGACGAGTTCAGGAACACGGCGAGAACGCATGTCTGACCAGCCCATCACCGCCACGAGCGCGACCTTCGACCGGGTTGCCGACATCATCGCGGACACCGCCGACATCCCGCGGGACAAGATCACCCCCGAGAGCCACGCCATCGACGATCTCGGCATCGATTCGCTGGCCTTCCTCGACATCGCCTTCGCGGTGGACAAGGCGTTCGGCATCAAGCTGCCGCTGGAGCGCTGGACCCAGGAGGTCAACGAGGGCAAGGTCCCGGCCGAGGAATACTTCGTCCTCAAGAACCTCTGCGCCCGCATCGACGCGCTGGTCGCCGAGAAGGCCGCCAAGGCTTAAGCGCCCGAAGCCCGACCCGACACCGGCGATCCGAGCGACCATGCGCCTCGAATACTTCGAGATGATCGATTCGGTCGTGCACCTCGACCGCGAGGCCGGCCGGATCGAGGCGCTGGCCCGGGTGCCCGACGCGAGCCCCGTCTTCGAGGGGCACTTCCCCGGCCACCCGCTGGTGCCGGGCGTGCTCCTCACCGAGACGATGGCGCAGGCCTCCGGCTACCTCGTGCTCGCCCATCTCGGCTTCGCGCAGATGCCCTTCCTGATGGCGGTCGACAAGGCGCGCTTCCGCTCCTTCGTGGGGCCGGGCGCCGAGCTCGCCATCGAGGCGAGCCTCGTCCATGACGGCTCGGGCTACGCGGTGACCAAGGCCGCGATCTGCCACGCGGGCAAGCCGCTCGCCGACGCGGAGCTGCGCTTCCGCACCATGCCGTTCCCCGCGGGCCTCGACGCGCCGATGCGCGAGCGGGCGCGTCGGATCGGGCTCGCGATCCAGGCCGAACCCGGAGCCCTGCCGTGAGCGGGCGCGACGTCGTCGTCACCGGCATCGGCCTCGTCTCCTGCGCGGGCGAGGGGCTCGCGGCCCATCTCGCGGCGCTCGCCTCGGGCGCGCCACCGCGCACGGATGCCGAGACCTTCGCGCCCTATCCGGTGCACCCGGCTCCCCCGCTCACCCTCGACGGGCAGATCCCGAAGAAATCCGACCAGCGCCAGATGGAGGCGTGGCAGCGCCTCGGCGTCTACGCGGCGGGCCTCGCCCTCGATTCGGCGGGGTGCAAGGACGACGCGGCCTTCAAGGCGAATCTCCACCTCGTCGTGGCGGCGGGCGGCGGCGAGCGCGACTACGCGGTCGACGGGGCGATCCTGACGGGCCTGCGCGAGGCCTCCGACGCGGGCGCCTATCTCAACGAGCGCCTGCAGAACGACCTGCGCCCGACGCTGTTCCTGGCGCAGCTCTCGAACCTCCTCGCCGGCAACATCGCCATCGTGCACGGCGTCACGGGGGCGTCCCGCACCTTCATGGGCGAGGAGGCGGCGGGCATCGACGCGCTCCGGATCGCGCAGGCGCGGATCGCCTCGAACCAGATCGATGCCATGCTGGTCGGCGGCTCCTACAGCGCCGAGCGGCCGGACGTGATGGTGATCCACGAGATGGGCGGCTTCCTCCGAAAGCCCGATTACCGGCCCGTGTTCGAGCGGGCGGGGCAGGGCGAGGACGGCTTCATCCTCGGCAGCTGCGCCGCCTTCCTGGTGCTGGAAGCGGCCGACGCCGCCGCCGCCCGCGGCGCAAGGGCGCTCGCCCGGATCGACGCGGTCGCGAGCGACCGGACGCGGCGGGCGGCCGGCAGCGTCGCGGCGAGCCTCGCCGCGCTCTGGGGCCGGGCCGGGATCGGGCGCGCGGACGCCGTGATCTCGGGCGCGACCGGCGTCGCGCCGATCACCGACGAGGAGCGGGCGGCGCTCGGGCAGCTCGCGCCCGGCGCGAAGCTGACGGCACTCGGCGACCTGATCGGCCACGGGCTCGAGGTGGCGGCGCCCTTCGGCGCGGCGCTCGCCGCCGGTCTCGTCGCCGAGACGGGCCTCTCCGAAGTCGCCGTCACCACGGTCGGCCATCGGCGCGGCGAGGGCGTCGTGCGGGTGCTCGCCGCGTAAGGCCCATCCGGCGGAACGGCCTTCCGTGTCACGCGCCGGCCATGCCGGCGCCCCAGACTTGCTGTAAGACGGCCCGATGACAGCTCATTCCCATCGCGACGCGAGAGGCCGGCCGCTGGTTGCCGTCACCGGCATCGGCCTCGTCACCTCCCTCGGGCAGGGCCAGGCCGAGACCTGGGCGGCGCTCACCGCCGGGCGCTCCGGCATCCACGCGATCGCCCGGTTCCCCACCGAGGGCCTGCGCACCACGATCGCTGGCACGGTCGACTTCCTCGACACCGACCCGCTGGTGGCCCCGGCCCTCTCCGAGCGCTTCGCGGCGACCGCCGCCGAGGAGGCGATCGCGCAGGCCGGCATCGGGCAGCCGGGCGACTTCCCCGGCGCGCTCTTCATCGCGGTGCCGCCCGTCGAGATGGAATGGCCGCAGCGGCGCGCGCTCGCCGAGGCCGGGGCCGAGAACGAGGCGGTGACCTATGCGGGGCTGCAGCGGGCCGCCGCCACCCGCCGCTTCGACGCGTGGCACGACCTCTTCATCTTCGGCACGGTGGCCGACCGCATCGCCGACCGCTTCGGCACCAAGGGCTCGCCGATCTCGCTCTCGACCGCCTGCTCGTCGGGCGCTACCGCGATCCAGCTCGGCGTCGAGGCGATCCGCCGCGGCGAGATGACGGCCGCCCTCTGCATCGGCACCGACGGCTCGGTGAACCCCGAATCCCTGATCCGCTTCTCGCTCCTCTCCGCCCTCTCGACCCAGAACGCGGTGCCGGAGGCGGCGTCGAAGCCCTTCTCGAAGAACCGGGACGGCTTCGTGATGGGCGAGGGCGCCGCGGCCCTCGTGCTGGAGGACGCGGAGGCGGCTCAGGCCCGCGGCGCGAAGATCCTCGGCTACGTGCTCGGCTGCGGCGAGAAGGGCGACGGCTTCCACCGCACCCGATCGAGCCCGGACGGCGCGCCGATCATCGCGGCGATCCGCGCCGCCCTCGACGATGCGGGCGTGGGCCCCGAGGGCATCGACACGATCAACGCCCACGGCACCTCGACCCCTGAGAACGACAAGATGGAGGCTCTGGGCTGCATGGCCGTGTTCGGCGAGCGCATGGGCGCCGTGCCGATCTCCTCGAACAAGTCGATGATCGGGCACACGCTCACGGCGGCCGGCGCCATCGAGGCGGCGATCTCGCTCCTGACGATCCGGCACGGGCGGATCCCGCCGACCATCAACTACGCCGTGCCCGACCCGGCCATCCCGCTCGACGTGGTGGCCGAGGCCCGCGACGCGCGGGTGGAGCGGGTGCTGTCGAACTCGTTCGGCTTCGGCGGGCAGAACACCTGCCTCGTGCTCGGCTCGGAGCCCGCATGAGCGCCGGGGCGGGCGATCCGGGCCGCGTCCTCGTCACCGGGGGTGCCTCCGGGCTCGGCGCCGCGATCGTGCGCGCGCTGGCGGCGGCCGGGCACGACGTCGCCTTCACCTACCGCTCCTCGGGCGACAAGGCCGAGGCGCTGCTCGCCGAACTCGGCCGCGCGCACCCGGAGGGCCGCTTCGCGGCCCATTCCCTCGACCTATCCGACCGCGCGGCCCTCGACGCGTTCTGCGAGGCGATCGAGGGCGAGAGCTGGCACGGGCTCGTCCACAATGCCGGCCAATCGGCCGACGCGCTCGCCGCGATGCTGGCGCAGGACCGGGCCGAGGCCGCGATGCAGGTCAATTTCTGGTCGCTGACCCGGCTCGCCAAGGCGCTCGTGCGGGGCATGATCCGGGCGCGCCGGGGCCGCATCGTCGCGATTGGCTCGGTGGCGGCGCTCCAGGCCAATGCCGGCAACGCCGCCTACGCCGCCTCGAAGGGCGCGCTGATCTCCTATTGCCGCACGCTCGCGATCGAGTCGGCCAAGCGCGGGGTCACCGTCAACGTGATCGCGCCGGGCTTCATCGACACCGCCATGATGGCGCCCTACGCCGCCCACCGCGCGGGGATGGAGCGGCAAATCCCGGCCGGCCGCTTCGCGGACCCCGCCGAGGTTGCGGCACTGGCGACCTTCCTGATGGGGGCGGGGGCCGGCTATATCACGGGGCCGTCCTGCCCGTCGACGGCGGGCTGACCGCCATGATGGGCGTGCACCGCTCCTGAGACAAAGATGCGCCTTCGCCTGCTCCCGGTACTCGCCCTGTTCATCGCCGGGCCGGCCCGCGCCGAGCCGGAGCCGTTCCGCGTCGACGGCCTGCCCCGCGGTGAGGCCCTGAGCATCCGGGCGGAGCCGGACGCGGGCGCCGAGATCGTCGGCGAGATCCCGGCCGGGCGCCGCCTCCTCGGCTTCGGCTGCACCAACGACACGCCGAGCCGCACCACGTGGTGCCGCGTCAAGTTCGGGCGCAGCGTGGGCTGGGCCCGGCGGCGGTATCTGGCGCCGGAATGAGGGGTCGGCAAATCGGGCGCCCGTCCGGGATCGACCGGGACGCCGTGCGTGCGCGCCTCGACGCGATCCTGTACGGAGCCCCGGGAGCGATCGGGCGGGGCACGCCCGAGAGCGCGCAACCGGAAGAATGATGATGCAAGCCCTCCAGCTCTTCGGCGACCGCGACCTGCGCCTGACCGAGGTCGAGGCCGCGCCCCCGCCCGGGCCCGGCGAGGTGCGGGTGCGGGTGCGGGCGGTCGGCCTCAACTTCATCGACGTCTGGGGCTTCCGGGGCATGGCGTTCGCCAAGCGCAAGCTGCCCCTCACGGTCGGGGCCGAGGCCGCGGGCGAGATCGCGGAGGTCGGCGAGGGCGTCGAGGGCTTCGCGGCGGGCGAGCCCGTCGCGATGTACGGGGCGCAGACCTGCGGTCGCTGCCGGGCCTGCCGGGAGGGGCGCGACAACCTCTGCGAGGAGGTCGGCGGCGTGATGGGCTTCCACATCGACGGCTTCGCCCGCGAATTCGTGACGATGCCGGCCCGCCTCGTCGTCAAGGTGCCGGCGGGCGTGAGCCACGTCGAGGCCGCCTGCGCGCCGGTCGCGTTCGGCACGGTGCAGCACATGCTGTTCGACAATGCGCGCCTGGAGCCCGGCGAGAGCATCCTCGTCCATGCGGGCGGCTCCGGCATCGGCACCGCGGCCATCAAGATGGCGAAGGCGATCGGCTGCACCGTGTTCACCACGGTCGGCGACGACGAGAAGGGCGCGAAGGCCGCCGCGCTCGGGGCCGACCACGTCGTCAACTACCGGACCGAGCGCTTCGAGGGCGAGGTGCGGCGGCTGACGAAGCGGAAAGGCGTCGACGTGGTGTTCGAGCATGTGGGGCCGGACACCTGGAACGGCTCGCTCCTCTGCCTGAAGCGGGGCGGGCGGCTCGTGACCTGCGGCTCTACCTCCGGCGTCTCGACGACGATGAACCTGATGCAGCTCTTCCAGCAGCAATACCGCATCACCGGCTCGTTCGGATGCGCGATCCGCAACATCCGTGAGTCGCTCGCCAAGATGGCCGATGGCATCACGCCAGTCATCGACACGGTCTATCCGCTCGCCGACTTCGGGCAGGGCCTGGAGCGGCTCGAATCGCGCAAGGTCTTCGGCAAGATCCTCGTGACCTTGTGAGGGCGCGGCACCCTCTCCACTTGCCACTCAGAATCCTCTAAGCGAGTCGGACGCTCGCCCCGCGTCGACGGCACGCCATCCTTCCGAGACACCCGTTGCTACGCCTCGCCTTCATGCTGAACCGGCACCTGCCCCGGATGGCCGGGCTCGCCATGGTCCCCCTGATCCGGGGGCTCTTCCTGCTCGCCCGCGCCCTCGGGCCGGAGCGGGCGAGCGCCGTCGGCGGGGCGCTGTTCCGGCTGGTCGGCCCCTGGCTGCCCTCGCACCGCACGGCGCTGGCGAACCTGCGCGCCGCCTTTCCCGGCCGCGACGAGGCGGCGTTGCGCGGGATCGCGCTCGCGGCATGGGAGAATCTCGGCCGCACGGGCGCGGAATACGCCCATCTCGACCGGCTGTTCGACTACGACCCGGCCGATCCCGCGACGCAGCGGATGGAGGTCGAGGGCATCGACCATTTCTACGCCCTGCGGGACGATGGCCGGCCCGGCCTCGTCTTCGCCTCGCACCTCGCGAACTGGGAATTGCCCGCGATCTGCGCCCAGAAATTCGGGCTCGAGACCACTGCCGTGTTCCGGCCGCCGAACAACCCCGCCGCCGCCCGGCTCGTGCAGGAAGTGCGCCGCGCCACGATGGGCGGGCTCGCCGCGTCCGGTCCCGGCGCCGCCTTCGCCATGCAGGGCGTGGTCGAGCGGGGCGGCCATCTCGGGCAGCTGATCGACCAGCACTTCACCCGTGGCGTGGTGGTGGAATTCTTCGGCCGGCCCTGCCTCGTCAACCCGCTGCTCGCCAAGCTCGCCCGCCACTACGAGTGCCCGGTCCACGGAGCGCGGGTGGTGCGCAGGCACGGCGTGCGCTTCCGCCTGGAGCTGACCCCGCCGCTCGATCTCCCGCGGGACGCGAGCGGCGCCATCGACGTCCAGGGCGCCATGCAGGCGATGACCCGCGTGCTGGAGGATTGGGTGCGCGAGGAGCCCGGGCAGTGGCTCTGGATGCACCGGCGCTGGCGCCCGGCCATGCTCCCGAAGCCGAAGGCCCCGCGGGACGCGCCGGCCCGGGAGCCCGGCGAGACCGCGCCCGCCGCTCAAGCCAACGTGACTTCCCAGCCTCCCGCACCCGCGCTCTCATGAGATGATGTCGGATGCAACTCGGCCGCGCAGGCGGGGCGCGGCGCTCCTGGCCTGCCTGCTGCCCGCCCTGATCGCCGGCTGCCTGCCGGCCTCCGCCGAGCCGCTCCGCGCGGTGCTCGAGCTCTATACGAGCCAGGGCTGCGCCGTCTGCCCGCCGGCCGACCATCTCCTCGGCGATCTCGCCCGGCGCCCCGGAATCCTCGCCCTGACCTTCCCGGTGACCTACTGGGACTATCTCGGCTGGAAGGACACGTTCGGCCACAGCCTCTTCACCGAGCGTCAGCGCGCCTATGCCACGGCCCACGGCGAGGTCCGGATCTACACGCCGGAACTCGTGATCAACGGGGGCGCGGCGCTCGCGGGCGGCAACCGCAGCGGCATCGAGAAGATCGTCCAGGACACGCGGGCGGGCAGCGCCCTGCGCGTGCCGGTCCGCGCCGAGGAGCAGGGCGGCCGGATCGTGGTCGAGATCGGCGCCGACCCGGAGCCTCCGGGACGCGCCGACGTCTGGCTGGTCCCGCTCCTGCGCAGCCGCGCCGTCACGGTGGATCGGGGCGAGAACAAGGGCCGGGTCGTGGCGTACGTGAACGTGGTGCGGGGCCTCTACCGCCTCGGCGCCTGGTCGGGCCAGGCCGTGCGCTTCGAGGCGCCCCGCTCGGCGGTCGAGGTCGGCGAGGCGGACAGCTACGCCGTCCTCGTCCAGGGTGCGCTCGGCGGCAGGCCGGGACGGATCTGGGGCGCGGCGAAGGGACCGGGGCTGTAGAGTCTCAGGCGGGGCACGCCTCCCAGGCCGGCGCTTCAGACCCTCGGACCCGCAGGATCGGACGCGGGTCCCCTCTCCCGTTCGGGAGAGGGACAGGGTGAGGGGTGCGGGTCTTTCCGGAGAGGTCGCATCCCTCACCCGGTCCGCCTATGGCGGACTCGACCTCTCCCGGACGGGAGAGGTGGGGGCTCCTAGACCCACTCGCCCCGGCGCATCACCGGCACCGCGCGGCCGTCCGGCGCGATCCCGTCGACGTCGATCTCGGCCGAGCCGATCATCCAGTCGATGTGGATCAGGGAGCGGTTGGCGCCGCGCTCGGCGAGATCCGCCTCGCTGAGGCCCGCGCCGCCATCGCGAAAGCACTTGCTGTAGGCTTGGCCGAGCGCGATGTGGCTCGCGGCGTTCTCGTCGTAGAGGGTGTTGTAGAACAGGAGCCCCGAGGCCGAGATCGCGGAACTCGCCGGCACGAGGGCGACCTCGCCGAGGCGGGCCGCGCCCTCGTCGGTGTCGAGCACCCTGGCCAGCACCTCGGCACCGGTGCGCGCGGTCGATTCGACGATGCGGCCGCCCGCGAAGCGCACGCGGATGCCGTCGATCAGGGTGCCCTGGTAGGAGAGCGGCTTGGTGCTGGCGACATGCCCCTCCACCCGCGCCTTGTGCGGCGTGGTGAAGACCTCCTCGGTGGGGATGTTGGCGTTGCACAGGATGCCGCTGCGGGAGGTCGAGGCGCCGCCGCACCATTCGTGGTCGTCGGCGAGGCCCACATTCAGGTCGGTTCCGGGCCCCCGGAAGCGGAGGGCAGCGAAACGCTGCCCGTTCAGCCACGCGGTCCGGGCGGCGAGGTCCGCGTTGTGGGCCGTCCAGGCCGCGATCGGGTCCGGCCCGTCGATGCGGGAGGCCGCGAAGATCGCGTCCCAGAGGCGGGCCACCGCCGCCTCCTCGGGCAGGTCGGGGAAGACGGTGCGCGCCCAGGCCGGGGTCGCGGCCGAGACGATCGTCCAGTTCGTCGCGAAGTTGGCGATGAGTTCGAGCGCCGGCACATAGGCCTTCGAGCGGGCGCGGTTGGCGCGCGCCACCCTCTCGGGATCCTGGCCGGCGAGAAGGGACGGATCGTCGCCGCTGATGGCGAGGCGGGCGGCGCCGTTGCGGAAGGCTTCCGCCATGCCCCCGTAGAGCCAGCCCGCGGCCGTGTCGAAGGCGGCGTCGGGCGCGTGGGCGAAGCGGGCCAGAGTCGCCGCGTCGTCG
This sequence comes from Methylobacterium durans, assembly GCF_003173715.1. Taxonomy (NCBI): domain Bacteria; kingdom Pseudomonadati; phylum Pseudomonadota; class Alphaproteobacteria; order Hyphomicrobiales; family Methylobacteriaceae; genus Methylobacterium; species Methylobacterium durans. The sequence goes on along the minus strand of NZ_CP029550.1, from coordinate 6,536,672 downwards.
CCGAGCAGGGTGGTGACGAGGGAGGCGCCGGCCCTGTAGGCCTGGACCGTGATCGCCCGGGCGAGCGGCACCGCGTCGAGGGGCGCCGTCATCACGAGCTCCTGGCCCGGCTGCAGGTTGAGCCCGACCCGGACCGCGACCTCGGCCAGCCGGTCGAGGCGCTCGGCGAAGGGCAGCCCGGCCGGGCTGATCGGTGCCTGAATCGTCATCCGCGTTCCCGCTCCTGCGCTACGCCCGGCTGCTCAGCGGCAAGATCGGTGCGCGGGCGCCGGTTTCAAGCGGCGCGCGACCAGGTGATCTCGCCGAGATGCTCGCGGAAGGCGAAGCGCAGCAGGTGATCGGAGACGACGTTCTCCAGGCGCGTCAGCCCGCCCGGATCCGTGGTGGCCACCCGCATCACGAGGGCGTCGGGCTCCGCGTCGAAGATGCAGACGCGGTCCTCGCCGAAGGGGACCCGGCCGTGGACAGGGGTGCTCTCGACCGGGAACTTGTGGCTCCAGTGCCGGCAGAGCTGCTGCAGGTAGCGGCTCGCCTCCGCGGTGGGAACCCGGGCCTGTGACGTGGGCATCGTCTCAACTCCTCGTCTCGATCGACCGGGCGAAGCGGCGGACGGGCGGCGCAACCCCGGCAGATCGGATCCCGCGCGGGCGCGGCAGCGCGCTCCCGAGAATCCCGCCGAAGCCGTTAAGGGTCCGATAACGCAAGGTCCCGCCGCTCCGATCCGCTTTGCGCCCCGTCGGCCGCGCGGAAAGCTCGGCCATGACGCAATGCAGAACGCGATCCTGACCGGATTTGTTGCATTGCACAACTCCCCTTTCGTCCGAGGTCGGGGGCGGAATGCGGGCTGTCAGGGAAGGGCGGGGGGCGGGTCGTCGGAGAGCGCCACCACCTTGCCGGGGTTGAGGATGTCGGCCGGGTCGAGGGCGGCCTTGAGCCGGCGCATCAGGTCGAGCCCGACCGGATCGCCGTAATGCTGCAGCTCGTCGCGCTTGATCAGGCCGACGCCGTGCTCGGCGGCGATCGAGCCGTCGAGATCGTGCACGATGTCGTGAACGATCCGGTTGAAACGGGCCCAGGCCGCGAGGAAGGCCGCCCTGTCCATGCTGGGGGGCTGGCTGAGGTTGAAGTGGATGTTGCCGTCGCCGAAATGGCCGAACGCGCAGGGCCGCAGGCCCGGCATCTCGGCGAGGCAGGCGGCCGTTGCCCGCTCCAGGAACTCGGGCAGCCTGGAGAGTGGCACCGAGACGTCGTGCTTGATCGAGCCCCCCTCGCGCGATTGCGCCTCGGGGAGGCTCTCGCGCAGGCGCCAGAGGGCGGCGTTCCGCGCCTCGCTCGCCCCGATCGTCGCGTCCTCGGCGAGGCCCGCCTCGAGGGAGGCCGCGAGCGCGGCCTCCAGCTCGGCCGCCATGTCGGCGCCCGGCCGCGGGCTCGCGAACTCGACGAGGGCGTAGGTGTCGTGACCGGAGGCGAGCGGGCGCTGCGCGCCCGGGACGTGGCGCAGCACGATCTCGAGGCCGAAGCGCGGCATCACCTCGAAGGCTGTCAGATCCGGGCCCGCCGCCCGTCGCAGGCGCTCGAGCAGGGCGAGGGCGGCCCGCGGGGAGGGAAGGCCGACGAAGCCGACCGCGCGGGAGGCGGGGCGCGGGTAGAGCTTCAGCACCGCCGCCGTGATGATGCCGAGCGTGCCCTCGGAGCCCACGAACAGGTGCTTGAGGTCGTAGCCCGCGTTGTTCTTGCGCAGGCCCTTGAGCCCGTTCCAGACCCGCCCGTCCGCCAGCACCACTTCGAGCCCGAGCACGAGGTCGCGGGCGTTGCCGTAGGCGAGCACGGCGGTGCCGCCGGCATTGGTCGCGAGGTTGCCGCCGATCCGGCAGGAGCCCTCCGCGGCGAGCGAGAGGGGGAACAGCATCCCGGCCGCCTCGGCGGCGGCCTGCACGTCGGCGAGGACGGCGCCGGCCTCGACCGTCAGCGTCGCGCCGACGGGATCGACGGCCCGGATGCGCGAGAGGCGCGCCAGCGAGAGCACGATCCCGCCCTGGGGCACGCCGCCCCCGACGAGGCCGGTATTGCCCCCCTGCGCCACGACCGGTACCCGGGCCTCGGCGCAGGCCCGAACCGCGAAGGCGACCTCCGCGGTGTCGGCGGGCCGCAGCACCGCGAGCGCCCGGCCGCGGTAGAGCCCGCGCGCCTCGGCGAGGTGCGGGGCGAGATCGGTCGCCTCCGTCAGCACGTGGCGCGCGCCCAGGCGCTCGCGCAGCCGGGCGAGGAGCGCATCCTGCGGAGGAGCGGAGGGCGGGTCGGAGGGGGCGGGCTTGGCGTCGGGCGGCATCGGGGGCGGCATCGGGGACGGGTTCGGCGCGAGCCCGTGTCAGGGCGCGCCATTCGTTGCGCCGAAGCAGGACACTTCGGCGCCGAATGCCTTAGATAGCGGCACGGCCGGCTCTTTGCAGGATGGACCTTCGAGCCGGCCGAAGCTCACGAGGCGACGTCCATGCTCTCCGTCATCCCGAACCCGCCGCGCATCACCCTGCCCATCGTCGGCAGCGAGGATCTGTTCCCGGTGCGCCGGCTCTACTGCGTGGGCCGCAATTACGAGGCCCATGCCCGCGAGATGGGGGCGGACCCCGAGCGCGAGCCACCGTTCTTCTTCATGAAGCCGGCCGACGCGGTGCAGGTCGCGACCGGTCCCGAGCCGACGGAGCATCCCTATCCGCCGCGAACGGGCAAGTATCATTTCGAGGTCGAGATGGTGGCTGCGATCGGCAAGGGCGGCCGCGACATCCCGGTCGAGAGCGCCCTCGACCACGTCTACGGCTACGCGATCGGCCTCGACATGACCCGGCGCGACCTCCAGGACGAGGCCAAGCGCATGGCCCGGCCCTGGGACCTCGGCAAGGCGGCCGACGCCTCCGCGCCGATGGGGAAGCTGCACCGGGCCGAGATCGTGGGCCACCCGGACCAGGGCCTGATCGGCCTCTCCGTCGACGGCGAGCCGCGCCAGTCCGGCAACCTCTCGGAGATGATCTGGTCGGTGGCCGAGCAGGTCTCCCTGCTCTCGACCTATTTCGAGCTGCAGCCGGGCGACCTGATCTTCACGGGCACGCCGGCCGGCGTCGGTGCGGTCGAGCGCGGGCAGACCATGCGGGCGAGCGTCGAGGGTCTCGGCGAGATCGCGCTCCGAGTGGTCTGACGCCGCCATGCTCCTCGACAGGCCGCTGATCCGGCGCCTCTTCCATCTCGGCGCGCTCGCGACCCGCGGCATGACGCTCGGGGTCCGCGGCGTGGCGATCGACCCGTCGGGCCGAGTCTGCCTCGTGCGCCACACCTACGTCGCCGGCTGGCACCTGCCGGGCGGCGGCGTCGAGCCCGGCGAGACGGCGCTCGACGCGATGACCCGCGAGTTCCGGGAGGAGGCCGAGATCCGGCCGGACCCGGCAACGCCCCTGCGCCTGCACGGGTTCTACCGGAACACGGCCGCCGCGGGCCGCGATCACGTCGCGCTCTACGTCGCCCCGGTCTTCACGGTGGAGCGGGCGAAGGCACCCGACCGCGAGATCGCGGCCTGCGCCTTCTTTCCCCTCGACGCCCTGCCGGAGGACGCGACGCGGGCGACCCGGGCGCGACTCGACGAGATCCGCAACGGTACGCCGCCCGACGCCCTCTGGTGAGGCGGCCGCGCTTTCCGCCAAGCCGGCGAAACTCAGCGCTTGCAACACCCGGCGGAATGGTGTTTAGAGACGCCGTCCGGCGCCGCCGGGGCCCACGAGCCCCGAAACGCCCGGTCAGTGAGCGGGTGTAGCTCAGGGGTAGAGCACAACCTTGCCAAGGTTGGGGTCGAGGGTTCGAATCCCTTCGCCCGCTCCAATTTTCCCAACCGGATGAGTAGGTTACGAAGAGCCGCATACGGGTGGCATCATCGTATGTAAAGCCGTGGAACCAGGGCGGAACCAATCGGACGAGCCCACACCTCTAGGTGGTGCGACTGCATGCCGCAGGCATTCCTAATCGTGACAGGTATTAGCGGGTCTCCATCCAAGTCCAATGGCCTCGAGAGCCTCGCGCGTCGGTCGGCATTCAAAGCAAGTCGGCGAAGCACGGCCAAAGCCGCTCGATCGCTCTTCAGCCACCACGGTAGCATCGATCCCGCCTCATGGCTTGCGCGGCCATCTGCGCTGCGCGCCTCCTGCACGTACGCCTTAAGCATAAAGCCGCCGCACAAGGCTGCAGTGCCTGCGAGTGCTGAGGCGAGATGGAGCGGGCGTGCTCCACCCTCCGTGGTGTATTTCGGCCCGCGGTCCGAGACGAAGCCGACTTGCGAAGCTGAAGGCGCCACGTAACTCGCATGGCCAGCGCAGGAGCGTGGTCCTTTGGGTTGCACTCGAACGCACGCACAGCCGCCGGAGCGCAACCGGGGCGGGAGCAACTCCCACCACCGGATACAGCGCAATTTGCCCGGGCGTCGTCCTAATGGATAACAGCAGGCGGTGGCTCGGATTTGCCCCCATCCTCACAAATGCAAGGTGCCGTCTGACTCAGCATCCACACGTCCAACGCCCGCCAGCACGTAAGTGGAAACTGTTTTCTATCTAGCACATCCAAAATATTCAAGAGACTCTGAATGACGGTGTTCGCTGCCTCTGGCCCCGCGAACGTCTCGCCGTCCGCATCAATAAGGATGTCAAGCATGAACTTTCCTGTTACGAATTCTTTTGCCTGCAATGTTGCCAGTAATTTCTCGTGACTGCTGCTTGCTGCCTCCGCTTTAAGCTTAAAGTATGCGATTGCATCGTCGTATGTGTCAGAGATGGCCTGTCGCAGGATCAGGTCCGAAATGTCAGTTGGCATTAAAGTGTCTTTCAGGCGGCGGACTGGACGGGCAGCGAGGTTTGGGAGGTGGCGGTTGCCTCGGGTGCGTTGACATGGTCAGCCAGCGGCCGCGTCTCAGCAGAGGGCTCGTCCGCAGGAGCACACGAGGGCTGTGCCGGCAGAGGACAGGTCCTCAGCAGAACCGCCGGTGGCGGAGTGAAGCCTGGCCCTGCCGCGAGCAGCGCCATTCTAAACTCGTTGAAATCCGTCCGGGTGATGCGTGACATGGGTTCTTCCCTTTCGTCGGTGATGACGAACGGTGTATGGGCTGAAACGGCGAGGCTGCGGCCGATCTCGACTTTGCCGAAACCGATTTCGGCTCGGTAGTGAGCGGCGGAGGTGGGCCGACGTGCGAACTTGGCCTGCCGCGACGAGAGCCAACGGCTTCGTTCGTGGTCATTTCACCGCAGGGCTGCCGACCCACGATCCCGTTCGTCGGTTCGGATACTACGGACCCGATCCGAGGCCGCCTTGAGGCGGTTATCCCATCTGAACGTGCGTCGCCGATCGTGCTCGTGCGATGCACGCCACAGGTAAGATCGCCGTGCTCGATCGCCGAACGTTCCTGATGGCTGCTGCGGCTGCCACGCTCGCCGACCGGGTCTCGGCACGAGAGCCGCCGAACCGCGTGCAGCTTTGGCCGGGCGAGCCTCCCGGCGGCGGTGGTCCCGTCAGCCTCGTTCGCGTGAGCGCGCAGGGAGCGGTCACGAACGTCAGCAGCCCCTTCCTCGAGATCGCCACGCCGAGCCAGCCGAACGGCGCTGCCGTGCTCGTCGCAGGAGGCGGCGGCTACACCTACATCGACACCGCCAACGAGGCGCATCCCGCCGCCAAGTGGCTGACGGATCAGGGCGTGACCGCGTTCGTCCTCATCTACCGCCTGCCGCGCGAGGGTTGGCACAATGGTCCCCTCGTACCCCTGCAAGATGCGCAGCGGGCCATGCGGATGATGCGGTCCATGGCTGACGCGTACCACCTCGATCCGAAGCGCATGGGTGCCTTGGGGTTCTCAGCCGGAGGGCACCTCGTCGGCATGACTTCCGTGCGTGCGGACTTCCGCTCGTATCCTGCCAGCGACCGGCTCGATGAGCTCTCGGCGCGCCCTGACTTCGCAGCCCTGATCTATCCGGTCGTCACCTTGGAGCCGCCGCTCGATCACACCGCGACCTGCCACGAACTCATCGGCGACCACCCGAGCCCTGCGGCGCGCGACGAGTGGTCGGTTCAGACGCATGTGCACCGGGGGTGTCCGCCGCTGTTCCTCGTGGACGCTGAGGACGACCCGATCTGCAAGCCGGCCCATACGGGCATTCTGGAGGCGGCCTGCCTGAGCGCCGATGTGCCGGTCGAGCGGCATCAGTTCAAAACCGGCGGCCACGGCTTCGGGATGGGGCGGCCCGGCACACCCGAGATGCTGTGGCCTGACATGTACCGCGCATGGCTCTCACGCATCGGTGTCCTCACCTGACTGAGGTGAAGGTGCGGTCTCGCCACAAAGGAGATGTCCCTGCGGCGTAGCGGCCGGCTCGAGCACGATTACTGCGATGCCCTCCGCTTCGAGCAGGTCACCGCCTTGCTGGTCGGAGCGCGGAGGCGCCCTCATGTACACCGGTCATGATCACGTCGGGGCGGGTCCGGCCTGGCAACCACGATGTGCCGGATGCCGGCCAGTTCGTACCCAAGCCCTACATGACGGAACAGGTTCTCTGCGCGTTCGAGCGTGCCGGCTGACGCTTGAAAGAGCAGAGGCTACGGCGCGAATGGACCCGCAAGTGAGCAGCGGTCGCTGATTGCGGGAGCCTCCCAGCTCGGACCTCATCCGCTCACAACAGCATGCCGGCTACGCGACTGCGCCGAGCAGGGGCTGGTGGCGCATCGCCGCCACCCAGGCATCCCGCTCGAAACGAACAGCGGCGAGCTCCTCGTGCAGTGCCCGGATCTCGGCGTGAAGCTCGCCGGCATCAACGGCCATCTCGATGCACTGGTCCTGCGTCTCAGCGAGCTGGATCCGCAGTTCCGCGACCTCAGCGGCCAGTTCGAGAATGGTCATGTTGAGCGCTTGCATGACGAGCTCCGTCTCTGCCCACCGGCACTACGCCAGAGCGGGAAGAGGGCTTCCAACGCCGCCCTTTAACGAAATCCTACCGGCTGCCCTCGATTGTCGTGGATGATCTGAACGCCTTGGAAAGGAGCCGGATTCGGCTGTGGAGGAGTGCAGAAGGGTAGCCGCGGCTAAGCCAGCCGCCATCGCCCTATTGGGCTCATCGCCGCTCCCGTCCGCTCGCCGTCCGCGGCGTGCTCAGCATCACTTCGACCACGGCCGGCGCAATTATCGGAATATCCTCCCCCTGAATATTCCCGGCAGATCTCACTGGGGCCTGCCAGAACTCAGCGCGAGTGAGCTGACACGTTGCGCCCCCTCCGGCGTCATGCTGCTTGCCGCGCGGCTCATTGTAGCAAGCGCCCAGCCGTCCTGAGCAGTGTTAGCCTTCGCGCCGTGAAAAGGAGGCCGTCAGTGCATCAGCCTCTGCCTCGTCGATGTCCGAGATGATGACCTGCTGTCCGATGTAGAGGGTGCAGCAGCCGTCGTAGGTCTTCTGCTTCCTGATATCTGCCATAGCTCGCTCCGACCACTTTTCGGAGCAAGGCAGCAAAAGGTGTCAGGTTCCGCTCATCAGGAGATGGCTGGTATGACGCTCCTCTGGCCTCGGCGGCTTCAAGCTACGCCGTGCTGCCGGAACCAAGCCTGCAACCGCTGCCAACCATCGTGAGCCGGCTCGGCGCGGTAGCTCGGACGATAGTCAGCGTGGAAGGCGTGCGGCGCCCCCGGATAGACAACGAACTCGCACGTCTTCCCGGCGGCCCGGCAGGCCTCCTTCATCTGATCGATCGTGCTGATCGGGATGCCCTGGTCTGCGCCGCCGTAGAGGCCGAGCACCGGCGCCTTTAGGTCAGCGGCCAGGTCGACCGGGTTCTTCGGCATCAACGTCGAGGTGTCACCGACGAGGCGCCCGTACCAGGCGACACCCGCCTTCAAGGCGGCGTTGTGTGCGGCGTATAGCCAGACGATCCGCCCGCCCCAGCAGAAGCCCGTGATCCCGAGACGTGTCACGTCGGCTTTGCCCGTGGCCTTGGCAAAGGCAACCGTCGCATCGAGGTCGGCCATCACCTGCGCATCGGGCACCTTGGAGACGACCTCGCTCACGATCTGCTGGATGTTCGTCAGCTTCGAGACATCCCCCTGCCGGGCGTACAGCTCCGGGGCCACGGCAAAGTAGCCGAGCTTGGCCAGGCGGCGGCACACGTCCTTGATGTGCTCGTGGACGCCGAAGATCTCCTGCACGACCAGCACCGTCGGGAAGGGGCCATCGTTGGCCGGCATGGCCCGGTACGCCGGGATCTCGCCATCCTGCGTTGGGATCTTCACCTCGCCGGCCGTGAGCCCGTTCGTGTCCGTGATGATCGCGGTCTGTGCCGCGATCGGCTGCACGGCCATCGCGAAGCCTGTGGCGAGGCTGGTGGCGACAACTGTGCGGCGCGAGAGGGAGGTCTGAGCCGCAAGGCTTCGCAGGTCGGCGTCGAAGGCTGTCACGCGAGCCTCCCGGAGGTGAGAACGTGGACCGGGCCGCAGCCCAATGGGAGACTTAGCAGCGCATCGACAAAAGGCGACAGCGTGCTGCTGCGCCTCATGCTCTGAGTTGTGACGACAGCCCCCGGCGCGGATGCGCCAAGACCGAGAAGACCAGCTCCGAAGCCCTGCATTGGGCATCCCCAGCAAGCTGCCGAGCGTTGCCTGAGTTTGGCAAAGGGACGCATTCTCAAGAGCGGCCGGCTCTATGCCTTAACGTCCCGCTTACCCTCCTCGGCGAGGTTGCCCATCCAGATTGAGGAAGGAGCAACCATGACCGACACGACCGATACCGTTGGGATCGCCGGCGATCGTATCCGCTCGATTGATCCGCCCCCACCGGAGTGGTCCGCCCTTTGGTATGGCTTTTCAGCCCGGAGGACGGATCGATGTCGAGGAAGCGACCCAAGCCTGAGGAGATCGTTGCCAAGCTGCGGCAGGCGGACGTGCTGGTCGGCCAAGGTCACAGCGTAGCGGAGGCGATCCGCGCGATCGGCGTGAGCGAGGTGACGTACGACGAACTCTTGGACGGCGAGCTCTTCTACACGCTCAAGGAGGCGCAGATCATGATCGAGGACTGGCGACGCCATTACAACACCATCAGACCCCACGGTGCGTTGGGCTATCGGCCGCCAGCCCCAGAGGTGTTCGTGCCAGCCTCGCCCGCTTGGAAAGCTGTGCTCGCCCAACCCAACAAGCACCTCGTAGAGAAAACGCCAACCCTGCACTAACTTTCAGCCCGGACCACCCCGGGGGGGCCGATCAAATGTCGCCCGACACCGTACTATGATTGTGATCTTGGGTGATGATGATGTCCGTGGACGCCTCCCAGCCGAGCTGGCGGAGCTTTCTGATGACTCTGCCTAAGATCTCATCATTCATCTTGGTTGCATCAATGGAATTGTAGGTGCCGGGTCCATAGGCGTGGCTGGTCGCGTCGGGCTCCCGCGACCAGAAGATTGCCAGATCGGGCTTCTTGTTGGGAAGGATATAATCGACAAACACGTCGGTCAGGTAAGCAAAACCTCGTCGGGAAAGTGCGCCGGCGCGGTCGAGCGGGTTGCTGGTTTGCCCGTCATTGAGGCGCTGAATGGGAATCGGGGCAGTTGGATTGCCGTTATCTGGAGTAAGTGTCAGAGCACTTGCTTCGTAGGCGTTGCGGCTGTTCTGCGGAAGCGGGTAGCCGGCCTGTTGCAGCTCTTTGGCGAAAGAAAGTGGTATTGCAGCATCTTCATCAAGGATGATTCCACCACGCGTGTAGTCCTGGATGAATGCAGCTCCGAACTTGCCGATCGCCGCCGTCGTCAGCCCCTTGGCTTGTGCCGCCTGGAGCATGGTGGGAACAAGCGTGAGCTTGCCCTGATAGGCGTCGCGCACCGCTTCGACGACACCGAAATCCTCGATGAAGGCCGGCGCCGAAAAATCGATCTCAGCCGCCTTGGCATTCTTTCCCTTGGCGAAGGGCGCATAGACCACGTTGCCATAGAACCCATGCACGCCCGGATAAGCACCGGTGGCGATGGAAGCGGAGTTCATCATCGTGAATGTCGGATAGACGGAATGGTGGTTCTCAAACACGGTCCCGGATCGAACGAGCGCGAAATAGTTCGGTGTAACTTCCGGCGTGAGATCGTCGGCTCGCAGTCCGTCCCACACGAAGACGATCACTCTCCGCGCCACCCGATCCTGCTGCTGCGCCGGAAGCTCCGCTGTCGTTCCGAGCAACACGAGGGGAAGAGCACTCAAGAGAGCAGTCAGCCGCACTCTCATGACTCGCCTCCTCGACACTGCCGTGACCGGTATTTTGGACAGAGCCAGTTGCGAGGCTACTGCATGGTAGTGGCCATGGGTAGCCGGAAGGCCAGATCTGGAAACTGACGGGCGCAGGTGGCCGGCATCGCCATCTCGTCCGCGCGGCGCATCTGGCGCGGCCACGGCCTGCAGCCACACCGGGTGCGCACCTTCAAGCTGTCGAACGATCCGGCCTTCGCCGCTAAGCTACGCGATGTGGTCGGCCTCTACGTCGATCCGCCGGCCCATGCCGTGGTGCTCTCGGTCGATGAGACGAGCCAGATCCAGGCGCTATCGCGCACGCAGAGGCCTCGCTGCCGATGAAGCCGGGTCGGCCGGCAAAAGGCTCGTCGGTCCGACCGATGGCTCACATCGATGTCCGCTGGGCTGGTGCTCGCAGATCGGTGCTTTCGTTGGACAGAAGGAACCCTAGCGGATGCCTGTTTCTACCTCGTCCGCAGTGTCCGCTGCGGCATGCCCCAATGGACAAGGCGGGATATGCGTGGGGCGCATGCTCGTTCCAGTAGGCTCTTAGAGGCTGGCCAAGTTAGTCTTCCAAATCTCAGGACCACCTACTTGGAACGGGGCCTCGGCGGCCTAGCAGCGTTCCACACGGGCAAGCCCTAATGGAACGATGGCCCTCCGCATTTGAAGCCGAGGGAGGACGATACTTGACGCCATGTCGCGATGAACAAGAGCTAGTTGTCTGATAAGGCCTCGCCCTCATGGACGAGACTTCTAAGCCGCCCAGCCCGCGGGCGACCCCAGGGCAGGTCGAACGGGACGAGGCGCGGATCAGCGCCGAGATCGCGGGCACGGACGGGGGGATCGACCCCTTCGTTGCTGCCGTGCACGCCACGCGCATGCCGATGGTCATCACAAACCCGCGCCTGAACGACAACCCGATCGTCTTCGTCAACGACTCCTTCTGCCGATTGACCGGCTACGACCGCGACGAGATCGTCGGGCGCAACTGCCGCTTCCTGCAGGGGACCGAGACCGACCGGGCCGATGTGATGCGGCTGCGGGATGCCATTGCAGCACCTCATGGTATCGAGATCGATCTCCGCAACTACCGCAAGGATGGCACGCCGTTCTGGAACCGCCTGCTGATGGCGCCGGTCCACGACGCCAACGGTCAGCTCGCCTACTTCTTCGCTAGCCAGCTCGACGTCACGCTCGAGCGGGATCGCGTGGCCGCTCTCGAACGCGAGAACGCGACCCTTACGGCCGAGCGCCTCATCAACCAGGACCGACTGGCCTTCAGCGAGGAGTCGCATCAACTTGCCGTCGAGGCGGCCGAGATCGGCACCTGGGACCTCGACCTGTTCACCGACGTGCTGACTTGGTCGGACCGCACCAAGGCCATGTTCGGCATCTCGCCCGACGCCTCCGTGACCATGGCCGACTTCTACGCTTGCCTACACCCTGATGACCGGGATGCGACCGCCGCAGCCTTCACCTCCGCCCTCGATCCGATGCAGCGCGCCACCTACGACGTGGAGTACCGCACGATCGGCAAGGAGGATGGCGTCCTACGCTGGGTCGCGGCCAAGGGAAAGGGCTTGTTCGACGAGACCGGCCGCTGTGTGCGGGCCCTCGGCACGGCCATTGATATCTCGGAGCAGGTCCGCGCGCGGGCAGCCTTGGCGGAGAGCGAGGAACGTTACCGCACGCTCGTCGAGAACGTCGACGTAGGGTTCTGTCTCATCGAGATGAAGTTCGATGCCACAGAGCGAGCGATCGACTACCAAATCGTCGAAGCTAATCCCGCGTTCGAGCGGCAAACAGGGGCCAGCCTCGTCGGTCAATGGGCCAGTGATTTTGCCCCGAACTTGGAGCGGTCTTGGTTCGACGCCTACGGTCGCGTCGCGCTCACCGGTGAGGCTGCGCATTTCGAGAACAAGGCGGAGGTCTTCGATCGCTGGTTCGACGTACGTGCCATGCGCGTGGGTGATCCGGCCGCGCACCGGGTCGCGATCTTCTTCACCGACATCTCGCAGCGCAAGCACATGGAGGAAACGCTCCAGGTTCTGAACACGACCTTGGAGCAGCAGGTCTCCGAGCGCACGGCCGAGCGTGATCGCCTCTGGGACTCGTCCGAGGACATGCTGGCGCGCGCCAACTATGAGGGGATGATGTCGGCAGTCAGCCCCGCCTGGACGCGTGTGCTCGGCTGGTCGGAGGCAGAACTTCTGTCGCGACCCTACGCGACCTTCATGCACCCCGATGACATGGAGCCGACGCTTGCTGCCCTGGCCCGCATGGGCGACACAACGCGGCCCACTCGCTTCGAGAACCGGATCGCCACCAAGGATGGGTCCTGGAAGCCCATCGAGTGGACCGTCGCGCCGGAGGCGGACGGGACCAACTTCATCGCCGTCGGACGTGATCTGAGCACCGTGAAGGCGCGTGAAGCAGAGCTGGCGTCTGCGCAGGAGACGCTGCGCCAATCCCAGAAGATGGAGGCAGTGGGCCAACTCACGGGCGGCCTCGCCCACGACTTCAACAACCTGCTCGCCGGCATCTCCGGCTCGCTGGAACTGATGCAGACGAGGCTGCAACAGGGACGCTTCAACGACGTCGAGCGCTACATGGCGGCGGCGCAGGGGGCCACGAAGCGCGCCGCGGCCCTGACCCACCGGCTACTCGCCTTCTCGCGGCGCCAGACCCTCGACCCCAAGCCCACCAACGTGAACCGGCTCGTCGCCGACATGCAGGAGCTGATCCAGCGCACCGTCGGCCCGGCTATCACAGTCGAGGTCGTCGGCGCCTCCAGCGTCTGGCCGGCGCTGGTCGACCCGCCGCAGCTTGAGAACGCGCTTCTCAACCTCTGCATCAACGCCCGCGACGCGATGCCGGACGGCGGGCGCATCACCATCGAGACCGCCAACAAGTGGCTCGACGATCGGGCAGCCCGCCAGCACGACATGCCCCAGGGGCAGTACCTCTCGCTCTGCGTCACCGACACTGGCACCGGCATGCCGCCGGAGGTGATCGAGCGGGTGTTCGAGCCTTTCTTCACGACGAAGCCGCTCGGCCAGGGCACAGGCCTCGGCCTGTCGATGATCTACGGCTTCGTCCAGCAATCGGGCGGGCAGGTCCGGATCTATTCCGAGGTCGGCAAGGGCACGACCGTGTGCCTCTACCTGCCCCGGCACTACGGCGAGGCGCCTGAGGAATCCGAGCCGCTCGACGTGGTCGCGCTGCCGCGCTCCGAACAGGGTGAGACGGTGCTGATCGTCGACGACGAGCCCACCGTGCGCATGCTGATCACCGACATCTTGGCGGAGCTCGGCTACACCGCGATTGAGGCGGGGGACAGCGCGGCCGGGCTCAAGGTACTGCAATCGGACGTGCGCATCGACCTGCTGGTCACGGATGTTGGGCTTCCGGGCGGCATGAACGGTCGCCAGATGGCGGACGCTGGCCGGATCGTGCGGCCAGATCTCAAGGTCCTGTTCATCACCGGCTACGCTGAGAACGCGGCGGTCGGCAACGGGCATCTGGAACCCGGCATGATGGTACTGACCAAGCCCTTTGCCATCGAGACCATGGCCGCCCGCATCCGCTCGATAATTGTGGCGTAACGCACTTGGGCTGAGGGCCCACGGTGGCGCCAGTTGGTTTCATAACATCCAGACGGCGAGGGCGTCGCCGATTGGACGTTATGGAGCCTCTCCTATGGTCCCGCTAGCGCTGCGTACCTTTTCGGGGTCAGTATGTGCCGGGATCTGGGCGAGCCGGATGATGACAACCTGGGATGCGACACGCCAAGAGATGAGCCACCTCATTGCAGAGCTGGAACTGCTTACGACAGTGCAGGCGAGTACGGTGTTGGCTCTGGTGCGGATCGGCAGCGACGCCGCCGCGGCCCGGCAATGCCTCTACGAGCAGATGGGCCAGCTGAACGCTCTGCGCCGAGAGTGGACCGTGCTTGAGCAGGTAGAAACGCAACTGTAGCGAGGAAGCTACCGATGAGCAGGTTCCGGCTGCACCGCGGTTGGCGCGAAGCGGACGGCCTCGTCACCGATCACGTCTCAGCGCCTAGGCGGACACCCGTGTTGAGGGCATCGCGAGCAAGCTCGTTAAAAGCGAACGCGCCCGGCTGACACGGCTCTTCACCGTTCCTGTCTGACAGCCGATCACCTCGGCGGCAGCTTCGTAGGTCAGGCCCTGCGCGCCCACGAGCAACAAGGCCTCGCGCTGGGACGGCGACAGTTTGGCGATGTGCGTCCAGATGGTGCGCAGGTCCGTGCCGTGCTCCTGAGCGGCGGGTGCGATCAGGGTGCCGGCCATAACGCCATCCGCGTCCTCGACCTCGCGCTTGGTCTTGCGGCACTCGGTGTAGAACTGGTTGCGCAGGATCGTGAAAGCCCACGCCTTGAGGTTCGAGCCCGGCAGGAAGCGATCCTGAGCTGCCCACGCTCTAACCAGCGTCTCCTGCACGAGGTCGTCGGCGCGTGCCGCGTCCGGGACGAGCGACATCGCGAACGCTCGCAGGTCAGGAAGCATCGCGATCAGGCCGTCGCGGAAAGCTTCTGCGTTCCCACCCTGCACGGCGAGCGCGCTGTCGAGCTGCGCGATCAGGTCGAGCAACCGCTGCGGCGGTTGAGCCTGCATCAGCGCGCCGTAGGCCGCCTGCAGCTCGAAGCCGAGGCGATCGAGGACGGCCACAGACAGGGGAGCCGAAGCTGTTGCGTCCCGCACATCTGGCTGATGCGCACCGAGCCCGCTTGGTATCAGCATGTCCTTCAACCTGCTGTTTTTTCTCAGAGTCATGCGCGGAGGCGTACGCCGAGCACTCTGACTGTACAGTGAACACCTAACTAGGCCGTTGGAGGATCGTTCCGCGTGGCGCTCGCGTTCCTGCCGTCCTCTGCAAGCCAGTGCGATTGGGGTTAATGGCGCGCTCAGTGACCTACAGCATCGTCGACCATCCAGACGGGCGGTTCGCGGTCGTGGCTGCTTCTGCGGCCGGTTCGGTGCACTGGCGCTGCGGGTTCCTGACGCTTGCCGAGGCCGAGCAGTGTGTTGAGGACCTGCGCGCCATGATGGTGGCCTGTGGCGCCGTGCTGGTGCGCTGGGAAGCGGAGCGGCCGGATACGGACCTACGGGCAATGCTCAGAGCACTCAGGCCACCGTTCCAATAGGGCTTGCCCGTGTGGAACGGTCCAGCCCCATAGAGGGTCCGCTGCAACCGAAAACCCCGGAACGCGGGCTCGTCCGGCCTCTAAGAGCCTGTTTGAGCACCTCCGCCGGCCGTCCCCATCTGTCTCATGAGCCAACATGAATTCCGCCTGGCGGGGCGGAGTGGAGAGCAGATGTGGACGGACCGACATCGGACGCGTCATGAGTCGCGCCTGAAGGACATGGTGTTGCAGGCTGGCTTGGACGAGGTGGCCTGTTTTCTGAAACGAGCCGATCCGCCGGGCCGTCCAGAAGCGACAGCGGCGCGTCAAGTGCTGGCCGGGATCGCTTGGCACCTGCGGACGGGCGGAGGTTGGCGGGCATTGCCGGCCGGCTTTCCGCCCTGGCGCACGGTCTATGGCTGGTTCCGGCGCTGGATCGAGAAGGGCCTGTTCGAGAGCCTGATGCGGGCTCTGGCGCGCCGTCAGCGGCGGCGTTGCGGACGTCGGCCCGATCCACGGCTGGCGGTCATCGACACGCAAAGCGTCAAGTGCATCGGGGTCCGCGGGCCGCGCGGCTACGATGGTGCCAAGAAGCTGGTCGGGCGCAAACGCGTGGCTCTGGTGGATGCCCAAGGGCACGTCCTGGCGCTGGCTGTCGTGCCCGCCAACGTGCAGGATCGCGACACGCTGCCGGCGCTGGATGCGGGCAAGCAGACGTGGCCCAGCCTGCGTCTGGCTCTCCTCGACGGTGCCTTCACGGCCGAGCGCTGCCAAGAATGGTGCAACCTCCACGGCATGCGCCACCGCGTGGTCGAGAAGCAGCCGGACCAGAAGGGCTTCGTCGTGCTGGAGCGGCGCTGGGTCGTAGAGAGAACCTTCGGCTGGCTCAGCCACTGGGGTGGCCTGCTCCGTGAGCGCGCTGGTCGCCTCGACGTTGCAACGGGACGCCTCGCCTGCGTCGCCAGCCTCATGGCCGCCAACGCCCTCAACAATCCCGCCTGAAAACAAGACCTCAAACAGGCTCTGAGACAGAGTGCCAAATGCGGCCTTCCAGCCTGAACAATGGTCAAGGCCGGAGCGTTGTTTTAGTGGGCCTATTCTGAGGTCTCTGGCATGCTCCGCCTTACCCTACTTCTCGCGCTCCTTGCTGTGCCAGGAGCGGTCTCCGCACGTCCTGCACAGGCTCCCCCAAAGGCTGACAGAACGGTGACTGCTGCCGCGCCAGCACCTGTCTGCGAGCGCGTGCGAAAGAAGTCCTTCCATCAAGCAGAGGGCTGGTCAGTGAAGACGGTCTCGCTCGCCTGCAAGACGGTCACAGCTGTGGTCAGCCGGCCAGGAGGCAAGAGCTTCACGAGCTTGCAGGAAAAGGCCGGCAGCAAAGCGAAGCGGTGACCCGCAAGATGCCCGCGTCAGTGAGAAACGGGTGAATCAACGATACTACTCCCATTTCCGAGGGCGAACGCACGACCCCCATTGAGTAAATATCCTAGCCTAATCAATAGGTTAGTCACACCCCTAAAGGTGCAGATCGTGACGACGCTTGCTTAACCGTCCAATTCGGCCCGGTCGGCAAAGCGGTCTCGATGTCTGCCAGTGCCAGAACTCAGTGACCGCCAGAGGTACGCGAGGCAGTCTCGTGAAGGCAGCCCGTTGAGCTCTTGATAGGATGGGGGAGGGTCCGCCGCGTCACAGAACGCGGAGGGACGAAGATGGGTGTCACAATCTGGGAGCTATCCGAGCGGACAGGGGTGAATGCTTCTACAATCCGCTACTATGAGCGGCGAGCCGTACTGCCAGCGCCTCATCGATTGGGTGATGGGCAAAACGTCTACGAGGCAGCCGACATCGCCCGCGTGCGGTTCGTGCGCTTCGGCCGCGGCCTGAGGCTGGAGGTGGACGAGATCCGCGCGCTGATCGAGATGGTCGGGGAGGGCAACTGCGAGGAGATCGACGTCTTTGAGCAGGCCATCCGCGAACGAGCTACTCAGCTGCAGCGCTTCTGCGAGGCCATGCGGTCGGTCTCTAATGCAATGCGGGCAGGAGAGATCGAGGAAGCGAGCGCGTTCGATCGGCTTACCGACGAGGCTGGGGATCAGCCAGCCGCTGAAGCCGTCGATGAAGGCCATGGGGATGCGCCCCCGCTCTCGACACCTAATCCGAAACGGAACCGTGCAAAGTCCTGATGGGTAGGATGGCGGTATCCCGCCATGCGCTCGCCAGCTTGAGGCTGAAATACTCGGCGTCAGGCTGGCGAGAAGCGGACATTCCGCTTAGCGCACATCTCGGCCATTCAGTGACGTTCAGCGGCATCTCCGAAGCGGACATCGCCTCAGCCCGGATCATGAAGCTGGGCTGCGCCAACACCGGACCTTCCTAGCTGCGCGAACAAAGGTCTGCTCATTATGTGGCGGCGGACAGATACGGGATCACAGGGAGGCGAGCGCAGCGAAGGCGCGCCTCAAGGCATCAGCCTCGTAGGGCTTCTTGATCACCGGCACTGTGCCAAGGTCGGGCGGGATCTTGAAGCTCTCGCCGTAGCCCGTCGCGAAGGCGTACGGGATGCCGAGCTCTGCAAGCTTGCGGGCGACGGCCACGCTGGTCTCACTGCCGAGGTTTACGTCGAGCAGCGCGCGGTCGGGCGGTGCGGCATCGATCAGCCGAAGGGCCTCTCGGACGGAGGCAGCCATGTCGACCGCGCACGCACCCAGCGCGGTGAGGGCCTCCTCGGCCTCCAGCGCGATGATCATGTTGTCCTCGACGACCAGGACTGTGCCGTCGAGCCGCACAGGTGCGACGGGCTTCTGCTCAACCGGCCTTTGCTCGCGGGGCGGCGCGGCACGGACAAAGGTTGGCGGCACCGTGAACCGAGCCCGCAGGCCCGAGAGCTCGTAGCGCACCTCCGCCTCGCCCTTGAGCTCGTAGGGGATCGAGCGCTCGATCAGCGTGGTGCCGAAGCCCCGTCGCGTGGGAGCTTGAACCGCTGGGCCTCCGCTCTCGCACCAGTGCAGGACGAGGTGGTCGAGCGCGTCCCGCTCCCAACGCACCTCCACCAGGCCGGTTGTGTCGCACAGGGCTCCGTACTTGGCCGAGTTGGTCATGAGCTCGTGCACGACGAGCGCCAGCGTCGTGAACGCTTGCGGCTCCAAGAGCACGTCGGTGCCAGACAGCTTAACTCGGTCGGCCTTAGCACCGAGGTAGGCGCCCGCCTCCAGCAAGATGAGGTCGCGTAAGGAGCCCGGGCCCCAGTTGCCGCTGGTGACCTGGTCGTGTGCGCGGGCGAGCGCCTGGATCCGCGAGCCGACGACCTCGACGAAAGCCTCGGCGCTGTCCGCGTGCGAGCGGCTCTGGGTGACGACGCCGCGGATCAGGTTGAGGATGTTGCGGACCCGGTGGTTCAACTCGGCGATGAGGAGCTCCTGCCGCTCCTGCGCCTCCCTGCGCTCGCGTTCGGCCGAGTCAGCGAGCCGCAGGATCACCTCCAGCAGGGTGACGCGCAGCGCCTCGGCGGTGCGGATCTCGAGGTCGGACCAAGGCAGCGAGCGCCCCCGCACCACCTCGCGCCAAGCCTCGAAGCTCTTGCGCGGGGTCAGGCGCACGCCGTTCGGCCCGAGGCTTGCCGGCTTCTCTGGATTGCCGGCCCAGGTCACCGTGCGCGCGACCTCGTTGCGGAAGAACACGAGGAAGTCGCGCGGCGTGCGCGACACGGGCACAGCCAGCATTCCGGCAGCCCGCTCGGTGAAGTCGCGGCCCGGCTCGTGGAAGCGGCCGATCTCGTCGGTGGCGTAGACCTGGCTCGCCGCCGTGCGATTCAGGAAGCGCACGAGGCCAGCAAACTCCTCGCGCGTCGGCGTCGCGCCCTGCAGGGTGATCTCGCCGTTCACCCATAAGCCCAGACCGTCGCAGGCCACGATGGCAGAGAGTTCGCCGGCGAAATCGGCCAACCCCTCCAGACTGGTGCCCCCAGTCGCCATGGCGCTCATCAGGCGCGTGTGAATCTCGCGCGAGCGCGCCTCCTGTGCGGCCACGACCTCGCGCTCGCGGCTCTCCAAGATCCAGGAGAACATCTGGCCGAACAGCTCGGCGGCGTTGCGCCGCTCCAGCGAGATGTGGCGAGGCTCAGTATGGTGGCAGGCGAACAGGCCCCAGAGACGCCCATTGCGCAGGATCGAAACCGACAGCGAGGCGGCCACGCCCATGTTGCGCAGGTACTCAAGGTGAATGGGCGAGACCGTGCGCAGCGTCGAGAGCGACAGGTCGAGGGGCTCGCCCTCAGGATCGCGCGGCGGCACGACGGCGGCGCCCGCGCCATTCACGTCCGCGATGATGCGCAGCCAGTTGCGCTCGTAGAGAGCACGAGCCTGTTTGGGGATGTCAGAAGCCGGGTAGTGCAGGCCGAGATAGCGGTCGAGGCCGGAGCGTACGGCTTCCGCGATGACCTCGCCCGAGCCGTCGGGGCGAAGCGGTAGACCATCACACGGTCGAAGCCGGTGAGAGCACGCATCTGCCGGGCAGCCTCCCGGCAGAGCGGATCGAAGTCGGTCGTCTGCTGCAGGCGTGAGACCATGTTGCGCACGAGGTTGCCGGCACTGAGGTGCTCGGGCGTGCTCGGCTCGGCCTCGATGACGATGGCGGTGCCCGAGATGTGCAGAGCCACGTCGAAGGGCGGCTGGTCGGCTACGAGGCGCACGGCGAAGATGCGGTCGACGGCATCAGGGCCGCGCAGGGTCTGCAGGTGGCCGCGCAGCAGATGGATGGCCTCGCCGTCGAGGACCGTGTCGACAGGCAGACCGAGCAAATCCTCGACGGAGCGCCCCAGCCAATCCGGCGCGTTGGCGCTGGCGCGGGTCACGATCCAGTCGGGCGAGACGGCGAGAAGGAAGCCGAACGGCTGCACGGCGCCGAGGATATGGATCGGCTCGCGGTCGCACGAGGTCAGGTCGACAGTCGGGGAAGGATGATCGGTCTGTGACATGGGGACGCTGCCACGGTCGCATGTGCTCTCGTCGTAAGCCAGCGGCAGTCCGTCCAGGATCGCATCCTTTGAAGGCATAGATAAGGTTCCGGCTCGCCCGCGCCAATCGCCGACGAGGATGGCGGGAGGAGGAACGACGCGGCCTTCACAGGTATGCTTGCTACGTCGCGGACACTCTGCCCTCGCCTCGGCCAAGGCTCGGGAAGGCTTGGAACTGGTACTACCGTCGAGCCATCTTCCCCGCGTGCTACAGCGCTCAGTATACCAATCGCGGGAGAGATGCCTGGGATGTCCACCGTCAGCACTCGTGAAACAGATTGAGGTTCGTCACGAACATGTCCGGCGTCAGGATTTGTCAGGCTCTAGCAACGGCCCCGCCGCATGCGCCGCTCCGCTCGTTCCACTCACCGGCGCCTGCATGATCAGGCTCTCGGGAAGGACGGGAGCTCCGTGAGCCGCGCCCTCGTCCAGCCCAAGCAGCTCTCGCAACTCGTCCAGAAGGGTGGAACGCCGATAGGGCTTGGCCAGGAAGCGTGCATCCTTGGGCAGGTCACCCGGAGCGGGTCGCACTCTGCCAGACGTCACGATGATGCCGATCTCTGGCCAGCGCTGATGAACTAGATGGGCAAGACCGACCCCGTCAATTTCGCCCGGCATGTTGCAGTCGGTGAACACGACCCGCACGTCGGTACGGGCTTCCAGAAGGGTGAGAGCCTCCTCCGCATCACGAGCCTCGATGACGCGGAAGCCCTCGTCGGCAAGAATGTCGGTTGCGATCATGCGCACCATCACCTCGTCTTCTACGACTAGGATCGCCACGGGACGGTTGACTGTGCTGGATACCATCGCGATGCTTCTTTACCTTGGACCTGATCGTCGACAGGTCGAGGGCCTCTTTGGCACTCAGGCGTGGCGATGATGTTCGTCAGGATGGGAGCTCCGGACAGGAGCGCCTTGAGGTGGGGCAGTTCTCGATTGCGTGCGCAATCAGCCCAATGGGCGAAGCCGATCGGCCAATTTTAAACTCGAGCTGGGCCGATTATGTATCGATCGGGATCTATAGCCAGCGACCGGCGAAATTCAACGCTGCAATATAAACTACATTTCCAGTCTCATTGCGAACGGCTGTTTTCAGTTCCTTTTGACCACGAACAAGCGGTACATCCGCTGCAATGTCTGACAACAACACCGCAGCACGCTCCATGACTGCTTCGCGATCGACACAGGTCTCGCCGTCCCTGTCGCGGGTGAACACGAAATCGTCCTGCACATCAAAATAGTAGCGCAGCATCTCAACTCGCCAACTTCCTACCGCAACCAGAGGTGGTGTTTAACTGCAGCACGCGATCCGCTCCACTAGGTGAGACGGCCTAGTCCGAGCGTTCGGTTGACGTGGGCTTGTTGCGTGATCATTGGGAGCAAGAGCTACCGCTCCGACGTTGCCTGAACCGCAAAGAGTGGCTGGTTTGGACGTGCCCGGATGGCCTCAGATTGTTCGTCTCGGAGTCGCAGTGAGACATTCTTCCGCGAACGAAATGACGACAGCTGATGCTCTCTTTCCGTGATAAGCCCCTAAGCAGGCTCGGCAAAAATGTCGCCCCGCTCGCTCTTGCTGGCGCCATCCTGCTCATCGCGGCCTGCAGCGCCCTGCTGATCCCCCTGCTGTTTGATGTCAGGGAGAAGCGCGTCTGGCTGCAGCACACCTACGAGGTGCTGGCTGAACTCGACACCATCCACACCAGCGTTGCGGATGCCGAGATCGGCCAGCGCGAGATCCTCCTCTCGCACCAGGAGGAGCGCCTCGCTCCCTACCGGGCCGCGGTCCAGGCGCTGCCTGAAGCGACAGCGAGGCTGTCTGACCTCGTCAGCGACAATCCCGCACAGGCCGCGCGTGCCCGAACACTGAGCCAGCAGGTCAGAGAGAAGCTGTCCGATCTCGGCCGGTCCCTGCGGGAAACCGCACCGCCGTCGCCATCACAGAGCTCAGTTGATGCTGAGCGCGGAGCCGCACTGACGGCGCAGATCCGAGAGACCCTCCAGGTCATGCGGCATGAGGAGCAGCGACTGCTGGCAGAGCGGAGGAGCGCTCTCGAGCAGGTGGCGCCCCGGTCCATCGGCTTTGCTATCGCGACACTGCTCCTCGCCCTGCTGTCCCTGACAGGCGCAGGCTACCTAGCCGTTCGCGAGATCCGCAGACGCGCCGAGGCTGAGGCGGTGCTCCAGGCCAGTGAGCGGCGCTACCGGCTGCTAGCGGAGAACACGAGCGACATCGTCCGGCTCCTGTCCTCCGACCCGCAGCAGGCCTACACCTCGCCTGCGATAAGGACGGTGCTGGGCTACGAGCCCGAGGAGTTCGCGGCACTTTCTCTGGAGGAACTCATCCACCCGGACGATCTCGCTCAGGCTCGAACCTGCCGGGCGCAGTTGTCAGCTGAACACGCGAGCCGGGTCGGAACGCACCGCTACCGGCACAAGCATGGCCATTGGGTGTGGCTTGAGGTCGCCTACCGCCGCATGGAAGCGGACACGGCTGACCTTGTTCTCGCGGTGGGCCGCGACGTCACGCACCGAAAGAAGCAGGAGGAGGTGCTCCGGGACGCGGTCGAGGACGCCAGGGCTGCGCGTGCACAGGCTGAGGCAGCCAGTCAGGCCAAGACCGACTTCCTGGCCGCCATGAGCCACGAGATCCGGACGCCTTTGAACGGCATCCTCGGCTACACGGACCTGCTCCTTGCGGAAGACCAGCTCAATCCGAGCCAGCGCCTGCGGGTGGAGCGGGTCCGCTCTTCGGGGGCGGCGCTGCTGACGGTCGTGAACGACATCCTAGACTTCTCCAAGATCGAGGCCGGGCAGATCGAGATTGATCCGCGCTCATTCTCGCTGGCGGCACTGGTGGACAACAGCCTCTCCATCGTGCGCAGCTTGGCCGAGCACAAGAACGTGGTTCTCTCGGCGCAAGTAGAGCCTGGCGTGCCCGAGCACCTCGTCGGTGATCAGGACCGGCTGCGGCAGATCCTGCTCAACCTGCTCAATAACGCCGTGAAGTTCACGGCCAAGGGCTCTGTCACGTTGCGGATCACCAGCCTGGCCGACGCGAACCTTCCGGGAGGCGAGCGGCGCCTGCGCTTCTCCGTGACCGACACTGGCATCGGCATACCCGCCGAGAAGCAGAGCCTGCTGTTCGAGCGCTTCTCTCAGGTGGACAGCTCGACCTCGCGTGAGTTTGGTGGAACGGGGCTCGGGCTCGCGATCTCGCAGCGCCTGATCCAGCTGATGGGCGGTACGATTGGCGTCGAGAGCCAAGTGGGCCGGGGCTCTACCTTCTGGTTCGAGCTCGCCCTGCCTTTGAGCGAAGTTGCCGATGAGCATGTGCTCAGCCCACAGTCACCTTCCTCTGGAAGCTCCAAGTCAGGAGGTGCCCACGTGCTCTTGGCGGAGGATCTCGAGATCAACCAGGACATCGCGCGCAGCATCCTCGAGGCAGGCGGCCACCGGGTCGATGTTGCGGTCGATGGTGTGCGTGCCGTCGAGGCCGTTCAGCAGCGTGCTTACGACCTCGTCCTGATGGATGTGCAGATGCCGGTGATGGACGGCATCACCGCCGTGCGGCACATCCGCTCTCTGGGATCGGCTTACGCGGAGCTGCCCATCGTGGCACTGACAGCCAACGTCCTGCCTCATCAGGTGCAGGCATTCACCGAGGCAGGCATGAACGGCCACATCGGCAAGCCGTTTAAGCGCGACGAGTTGCTGGCGGCTGTCCAGCGCTGGGCCAAGAAGCCGCTGGTGGAGCGAACACTCGACCCGGTGGAGCCTCAGTCAGAGGATGAGCATTCTGAGGCAAGCTTCGACCCCGCAGTGTTCAGCGAGGTTTTTGATCTGCTTGGACCTGACCAGGCGGGCCAGCTCCTGCGCCGCTTCGGCCAGGAACTCGAGGCCAGAGTCGGGCTCGATGTTCACGGTCGCGGCCGTGATGAGATCGGGAGAGATGCGCACGCGCTCGCTTCTCAGGCCGGATTTCTCGGCTTTGTTGCTCTGAGCGGGCAGTGTCTTGCGGTAGAGGCAGCCTGCGCGGGCCGCTCGGAGAAGGCAGATCTGGCCATTCTGCTCTCCGGGTTGACGCGTCTGCGCGATGCGGCACTCGGCAAGGTCCGTCAGCTTGAAGGCACCCTCGCGGAGCGCTTGCCCGCGACCTGACTCCGCTTCCGTCAGGCAGACGGTTCTCAGAGGCTGAGGCTCTCAATGAGAGAGCCGTTCCAGCAGCTGCGGATCAGGCGCGGCGTGCCGAACAGCGCAGCCTGCTGCATCAGATTGTGATCTGTGGGTACCGCTCGAAGCTGCTCCGTGATGATTTGCGGAGCCCGGGCTGCGGTGCGACGTTGGCGAATTCGAGTGCGGTGAGTATCCAGAGTGGCAGACGGCGCAGCATCAGAGGCTGGAAAGGTCGCTCTCGTTGCCGATGACGACGAGTTCTTCCGAATGGCGCTTCGAGCCATCCTGCAGAACCGTTGCGGCTTCGCCGAGGTGATCGAGACGGGGTCTCTGGATGAGGCGATTGAGCACCTTGGTCGCAGAGAGGACGTCGCACTGGCATTGTTCGACCTCGCTATGCCAGGCATGCAGGGCGCGAGCAGCCTGCGGGCCGTGCGTGAGGTGAGGCCGACGACCTTGGCTGCCATCGTCTCTGGCTCCAAACGCCGGCAGGACATCCTGCAGGCGCTGGAAGCTGGCGGACACGGTTATATCCCCAAAAGCTTCGGCGTGGCTGAACTTGCGCAAGCTCTGGAGATGATCCTCAAGGGCTTCATCTACGTGCCGGCCCTGCTCGCCGACATCAGCAGCGAGTCGACAGGCTCGGCGCCTCGGGTGCCCACCGACGCACCGTCATCCACCAGCTTCACACCGCGCCAAACCGAGGTGCTGGAGCTGATCGTCCAGGGCAAATCGAACAAGGAGATCGCTCGCGCCCTTAACCTCGGCGAAGGCACAGTTAAGATCCATGTAGCCGCTCTATTTCGAAACTTGGGGGTCTCAAGCCGTTCGGCGGCTGCGGCAATGGGAGCTCGTATGCTGAAGGGAGATCCACAGGCTTGACCTTGGTGGGGTGAACCCGCGTCTGGCCTGAGTAGTCGAGGCCGCAAGATTTAGGCTCTCGGCAGAGCAAGAGCCTCGGGCGCAGGCGAGAGTACGGAGCATTCTGCTCCTACACACGTGCGGCTCGGCTGGTCACGACGAGGAGGAAGAGCGCTGCCAACACGCCGAGCGTGATCAGGCCAGCAGCCATGTCGCTGTTGGCAGAGGTGCAGACGGGCCGTCGAATCGCGCTGAACACCGAGCAGGTGACCGAGCCGAGATCCTTCACGAGACTGCTCATTCCAGGATATCCCTGGCTGGTTGCGCGCTCGCCCTCAGTTGCTGCTTGTCCGCAGACCCGAGCCCTCCTCGCCCAGGCGCTGCTGCAGCTTGGTCTGCATCAGTTGGGGCGCCGTTCCGAGCTTCAGCGGCGAGCTGGGCCGGGCCATCGCGCCTGCTGTTTCTGCGGGGAGCGCGATCAGAAGTAGGGTGAGCCCAAGGCCGCAGCCGTCGAGGAGTGTCAGCGGGCGTTGAATACTCCCTGATTGTGGGCATCGAAAATTCCCTGGCCGATGCCTTGGCCCGCGGAGGCGGGACGCACCCCGCACCCTCGGGCTTATCCATCCTCAGCCACCATGCCTGCCGACGCGTCTCGGTCGGGAGTGATGAGGATGGTCCTGCTGGGAGAGCTCCTCATGATCTTGGACCTGCACCGACAGGGCCTGTCGGTTACCGCCATAGCCCGTCGGACTGGGCGCGACCCGAAGACGATCCGCAAGTACATCGAGCGCGGCCTCGAACCGCCGGTCTACGGCCCGCGCCAAGCCGGACGTCCGAGCAAACTCGCGCCCTACCGCGATTATCTGCGCGAGCGCGTCGCCGCCTTCCCCGATCTCAGCGCCGTGCGCCTGACCCGCGAGCTGCGCGAGCGCGGCTATACGGGAGCCTACACCGCCGTGAAGCGGTTTGCCGCCGCGATCCGACCGCCCGAGGCCAAGCCCTACGAGGTCCGCTTCGAGACCCCGGCCGGCCAGCAGGCGCAGGTCGACTTCGCCCGCTTCGCGGTCACCTTCACGGACGCGCCGGGCACGGCCTGCATCGTCTGGCTGTTCTCGCTGGTGCTCGGCCATTCCCGGCACATCGAGGCGCGCTTTGTCCTGCACCAGGATCTGCAGACGCTGCTGCGCTGTCACATGCAGGCGTTCGCCGCCATCGGCGGCGTGCCGATCGAGATCCTCTACGACCGCATGAAGACGGCGGTCACCGGCGAGGAGGCGGCCGGCCACATCGTCTACAACCGATCCCTGCTGGCGCTGGCCAAGCACTACGGCTTCCTGCCCCGCGCCTGTCGCCCCTACAGGGCCAAAACGAAGGGTAAGGTCGAGCGGCCGTTCTCGTACATCCGCCAAGACTTCTTCCTGGCACGCTCCTTCCGCGACCTCGACGACCTGAACGCTCAGCTTCGGTCTTGGCTCGACACCGTCGCCAACGTCCGCCTGCACGGCACCACGCAGCGGATCGTCTCGGAAGCCTTCGCCGCCGAGAAACCCGAGTTGCAGCCGCTGCCGGCCGTGCCCTTCGACGCCCTGCTCAAGCTGGAACGGCGCGTCAGTCACGACGGCCTGGTCTCGATCGGCGGCAACTACTACAGCGTGCCGGACCGGACCCGGCGTGTCGTCGAAGTGCATCAGCTGCCCGACACGATCCGCATCCTCGACGGCGGCCGCCTCGTGGCGAGCCACCCGATCCTGGAAGGGCGTCGGCAGTACCGCGTCGATCCCGGCCATCGGCAGGGCGCGGCCGCCCGGGCCATGCGCCACGGCCATCCCGACAGCCAGATGATCGGCCGCCGCGGCGATCACGTCGCCCGGCGCTCGCTCGCCGTCTACCAAGCCATCGGCGAACGGCTCGCCGGCGGGATCGGAGGCCGGTCATGACCCGTGCCGCTGTCTCCTGTGCCGTCACGACCCTCGACAGCATCAAGCGCAGCCTTGTCGGCCTGCGCATGCCGCGCGCCCTGGAGGTCCTCGACGCCACGATCCGCCGCATCGAGCAGGGCGAGATCGACGGCATCAGCGCCCTCGACGAGATCCTGACTGAGGAACTCACGCTGCGCGAGAACCGCCGCGTGAAGACCGCCCTGCTCGTGGCGCGCCTGACCACGATCAAGACGCTGGCCGGCTTCGACTTCGCCTTCCAGCCCTCGCTCGACCGGGAGCGCATCCTGGCGCTGGCCGAGCTGACCTTCATCGACCGGGCCGAGGTGGTTCACCTGCTTGGACCACCCGGCACCGGCAAGAGCCATCTCGCCACCGCGCTCGCCGTTGAGGCGGTAAAGGCCGGACGCAGCGTGGTGTTCTCGACGCTGGCCGATCTGATCGCCTCGCTGGCCAAGGCAGAGCGGGACGGCTCCCTGCGCGATCGCATCCGCTATCTCCGCCGCGCCGCGCTGCTGGTGGTGGACGAGATCGGATACCTTCCTGTCATCCCGGGTGGAGGCAACCTGTTCTTCCAGCTCGTCAATGCGCGCTATGAGCGGGGTGCGATGATCCTGACCTCGAACCGCGGCTTTGCCGAATGGGGCGAGGTGTTCGGCGATCCGGTCGTGGCCACGGCGCTGCTCGACCGCCTGCTGCACCATGCCGTAGTCATCCAGATTGAGGGAGCGAGCTATCGCCTGCGCCAGCACGCCGATCTTGTGCCCGAGCACGTGCGCTCCAAGGCCGTCATCATCCCGCCGCCCGCTCCCAAGCGCCGCGGCCGTCCACCCCGGAAGGCGCTATCCGCTCACGCAGCCGGCTGATCACCGACCACAGACCCCGCGGCCAGGGAATTTTGAA
The DNA here is from genome assembly GCF_003173715.1 of Methylobacterium durans. Lineage (NCBI taxonomy): Bacteria > Pseudomonadati > Pseudomonadota > Alphaproteobacteria > Hyphomicrobiales > Methylobacteriaceae > Methylobacterium > Methylobacterium durans. Next base: position 6,508,370 of record NZ_CP029550.1, on the reverse strand, counting down.
AGCCCAGAAGCGCGGAGACTTCGGCGCCCGTTGACAAGGAGAGCAATCAGCCGCCGCCTGTGAGGCAAGAGCCGGGAGCGTGCCGGCACATGGGGCAGCTTCGGTCTGGAGCGACATCCGACAGAGGCTGCCTGGCTGATCCTGCCACATGTTGCGGAAGCGCCAGCAGGGTTCAGTGCGGGCGCGGCTGTCTGCTGAAGGTTGCTGGCCACCGTTGACACAACTCACATGCGGCAGGCGCGTCGTGCGGGCCATGCGCGGCTGCGCTCACGCCAGAACGCCTCGTCTGCTGAAGAGCCGCTATCGTGGGGGCAGGATGGTTAACATCTGACCAGCGGCTACGTGTCTACAGTGGCGTGGAACTATCAGGCAGGGTGAACTTGGAGGGGGCTAAAAAGCCGTAACCGCAGGCGCTACACAGCTGGGCTGTGGGTTCTCACTGCGCCAACGCGGCAGCCCGGCAGCAGAATGGGAGCATCGACCGGTTTGCCGACGACGTTGAGTGTTGTGGTGAACACCACCCGCTCCGCCTCATCCCGGACCAGCGCCAGCAGATGGCAGCAGCCGTTCTCCGGTGGGTTGTTGAGCGCGATTTCTGCCAGAATCTGCGCCGCGTGCTTGCCGGCCTCGTCGCGGTTTGCGAACACCGCGCCCTCAGTGTCGCTCACTGCCGCAACGTCACCGTGGATGTCGAAGAAGTAGCGCGGCATGCTGATCTGCTCCTTGTGGCGCTGAGAGGGGGCCAATCAGGCGAAGCACACCGGACGGGTGGCGGCCTCACGGTTGCCGGAGCGAGACGCGCCCCTCCGCCGCGCAGGCCGGCTCGGCTTCAGGTCCGCTGCTGGGCTGCCCCAGCTCGGGGCGGGCTTGGTCCGGGTGGGTTCAGCCTGCTCCGGACCTTGTAGAACGGCGCGCATCAGCGCGATCCCGCCCAGTTCGCTGTCCAGCGCTGCAGACGTGAAGACGGGCATCGTCCGACCTCAGCGCTGGGTGGCGTAGGGCGACGGGTACACGACCCGCACCGGGCGAGCCGACGTCTCGCGGGAGGGGAGCTGCACCGTCGCGGGCTGCACGACCTCCTGCACCGCAACCTGGGTGGGCTTGACCGCGCGGGCGAGCTCGGCGCGGATCGGAGCCGCGACTGGGGCCTGCGGCGCAGCCTGGCCCGGTGCGACGAGAAGGGCGGCCAGAACCGCAGCCGTGCCAGCGCAGCCAATCCAGATCTTGTTCATCGCCCGCCTCTCCCTCTGCCCGGGTACGTCGCCCGGTCTCGTTCGTTAGCGAGACGTAAACACCACGTCTGGGCGGGCGGGTGTAGTCGGACAGATGGCCGGGTCTCTCACTAGACCAAGTGGCCTAGCTGCGGCCGGCACAGGAGCCGAGACCAGGCTCAGTGCAGGTCGACGCGGGCGCTGATGGCCTTGTAGACGCGAGCCGAGACGAGCTTGCGCTCAGCAAGCTCGGCGACGCGGCTGTAGGGCCGGCCGCTGATGATCGCACGCGCTTGGCTCTTGCCGATGTGCGGCAATCGCCTGAGCTCGAGGAGCGTCGCCGTGTTCAGGCCGACAAGGCGAGCCGACTGAGCCGTCCCAGTCACAGCTGCTGCGCTGGCCGGTAGAGCCTGGACGGCCACTTGCGGTCGAACCTGCTCGGTCGCTGTCTGAAGACGGGGTGATGCCTGCAGTTGCGCCTCTGCGGTGAGGCTCGGCGCCACGCCTGGCGTCTGCGCCGGCAGCGGCATCCGGAGGACGGAGCTGGGCCGCACCGGCTGCTGCGGTGGATGGTTCATTAGCCTCGGGACCGCTGCCGCCAGCACGCCTACAGCAGCAAGGCCGAGGCAGCCTGAGAGCAGCACGGGCCAGAGACTCACGGGCGAGCCGCTCGTGTGAATGGCCCCGAGATGCGGATCGACCAAGAGCGGGGAGGCCTGCATGGGATCTCACTTACCGATGTAAGAGGACGGTCTGGCGAGAGGGCTCAGTCGCACTCCTGCACGCGGCGGATCACGATCTTGCCCGAGCGGCCGGTCTGGGCCTGATCGACGTAGTAGCAGTTGTCGGCCAGCCCACGGGCGGTGCAGCCCTGCAGGCACTCTGCGCCCGCCTGCGCAGCGGTCTCGGCCGTTCCTGCGCGTGCAACCTGGCTGACGAGCACGGTCCCGAGTGCCGCGACGGCAAGGGTACGGATCAGGGTCGAGCGCGTCAGGATCATGTGTGCACCTGTAAGGCCGAGGAGCGGGCTGGGCTGTGTCAGCCCGATTGGGCTTAGCTGTAGGCGCGCGCTGGTTCAGAGAACATTCAGCCAGCTGGCCTAGTCCGCCCGGCCTGTGAGAACGCACCAAACAGAAATCGGCATTATCGTGGCACTTGATGGGCTGATCTGCCAATATCCTGCCAAACATACTCTCGTCACATTCAGCTACATTTTGCCGGCCCGTTCACACAACAAACGGGAATGCAAAGAATGATCTCGAACGCTCGCCTGATGCTCCTCGCGATCGTTGCGATTACTTGCTCGACCGGTGCCCATGCCGAAGCTGCGCCGTCCGCGCCGGCGCAGTCCGGTGTGGCCTCCTGGTACGGCCCTGGCTTCCACGGCCGGCGCACGGCCAACGGCGAGCGCTTCAACACGCACGCGCTGACTGCAGCTCACCGCTCGCTGCCGTTCGGCACGCAGGTGCGAGTGACCAACAAGAGCAACGGCCGCTCTGTCGTGGTACGCATCAACGATCGCGGCCCGTTCGTCGGCGGTCGCGTGATCGACCTGTCGAACGCCTCAGCTCGCGCCATCGGCGTTTCCGGTGTCGCGAAGGTCAGCCTCGCTCGTCTGTGACGACACGCTGGGTCAGCCAGAGAGTGTCGGCGATGGTGCGTTAGGCACGTCGGGAAAGTGCCGGAACTGTGCGGAAGCGCATCCGTTAAGACCCCTACAGCCCCCAGCGGTGCAGGGCTGAGCGGGGGCGCCGATGCTGAACCAGACCAGCCTTGTCCGTCGCGGCTTGCTCGCCCTCACCTCCACCTGCCTGGTGCTCGGAACCGCGGCGCACGTGCAGGCTGCTGACGAAGGTGGCCTGGGTGGTCTCTTCCAGCAGCTGTTCTCACCGCAGCCGGCGCAAGCTCCGCAGCCCGCGCCTACCGCCCAGCCACCATTCTACGGGGGCACCTACGGAGCCGAGGTCGCAGCAGGGTACGGCTACGGCCGGCGCGAGTGGCGCCAATCCGCTCGCCGGCGACAGCTGAAAGATGCACAGGCGCTGGTCCGGCCCAAGGTACGTTATGCGGCTCTGCCCAAGCCCGAGAAGGTGAAGGCAGTCACGGAGAAGCCGAAGGCGTCTGAGGCTCAGGCGGCACTGTGGCGGTATGCCGGCAATCCGAACGCGGCTCTGATGCACGACAGCACCCTGCGGAAGGGCGACATCGTCATTACCACGGACGGCCCAAAGGTGTTCACGGGCAAGACCGAGGAGCGGCATACGGCCGGCGATTTCGAGCCGGTGAGCCGCTCATCGGCGGTGGATCGCAAGACCCGCACTCTGCTAGCCGCGATGGTAGCGCCGCACGGTGCGGTGCCGGCCGATGAGGCCCGCAAAGCCATGGCAAAGCTGAACCGCTCGTCCGAGCCTGCGACTGCACCGGCAGTCGTGCAGACAGAAGCCTCAGGCTTGCGGGTTGTGTACCCGTCTGCTGCGCAGCCCGCCGTGAAGGTCAGCCTGCAGGGGCAGTAACACCTCACACGTGAGTGACCTGCCGCCGCAGCGGCAGGCCTTCAAGACGACGGATCCGAGTTGGGCATCTGCTCCGCGGCTGCGTGCGTTAGTTTATACTGCGGCTTGAACTGCGACGAATTCCGCTTCTGCGGATTTGACGCGGGAAGCAGACAGGCCACTGCCGGCCAAACCCAGTCGGCACTCATGCGCCCATTGCCGCCGAAAAGGAGCCTCTGATCGCACTCCGAAAGCAGACGCGGTGACGGCGAAGGCTACGGGTCTGAAGCAGTCCCAATCTGCCTTGCCTATAAGGCGTCTGCTTCGCAGCCTTCAACCGCCCGGGGCAATGAATGCTTTTGGTTCCAACGCGTTCGATTGGCGGATTAGGTTATCACAGAAGGACGGGCGCCTCAGGATCCTGAGAAGTCAGCCCACGAAGCGCCCGAACTACAGAGAGCGAATGATCCTCGGCTGTCCTATTGAATCATGTCCTCCTGGGTTGTCTCGGGCATTCCCTGCATGCTGTTGATCGGCGCGATGGCCATCATCTTCCCGCTCTTCAGCTTGAGGACGTTGAACTTTCGGCCCGTCTTGGTGTCGGTCGCAACAGCGACCATCATCTGCTGCGGCGTGAATGGCGATAGGGTAAAGTCATGCCCCCATGCTGAGAAAGTTTGCTGGGCCCAGGCGTACCCGGAAACTGTGGCGACGAGCGCGCCGGCGAGAATAAGCGACTTTGTCATGGTCTATCTCCACCGTTGGTGTGGCACCTAGACCTTCGGAGACAATGCCTGCGCCGTAAAATGCCGTTTCGGCATCGAGTCCATGCCCATCGGTTTAAGGCGCCGGAGTGGCGAGCCAGCCAGACGCCCGCGAGGCGAATTAATGTCGTGTCGCCCGGTCGGGCGAATAGAGGCGGGCAAAAGCGCCGGTGCGCAGGCCCATGAATTCAGCTGGTCGTGACCGCGAAGCCCGATGCGGTCTCGTGAAGGACGAGACCTTCCACCTCGTCCACCTGCCGCTCCCAGGGAGCGTCGTCGAGCACCTTACGGGTGTTCTCATAGCCGGCCTGCCGGCGCGCCCGGATGCCCTCGCGGCTGAAGTCGATGTCGCCCGTGTGGTCCTGGCCCGGTACCCGCTGCGCTAGCAGCCTCACCACATGCATCCGCGTCAGGCAGCCATAGCTCTCAAGCTCTCGCACCTCGGCTTCACGGCGCTCCGCCTCTGGGAGGCGTCGGGCAAGCTCGGCGATGACGTGGCGCAGCCGGTGCATCTGCTTCTGACGGACGATCTGCGTCAGGGCGCGGCTCGCGTACTGCAGGTCCTTCTGGCGGCTCATCACCTCCCAGATGCTCGCCGGCTCCGGCCCTTCCGGGTTCCAGATGTGAACTGCGAAGACAAGGGAGTTCCGGCGCGGGTGGTCATCGAACACGGCCTCGACCGGCGTGTTCGACAGGATGCCGCCGTCCCAGTACAGCTCGCCGTCTATGCGGATCGCCGGGAAGGCCGGAGGTAGGGCGCCCGAGGCCATGACGTGGCGCAGGTCGAGCTCCATCTCCCGACTGTCGAAGTAGCGCATCTGCCCGGTGCGGACGTTCGCCGCGCCCACTGTCAGACGGCAGCCGCCGCGGTTCAGCGTCGGCAAATCTACGAGGTCCCGCAGCGTCGCCTCGAGCGGGCGGGTCGAGTAGTAGCTCGCCTGCTCGGCACCGAGCGGCATATGCGGCCCGGCAAAGGCGAATGGGTTGGGCGCGAAGAAAGGCTCGATCCCCTGCGCGAGCGTCAGCCAGTTGGCGGCATAGGTGCCGAACATGGGCAATGCCGAGAACGTCCGATGCAGAGCGCCATGCTCGACGCGGCTCCAGAAGGCGTGCATCCGCTCCAGGCGGTCCTCCGGCCGGTTGCCTGCGATCAGGCTGGCGTTGATGGCGCCGATCGAGGTGCCGATGATCCAGTCGGGCTCGATCCCGGCCTCGTGCAGGGCTTGGTAGACGCCGACCTGATAGGCGCCGAGCGCGCCGCCGCCCTGCAGCACCAGCACGATCTGACCGAGGCGCCGCCGTAGCGACCGGGCAAGCGGCTCCGGCTCGGAGGCAACCGGCGAGGCCGGCCTGTTCCTGCGCTGTCGAGGTTTGACCGTGTCGAGCATGATCTCCTCCTGTCTGAGGCTGGGCTTCTGTCACGCTTCAGGCCGCACTTGGCTCGCGCAGGCGCGTGGTCAGGGCCGCTGCAAGGGCGAGTGAGGCCGCCACCCCAAGCACGCAGGCGCCCCAGCCCAACCGCTCAAACACCTGTCCGAGGATGGCCGTGCCGGCGAGGCCGCCGAGGTAATAGAACAGCAGGTACAAACCGCTCGCGGACGCCCGCTCGCCCATCGCGAACCGGCCGACGACGCCGGTCGCGATGGCCTGGGCCAGGAAGGTGCCGATCCCGACCAAGACGAGGCCGGCCAGGACAAACGGAAGCGACGGGAGGTTCAGCAATGGCAGACCGAGCGCGGCGATCAGGAGCCCCGCGGCTAAGCCACGTCGGAACCCGAGCCGCCCGCTCACGTGTCCGGCCAACGGCGTGGTGATCAGAGAGGGCAGGAAGACGAAGTAGATGAACCCCAGGGTCATCGGCCCGACGAGGAACGGCGAGCCCGTCAGGACAAAGTTCACGTAAGTGAAAGTCCCTAAGAAGGCGAACAGGATGCAGAAGCCAATGCCGAAAGCGGCCAGCAGCGTCGGGTTAGCGAGGTGCGCGATCCAAACAGTGTGAGGCGAAGCTCGCCCTTGCTGATCCATGTGCCTGAGCGGTTCGGGCTTGGGCGCCCGCAGCACGAGGAGAGCGAGGCCAGCGCCGGCGAGGTTCAGCAGCGCGAAGGCGAGAAAGTTCGAGACCAGCCCGAGATGGTCGACGAGGGCGGCCGCGACGAGCCGGCCGACGAAGTTGCTGGCGACGTTCCCGGTTACGTAGGCCGCGAAGGCACCGGCCGCGGCCGATGCGGAGCAGGCTTCGCCGAGATAGGCGAGCGTCAGCGTGAAGGCCGCCGCCATGCAGACACCCTGCAGCACTCGGAGGGCCGCGAAGACCCAGAGATCCGGCAGGGTTCCGAGGAGCGCTGTCGGGACGGCGAGGAGCAGGAGGCTGACGACCACGCCGCGACGCCGGTCGATGCGTTGGCCGAGCAGGGCCACGCCGAGACCGCCGAAGGCCATGCCCAGCGTCGTCGCATTGACGGCAAAGCCGATTGCGGCAGGGCTGACCGCGTAGGCTCGGGCGAGGGACGGCAGGATGGCCTGGGTTGCGAACAGGTCCACCACGGTCAGGAACGCCATGAGCGCGATGACCGCATTCCTGACGAGATCACCCGCATGGGTGCGCTCTCGCGTCATCGGCCCGTTCAGGCCAAGAGTACCGGGATCGGGCATGGCCCGCCTCCTCGCCGTCGCACGGCCTCACATCTGGCGGGGGTCGCCCTTCACGTGAAAGAGATCGGCCGAGAGCAGGACCGCGGTCGAGCTGCCGGTGTTCTTCCACCAATGCGCGGTGGCGTGCGTCTCCGAGGTTGCCTCGCCGGCCTTGTGGGTGATCGGCACTGCGCAGGTGCTCGCATACTCGACCACTTCCCCGGAGACCACGTAGATGATGGCCGGCCGGTCGCCGTGGCTGTGCCAGGGCACGATGCCGCCGGGCTCGATCACGAGCCGCCTGAGCCGGAACTGGCGATCCTTGATGCCGACGGGCTCCTTCGCCAGCTCGGTTGAGGCGATTACGGTGTCGGTCACGCCCTGCGCTGCGGCCTTGCTCTCGGCCTGCCTCTTGCCGCTGGCGACCACCTTGTCCGCCGGGCAGGAACCGGCCTGGGCCGCGCTGGCCCCGAGCGCCAAGGCGCCGGTCATCATGAGCGCTCCGCACAGCGTGCGGTGAGCTGCGCTGCGGAGCGTCGGGATCGTCGTCATGGTTATCCTCCTGGCTGATCGTCGGAGCCGTCCTGGGTAGAAGGCGTCCCGATCATCGGAGGTTGGCTGAGCCGGCGGAAATGCCGTTTGGGCTTGAGGACGATGCCTTCCGGTTATCGACCCAGCGCCGTGCTCACACGGATACCAGCGGCTCAGGACTGCGCTCTTCGCCCATGTCAAAGCGGCTGGCTGGCCAAGCATATTGATCGAGCGCGGCCACCAGCGCTGCAAGCGGCGAGGACCACCGCCGGCCGGCGACCGTGACGAGGCAGACCTGCCGAGCGACAACCGGTTCCATCAACGGCAGGAGCGACAGGCCGGGCAGGGTGGCAGAGAACTCGGGCAGGAAGCACACCCCCATCCCGGCCACCACCATGCTCTGGATCCAGTCCTCACGCTCGCTGCGATGAGACCGCAAGATCTCGGTGCCCTGCTCGCGCAGGATCTCGGCCAAGTGGTCCCGGTACTCGCAATTGATCCGCTGCAGGTAGATCTGCCCTGCCATGTCGCGCATCCGAACCGCGTTGTAGCAGGCGAAATCGTGCAGCTGACCGCAGGCGACCATGAAGCGCTCTTCGTAGAGGGGGCTCGCCCGCAGCGGATCGGGGAAGCCATCCGGATGCGCCATGATCGCCACATCGAGCTCGCCTGCGAGCAGCATCTCCGTAAGGCGGACCGGCACGCCCTCGATCAGCGTCAACTCAATCCCGGGATGACTCATCCGGAAGCTGTTGAGGAAGCCGACGAAGCGCAGCGGCCCGATCGTGCACATCACGCCGAGGCGCAATTCGGCGCCCTCAAGCCGCAGGAAGCGCGAGGCCGCGCGCTTGGCGCGCTCGCGCCGCTCGATCATCTCGGTGAATTCCGGCTCCAGCAGGCGGCCGAGATCGGTCAGGTGCACGTGGCTGCGCTCGCGCGAGAACAGCAGGCCGCCGAGCTCGTCCTCCAGCTTCTGGATCGCCCGGGTCAGGGCGGGCTGCGTCACGTTGCAGTGCTCGGCCGCCTTCGTGAAGCTGCCGAGGCGGGCGACCGCCAGGAAGTAGCGGATCTCGTGGAGCTCCATCGTCGCCTCCCATTCCCGCCTACGTCTGACGTCACCCGCCACTGGCGATTGCCAATGCCGAATGCGCATCGATCCGATCAGACATCGGCATTGGTGCCGCGCCCACCTGAGCGGCCATTCTCTGCTGGACTTCGCCACAATCCAGCAGGGCGATACCCATGGTACGCATCCTTCAGTCAGCCGGGCTCGACCGGGCCGGAACGGCGCGTCCGCTCGATGGTCGCGTGGCCATCGTCACCGGCTCCACGAGCGGCATCGGGCTGGCCATAGCCAACGCCTTGGCCGAGCAGGGCGCCTTGATCGTGATCAATGGCTTCGGCAACGAGTCCGAGATCGAGCACCTCTGCCGCGAGCTGAGCGAGCGGCACCAGACACCCGTGCGCTACGACGATGCCGACCTCTCGCAGGCCGGGGCCGTGATGGACCTCGTCGACCGTTCGGCACGTGCCTTCGGCCCCATCGAGATCCTCGTGAACAATGCCGGCATCCAGCATGTCAGCCCGATCGAGGAGTTCCCGCCCGAGAAGTGGGAGGCCATTCTGGCCATCAACCTCTCGGCGGTGTTCTACGCCACGCGCTCCGTGCTTTCGGACATGCGCCAGCGTGGTTGGGGTCGGATCGTCAACGTGGCCTCGGCGCACGGGCTGATCGGCTCGCTCTTCAAGAGCGCCTACGTGGCAGCGAAGCACGGCGTGTTGGGCCTGACCAAGGTCACCGCCCTGGAGACGGCGGAAGCCGGCATCACCTGCAACGCGGTCTGCCCCGGCTACGTCTGGACGCCGCTCGTCGAGCATCAGGTGCGCGCTCAGGCGGCCGCGCACGGCCTCTCGGAGGATGAGGTGGTGCGTCAGGTGCTCCTCGCCGAGCAGCCGAACAAGCGCTTTGCCACGGTTGAGGAGATCGCCGGCACCGTGGCCTTCCTGTGCAGCCCGGCCGCGGCGTCCATCACGGGCGCTGCCATCAGCGTCGACGGCGGCTGGACCGCCCATTGAGGACCAAACCAAGCTGGCCCGTTACCCTATGGTGGGCTGGCCTTCGTTACAGGAGGCTTCGATGCTGAAGAGGTCCATCCTCGCCCTCGCCGTCCTGCTCGCGCCGGGTACGCTTCCCCTGGCCGGCATTGGGGCACCTCAAGGCGTTGGAGGCGAGCCCTCCGCCGCCTCGGAGAACGGCATCGTGAAGGTACGCAGCGCCTATGCGATGGCGGAGACGCTGGACCGGCTGCAGAAAGATATCGCAGGCAAGGGCATCAAACTCTTCTCGGTGATCGACCAAGCCCGGCTCGCCGAGGAGGCGGGCATCAAGCTGCGGCCCTCGACGCTGCTCGTCTTCGGCAATCCCGCTCTGGGCTCGCAGTTCATGACCTCGAACCCCGTCGCTGGTCTCGATTGGCCAGTGCGCTTGCTCGTCCACCAGGATGAGAGCGGTGGTGTCTGGGCCGCCTACACGGACTTCCGCACCATCGCCCAACGCCACGGCATCCGAGACCGCGATGCAGCCTTCGCCAAGGCCTCCGAGGTCATCGCCTCGATAACCTCCAGCGTCGCAAAGCACTGAGACCCGCGGGCGAGCCGCCAAGGGCGGCTGCGCGGCTCAATTCATTCACGCGGACGAGGCGCAGTGCGGGCACCGCACCTCGGCCCGTCGTTGTTGCTCAGCGGTGCGCAGGCTGCCGGGCGAATGCATCCGCCGTGAAGGACAGGCTGGACGCGGCCGTTGGCAGCTCGATTACCGCGTTCCTTCGGGCCTGCTCAGGTCCCGAGGTCATGTACCGCGGCGCGACCGGCGAAGCGGTCACGATGCTGCTCTGGTATGAGTGGTCGGGATGAAGGATGGATTGCGTCCAGGCATTCGCGGAGGTCGCAAAGGCGGTGAGGACGGCACCGGCGAGAAGAAGGCTGCGCATCGAGTTTGCTCCTGCGGTTTCGGCCGGGAGATCATCTCCGCGGCGACAGGAGCATCATCGGACACGGCATTGATGCCATATAATGCCTATTGTTTATGGACTTGATGCATGGCCGGCAAACGCCAGCATCGTCCGGGATGCCACTCCATTTAACATGATTGCCTCCTATACTTTTCTGCATCCTTTCCATACCGTGACGGCATTATACTTAGGCGGGCATACCGGCGACGATCCTCACCTGGAAAGCGGAACGCACCCGCGTCCGATACCGGAGGACAGTCCGATGACCCTCACGATCTTCGATCCCCAAGCCGGCACGCAGGTAAGGATCTGGGTTCCAACGATGCCCGGTGAACCGAAGCCGGTCCCGGCCGTTGTCATTCCCCATCCGCGCTCCATTCGTCGATAGGAGCCGGCCATGAAACGCTCGAACGAACTCCGGGCGAAGTGCTCGATCCTCCGCGAACTTGATCGCATCCTCGCGCAACGGTCGGGTGCTGTTGCCAGACGGTAGCCAGATCGCGGAACGGCAGGTGTGGAGCGCGGGCTCCGGGGTGCACTCACGCGGTCAGTTGCAGGCAGGGCCACCTGGCTTACGAAGGGTACGCCGCGCCGCGAGACCAGGCGTTGAGCCCTGCACGACGACACTGAAGATCATCACCGTGTGGGTAGCTGCCAGGAGCACCTCAAGGCCTGTACCTGGGGCGCGCAGAACGTCTTGTGTGGATGGCTCCCGCGTTGCAAGGGGATCTGTGACGGATTGGCATTTCGGTCGGGTGCCGTCTTGTGTTCGGCCTGTTCGCGCGGTCATCGACCGCTGGCCCTGATGGTTTCCGCGGACGAGGTCCCATCCTGCTTCGCGGGCTTCGACGCCCTCGACGTTTAGCGGGTTGTCCTCGTCCCCGGTCTGACCGGTGCGCCATCACTTCACAGGGTCCTCGCAACCTCCTTCGCGCGGTACCGGGCTGATTGGTGAGTTCCCCCTCAGACCGCCGCGATGCCGAGCGCGGGCGTCCGGTAGACCTCGCCCCGGACCATGATGGCCCAGATCGCCCGCGCCGCCCGATTGGCCATCGCGACCGTGGCGAGGCGGACCGGCTTGCGAGCGAGCAGTGCGTTCAGGCGCGGGTCGGCCGCGCTGGGATGGTGCTTGTTGCGCCGGACGAGCGAGGTCATGCCGGTGACGAGAAGCCGGCGCAGGTACTGGTCGCCCATCTTCGAGATCCGGCCGAGCCGTTCCTTGCCGCCGCTGGAGTTGTTGAGCGGTGTCAAACCCAGCCAGGCCGCAAACTGACGCCCGGAGCGGAAGTGGCTCGGATCAGTGACGGTGGCGGCCAGCGCGGTCGCGCCGAGCAAGCCGACGCCGGGCACGGTGGCGATGCGTCGGGCGAGATCGTTCGAGCGGTACCAAGCCAGCAGGTCGCGTTCGAGCCGGTGGATACTGTCCTGCACCGCGATCGCCTGCGCGGCTAAGGCGCCGATCACCTTGGCGGCCAGCTTCGGGACCTCGTGCGCCTCACCGGCGATCGCACGCCGTACGAAGGCGAGGGCATGAGTGAGGCCCTTCGGGATATCGATGCCGAACTCGGCCAGCAGCCCGCGGACCATGTTGACCAACTGGGTGCGCTGCCGGACCAGGAGATCGCGCGTCCGATGCAGAGACAAGGCTGATTGCTGCTCGACCGATTTGATCGGCACGAAGCGCATGGTCGGGCGCGTGACAGCCTCGCAGATCGCCTCGGCGTCCGCCGCATCAGTCTTACCGCGCTTTACGTACGGTTTGACGTAGGCCGGCGGCATCAGTCGCACCGCGTGACCGAGGGCCGTGAGTTCGCGCGCCCAATGATGGCTCGTGCCGCAAGCTTCCATGCCGATCAGACAGGGCGGGAGCTTGCGGAAGAAGGGCATCACCTGCGCCCGCCTGAGCGCGCGCCGGACGAGAACCTCGCCCGTGCAACTGATGGCGTGCACTTGGAAGACGTTCTTGGCCAGGTCGAGGCCGACGGTCGTGATCTCCATCGTAGTGGCTCCAAGCTCCTGCTGCATGACAGCACCTTCTTGGCGCCGCAGCGCCGGGAGCGGGAGCCATCCAGCCCATCTGCTTCCCCGTACCTGCGACCTCGATCCGGACAGGCAGCTTTCGGCCCATCATCGGTCATTTGAGGCAGTGAGATCGAGTTGCCTGGAAGCGGACGCTTCCATGCTTCGTCGCGGCTCAGAGGCAGCGTTTGGCCGCGCAGTGTTGCCAGGATGCTGTCGCTCTTCCGCCGGTTGGCGGCTAGGTACGGCCCCGTCATGGCGGCTTCGAACTGGCGCATTCTGCGGAACGAACAGGCTCAAGCCAGGCTCGAGCGTGCCCTGCCGGCCATCTTCCCTGCACCGGTTCTCCAGCACGCCCTCGCCCAGCCCTTGATTCCACCCACTCCACGCCTGGCCGTCGAGAGCTACTGGCGCAGCCACATCTTTCGGGCCGACCGCCTCGCACGGGCGCTGGCCGCTCGCTCAGGCCAACCCGATGGCTGGACGTGGCGGCTCAGCGCCGAGAAGCACCGTCGCGTACTATTGCCGGTATCATCCGGCGATGAGTGGGCGGATCGCGGTCACTGCGCCACCTTAGGCATAATGAGAACCAAAGACGGTGGGAGGACCCTCATGCGGCAGACAAATATCGGGCGCGCCTTCGTGGCGAGCCTCCTTCTGGCTCTTACGCCGAGCCTGCCGGCCTTCGCCGAGGAGCCCTCGACCGCCGAGCAGACCATCGACGTGATGAACAAGCTGTTCGGCAAGCATCCGAGCTTGCGGGCCAACCACGCCAAGGGTGTTGTGGCGGAGGGCAGCTTCACGCCCTCACCAGAGGCCGCCAAGATCAGCAAGGCATCTCTGTTCCAGGGCCCGGCCGTACCCGTGACGATCCGCTTCTCGGATGCGACCGGCGTGCCGACCATCGCGGACGGGGCCGCCAATGCCAACCCGCACGGCATGGCCCTGAAGTTCAAGCTCAGCGACGGCTCGGAGATGGACGTCGTCGTCAACGCCCTGAAGTTCTTCCCGGTCGCCACCGGAGAGGAGTTCCGCGACCTTCTGAGAGCGGCCGCTGAGAGCGGTCCGGATGCTGCCCATCCGACGGCGCTGGAGAGCTTCACTGCCAGCCACCCGGCTGCCGTCACGGCTGGAAAGACCGCCAAAACCCCGTCGAGCTTCGCCCGCCAGACCTATAATGGCGTGAACGCCTTCATCTTCGTGGACAAGGACGGCAAGCGCCAGCCCTTCCGGTTCCGCTTCGTCCCGGCAGACGGCGAGGAGATCCTCACGTCTGAGGAGGCGGCCAAGCGCGGCCCGAACTATCTCATGAACGAGATCGGCCCCCGCATCGCGCGTGAGCCCGCGAGGTTCCGAGTGCTGGCGCAGCTTGCAGAGCCGGGCGACCCGACGAACGATGCCACGAAGCCATGGCCGGACGACCGCAAGACGGTTGATCTCGGCACCCTGACGGTGACGAAGGCTGTGGCCGACAGCGCGAGTGCCGAGAAAGCTCTCCTGTTCATGCCGAACGCGCTGACCGACGGGATCGAGGTCTCCGACGATCCGCTGATCGATGCCCGTGTCCAGGCCTATGCGGTCTCATTCAGCCGTCGCTCGCAGTGAGGTGAGACGCCTGAGCGAACCGCGAACTGGGTGACGAGGCCGACAGGTTCACGCGTCGCCTAGCGGGTCGTACCTGGGGCTGGAGCAGCCGAACTGGTGCCATGAGACGCGCCTGAGGCCCCGGCACTACCTGTCGTTGAATTGCCAACGCCGGTGCCGGTGCGGGCACCATCCTTGGTGGCTCCGGTGCCAGTCATTCCGCCGGCTCCCATACTTCCGTTAGAAGTGCCGACATCGCCGCGGCCACTGGCCTGCCCAGTTCCGGCGCCCTTGCTTGCACCGCCTTCAGCGAGGGCGATCCCTGCGATGCTCGTGAGGATCGCAGCCGTGAGCAGAGGTGCGCGAATGTCCGCTCTCATGGTGCCTCCGGTGCTGCCCTGCCGGATCAACAGAGCCGGCCTACGAGCGTTCCGGCTGTGGTGTTCAGAGAAGACCGCTCAGCCTCGTTCAGTCCCTCTGGCTCTACGGGTATGCACTTCCATACCAATTCGGACCATGCGCAGCGCCTCCGCGGCGGCGGAGACCAGGAGAATTTCGGTCCGGCCCAGCGCATCCTCGAGCGTGCGGGGCCGCTCCATGACGCTGGCGAAGGCGTCGATGCCGTGCGCGCGAGTTTCCGTACAGCCCTTGCTCAAAGTGCCGGGCGCCGCAACGACGGGTACGCCGCACGCCTAGGCGCGGCGGCCGACCTCTGCTGGCACCGTCCCACGTATCGATCGGCAGCTAGGGTGCCTTTCATGCGTAAGCCGCATGGCGGAGATGTGGGCCAAGATATACCAACAGCCATTGTGCGCCGCCAGATATGTTGCACCGCAAACGTTCGAGAGTTCTCCGATGGCTGACCTGCTTCCCTACTACACGGTCTTCACCGGCACGGCCGCAATTGTCTCGGTCGTGTGCTACGTGACCTACTTCCGGAGCCGGTGGACAGATGCTGCTTCTTCCCGCCCGCACGCGGCCGGCAACGAGAATGCTCCGGCTTCTACCGGGCTCGCTGCCTAAAAGAGGCGCAGGCAAATATTATATTGCGAGTTGATCAGCCCCGCCCATCTCCGGCGGGGCTTTTGCATCCGAGCCATACTACTGCTCGTTAGTTAGCAGGCTGCAATATCATGCGCGAGAGAAACATTACGGAGTATTGCTTCACAGTCGCATGCATCATCCCGTGCCGCTAACAAGAAGCGGGATTCTTTGAGCGCCACTCTGACATACTTTTCGCGGGACCGCTGGAATACTAGATGCTATAAATTGCTAGCAACTGCGTCTTCGCATACAGGGTTGTATCTAGTAAATTTTTTCGTTAAGAAACTATCGAATTTTTGTTGCTGCGCGCTTCGATGCCCGCAGTGACGTGTTAATACTTTCAACTTGCAGCACTGGGCTGGTACGCAAGATGCTCCGCGGTAAGCGCCGCGAGGGCGCAGGAGGCGATGCGAGCCTGTTTGGAATCTGCTCGGCTCGTCAGGATCACGGGAATGCGCGCGCCGAGGACGAGGCCGGCGCAGGCTGCGCCGCCGAGATAGACCAGCGACTTATAGAGACAGTTGCCGGCGTCGAGGTTCGGCACGACCAGGATGTCGGGCTCGCCCGCCACCTGTGAGACGATGCCTTTCGTATTTGCTGAGGCTAGCGACACTGCATTGTCAAAGCCCAGCGGCCCGTCGAGGGTTGCACCAGTGATCTGGCCGCGTTCAGCCATCTTGCAGAGGGCGGCCGCGTCGATCGTGGAGGGTAGCGAGGGGTTCACCGTCTCGACCGCGGCGAGGATCGCGACCTTCGGGTTGCTCACGCCGAGACCATGGGCGAGATCGACGGCATTCCGGATGATGTCGACCTTCTCCATAAGGTTCGGCGCGATGTTGACTACGGCGTCGGTCAGCATCAGCGGCTTGCGGTAGGCCGGGCAATCGAACCAGAAGACGTGGCTCGTCCGGCGCCCGGTGCGAAGAGGACTCTCCCGGCCCACGATCGCACTCAGCATCTCATCGGTATGTAGCGAACCCTTCATCAGAGCGCCGATCTCGCCCTTGGCCGCGAGCTCCACCGCGCGGCGTGCGGCCGTGTGCGGGTCGGCCGCCTCAACGATCTGGAGCCCGGACAAGTCCATGTCAGCTTCGGCAGCGACTGTGCGGATGAGTGCAGCCGGTCCGACCAGCACCGGCTCGATAAAGCCCTGCTCCTGCGCTTCGAGCGCCGCTTCAAGGGCGCCCTTCTCGCAGGGATAGACGACACCAACAGGGAGGTGCCCGCGGCTCTGGGCGGCCTCTGTCAGGGCGTCCAGTTTTGGATACGGACCAGTCGGCTGCGGCATCAACATCATCGGCTTCTCTCAGGCTTAGATCAGGTCAGGGTCGTGGCCAGCGCCTCGGCGGCCGAGCGCAGGGCCGGCAGCCGCTCGGCGGCGTTCTCCCGCGAGAGCCGCACCACCGGGGCCTGCAGCGCCAGCGCCGCGAGGCAGTCGCGGCCGGTCCGGTCGAGGATCGGCACCGCGATGCAGAACAGGCCGGACAGGTATTCCTCGTCGTCGAAGGCGTAGCCCTGGCGCCGGACCCGGCCGAGCTCGGCGTCGAGCGCCTCGCGCTCCGTCAGGGTGTTGGCCGTGTGCCGCTCCAGGCTGAGGCCGCCCAGCAGCCGGGCGCGCTTGGCACCCGGCATCATCGCCAGGAAGATCTTGCCGCTCGCCGAGCAATGGGCCGGCACCCGCGAGCCCTTCTGGAAGGCGACGCGCAAGGGGGCCGCCGCCTCGACGCGGTCGAGATACATCACCTCGCTCCCCTGCAGCACCGTGAGGTTGCAGGATTCGCCGAGGTCCCGCGCGACCCGCTGCAGGATCTGGTGGCGCTGCGTCGAGCCCGGGTTGTTCGACAGGATCGCGAAGGCGAGCGCGGTCGCCCGCGCGGCGAGCTCGTAGCGCCGCCCGTCCGGCAGGCGCCGCACCAGCTCGGCGCCCTCGAGCATGGTCAGCCAGCGGTGCAGCGTCGGCTTGGGCAGGTTGGCCGTCTCGGTGAGCTCGGCGAGCGTCGGGGCGTGGTCCATCGCCGCGATGGTCTCCAGGAGCGTGAAGGCCTTCAGGGCCGGCGAGGATTCGGTGCTGTCTTCCATCGGTCGATCGAGTCCTATTCCATTTTTCAGAATGTGAGAAGCAAAAAAATGAGATGGCGCTTGCGTGCGACGGGATTGCGGCGCTAGTCTTCAACCGTGCGGCGAGGCCGGAGGCCCGCACGGACGGGGCCGACGCGGCCCCCCGGGGTGAGCGTGCGGCTCGCCCGGCGACGATCCGCCGACGCGGTGCCGCGATCGGGCGCCCGAGGAAGCAGCCGAGGATGCAACCATGAGAATGACGACCGAAGAGGCCTTCATCAAAGTCCTCCAGATGCATGGGATCGATCAGGCGTTCGGGATCATCGGCTCGGCCATGATGCCGGTCTCGGACCTGTTTCCCAAGGCGGGCATCACCTTCTGGGATTGCGCCCACGAGACCAATGCGGGCCTGATCTGCGACGGCTACACCCGCGCCACCGGCCGGATGGCGATGGCGATCGCCCAGAACGGCCCCGGCGTCACCGGCTTCGTCACTGCGATGAAGACCGCCTACTGGAACCACACGCCGATGCTCCTCGTGAGCCCGCAGGCCGCCAACCGGACGATCGGCCAGGGCGGCTTCCAGGAGGTGGAGCAGATGGCCCTGTTCAAGGACATGGTCTGCTACCAGGAGGAGGTGCGCGATCCCGTCCGCATCGCCGAGGTCCTCAACCGGGTGATCGAGAAGGCGTGGCGCGGCTGCGCGCCCGCGCAGATCAATGTGCCGCGCGACTTCTGGACCCACGAGATCGACATCGCGCTGCCCCAGATCGTGCGCCTGGAGCGCCCGGGCGGCGGGCGCGCCGCCATCGCCGAGGCCGCCGAGCTCCTCTCCGAGGCGAAGTTCCCGGTGATCCTGAACGGGGCGGGCGTCGTGATCGGCGACGCCGTGGCCGAGTCGGCCGCGCTCGCCGAGCGTCTCGACGCCCCCGTCTGCTCCGGCTACCAGCACAACGACGCCTTCCCCGGCAGCCACCCGCTGGCCGTCGGCCCCCTCGGCTACAACGGCTCGAAGGCCGCGATGGAGCTGATCGCCAAGGCCGACGTGGTGCTGGCGCTCGGCACCCGGCTCAACCCGTTCTCGACCCTGCCCGGCTACGGGATCGATTACTGGCCCAAGGGCGCCCGGATCATCCAGGTTGACATCAACCCGGACCGGATCGGGCTGACGAAGCCGATCACGGTGGGCATCTGCGGCGACGCCAAGCAGGTGGCCCGCCAGCTCCTGGAGCAGCTCTCGGCCAAGGCCGGCGATGCCGGCCGGGCCGAGCGCAGGGCGCTGATCCACCAGACCAAGTCGGCCTGGCTCCAGACCCTCTCCTCGATGGACCACGAGGACGACGATCCGGGCACGCGCTGGAACGTCGAGGCGCGGGAGCGGGACGGCGAGCGGATGTCCCCGCGCCAGGCGTGGCGGGCGATCCAGGCCGGCCTGCCGCGGGAGGCGATCCTCTCCACCGACATCGGCAACAATTGCGCGATCGGCAACGCCTACCCGACCTTTGAGAGCGGCCGGAAATACCTCGCGCCCGGCATGTTCGGCCCCTGCGGCTACGGCTTCCCGGCGATCGTCGGCGCCAAGATCGGCTGCCCGGACACCCCCGTCTTCGGCTTCGCCGGCGACGGCGCCTTCGGCATCTCGATGAACGAGATGACCTCGATCGGCCGCGCGGAATGGCCCGCCATCACGATGGTGATCTTCCGCAATTACCAGTGGGGGGCGGAGAAGCGGAACACGACCCTCTGGTACGACAACAACTTCGTCGGCACCGAGCTCGACCCGAAATTGAGCTACGCCAAGATCGCGGAGGGCTGCGGCTTCAAGGGCGTCAGCGTGGAAAGGTCGGACGACTTGACCGCCGCTCTGCGGACCGCCGCCGAAGACCAGGCGCGGGGCGTCACGACCTTCATCGAGGTCCTGCTCAACCAGGAGCTCGGCGAGCCCTTCCGCCGCGACGCGATGAAGAAGCCGGTGCGGGTGGCGGGCATCGAGCGCTCCGACATGCGCCCGCAACTCGCGAGCCTGTGACGCTCAGCACTGAGCGGCGAGAAGCCCCGCCGCTTAGTGCCAACGGGGCGAGTCCGACAAGGCCTCATGCCGTGTGCGCCAATGGTAGAGGGGCTCGGCGGGCAAAATCACGAAGAGTTTGCCTTTGCCACCACACCGCAGCGGTTGCCTGCTATAATACAGCCGGCGATCCGGGACGAGGTGCCGTTCGCCTGAGTAGCGATCAATAGCATCTACGTAGTTGGCGAAATCGAGCTGGCGCTGCGGTAGGTCTATCATGGCTGTATGCTGGGTGTTATGGGTCAGCATACTTTCTGGTCTCGAGATCCGGGCCGCTCCATCTCGAGCACACAGACGAGATAACCAAGAGCTTGAGGAGGGCTGAATGGGCCCGTCTCTCGACTGGGGCGGAGTGAAGGGAGCGCGCCTCTCCTACTTAGCATAGCTGTCGTTCGCCAGACTTCCGACCCGCAGCGCTCGATCTCACGCCCGATCGTCAACTCGCCGCCCAATATCTACAATCGAAGGCGATGTGAATGCGAGGATAGCATGGGGCGCAGGCCACTAATATTGAGATGCCATATTTCAGCGCTATAAGTGCGCGGAGTTGCTAAGTTCCGCCTCAATATACTGCGCGAGGTGCTCAGCTGCGGGCTCAATCCCGCTTGGACTGCGCTGAAGCACGATGTTCATCGCGGGTAGATCCGGCAGCCCGTCGGCTCGGCCGAGCCGGCGCACGTGCTGGTTGAGAGCGCATAGTGGGAAGATTGAGACCGCGAGCCCTGCGTAGACCGCCGCCTGCAGCCCCGCGATACTATCGCTCACTGCTGTGATCGTCCAGGAGCGCCCGACATGACCGAGCGCGTCCAGCGCCCGCTGACGATAGATGCTCCCGGAGGGAAGCAGCGCCAGCGGCAGCGGCTCGCTCACGCCGGCCGGGTAGTCGCGGGCTGCGACCCAGATCAGCGGCTCCTCCCGCACGACTGTCGCGCTGCCGAATTCCGGTTGTTGCGTCATGACAGCGACGTCGATCTCATCCCGCTGCAAGGCCGCGTGGAGATGGACGCTGCGGGAGCAGCGCAGCTCGATCTCGATCTGCGGGTATGCCCGAGAGAAACGGCCGAGCACGGCCGGGAGCAGGAAGGCGGCGTAGAGGTCCGGCACGCCGAGGCGGACATGGCCCGCGATGTCGGGCGCCTGGAAGCGTTCGCGGATCTCGTCGTTGAGCCCGAGGAGGGTGCGGGCGTAGCCGAGCAGCATCTCGCCCTCGCGGGTGAGCGTGAGGTGGCGGCGGTCGCCCTCGAAGAGCGGCTTGCCGAGCGCCTTCTCCAGGCGGTGCATCTGGTGGGTCACCGCGGGCTGCGTGCGCCCGACCTGCCGGCCGGCTGACGTTATACTGCCAGTTTCGTTCACCGCCACGAAGGTTCGCAGCAGCGGAATCTCAAGATCCGGAATCATTCCGATCAATTTCCTGAATGATCGCGATGCAGACAATAAATTTCCCGTGACCGTTGGCAATGGCTAGCGTGTCATCCCGTGGCACGGTCCCACCCCCGATTCAGGCATCCAAGACCTGATGGAGGACCGCGCCGCGAAGGTTGAGGAACGCCGAACGGCCGTCGAGGACAGTCTCGGAAGGTGCCTGATCTTGTGCGCCGACCCAGCTCGACTTCGCGGACCCTGTCAGGAGGGCAGCATGCTTGGGCTCAGTCGTTTCAAGGCCACGGACCGCGTCCTGTTCATCATCTGCCTGATGTACCTGGTCACCTACATCGACCGGGTGAACATCGGCACCGCCGCGCCCGCGATGCAGAAGGAACTCGGCCTCACCAACACCGAGCTCGGCCTCGCCTTCTCGGCCTTCGCCTACCCCTACGCCTTCTTCCAGATCGCCGGCGGCTGGCTCGGCGACCGCCTCGGGCCCCGGCTGACCCTGCTGATCTGCGGCGCGATCTGGTCGGCCGCGACCGTGATGATCGGCTTCGTCGAGGGCGCGATGTCCCTCGTCGCGGCCCGCTTCCTCCTCGGCATCGGCGAGGGCTCGGCCTTCCCGACCGCGACGCGCGCCCTCTCCAACTGGATGGCGGCCGACCGGCGCGGCTTCGCGCAGGGGATCACCCACGCCTTCGCCCGCTTCGGCAACGCGGTGACGCCGCCGATCATCGCCTTCCTGATCGTCGCGCTCTCCTGGCGCGATTCCTTCATCATCATCGGCCTGATCAGCTTCGCCTGGGTCGCCCTGTGGTGGTTCTACTTCCGGGACGATCCGCGCGACCACAAGCACATCACCCAGGCCGAGCTCGACGTGCTGCCAGCGAGAAGGATCGCCTCCGAGCGCAAGGCCGTGCCGTGGCGCCGCCTCCTCCGCCGGATGATGCCGGTGACGCTGACCGACTTCTGCTATGGCTGGACCCTGTGGCTGTTCCTCAACTGGATCCCCTCGTACTTCCTCCACCAGTACAACCTCGACATCAAGAAGTCGGCCATCTTCGCCTCGGGCGTGTTCTTCGCCGGCGTCGTCGGCGACACGGTGGGCGGCATCGTCAGCGACCGCATCCTGCGCCGGACGGGCAGCGTCTCGAAGGCCCGCGTCAGCGTCATCGTGGTGGGCTTCCTCGGCGCCTTCCTGTTCATGCTGCCGGTGCTGTTCGTGACGGACCTCGTCACCATCGCCCTCTGCCTCAGCGGCGCGTTCTTCTTCGCCGAGCTGATCGTCGCCCCGATCTGGGCGGTGCCGATGGACATCGCGCCCCAGCACGCGGGCACCGCGAGCGGCTTCATGAACTTCGGCTTCGGGCTCGCCGGCATGATCTCGCCCGTCGTCTTCGGCGCCATCATCGACGCGACCGGCCGCTGGGACCTGCCCTTCGCCGCCTCCCTCGGCCTTCTGCTCCTCGGCGCGGTCCTGGCGCTGCGGATGCGCCCGGACGAGCCCTTCGTCGACGACGTCGAAACTGCGGGAGCGCCCGCCACCCGAACTCTGCCGGTGAAGCCGGCGGAATAAATTGAATGCACGGCGCTGGCCGATGAACCGGCGCCCAATACTCGCCCCGTTCCCTCGAGTTTATGAGGAGTCCATCATGTCAGTTGCTGCCCCGCAACCGTTCAGCCGGCCCGAATCAGTATCAACTCCTCCGAAAGCCTTCGATCCCGCTCCCGTCGAGGCGGTGATGCGGCGGGCGCGCGCCGCTCAGAAGCTCTTTTCCGAGGTCGACCAGGAGGGGGCCGACGCCGCGGTGCGGGCGCTCGCCTGGTCCCTCTACAAGCCCGAGAACGCCCGCGAACTCGCCGAGCTCGCGGTCGCCGATACGGGCCTCGGCAACGTCGCCGACAAAATCGTCAAGAAGCAGCGCAAGACCTTCGGGACGCTCCGCGACCTGCTGCGCGGGCGCTCCGTCGGCGTCATCGAGCAGGACCACGCCAAGGGCCTCGTGAAATACGCCAAGCCCATGGGCGTGATCGGCGCGGTGACGCCCTCGACCAATCCCGGCGCCACGCCGGTCAACAAGGCGATGATGGCGGTCAAGGGCCGCAACGCCATCGTCATCGCCCCCTCGCCGCTGGGCTACCGGACCACCGCCCGCATCGTGACCCTGATGCGCGAGGAGCTTGAGCGGATCGGGCTGCCGGCCGATCTCGTGCAGATCCTGCCCGATCCCGTGACGAAGGACTCGACCGAGGCCCTGATGCGAGCCTGCGACCTCGTCGTGGTGACGGGCTCGCAGGACAACGTCCGGCGCGCCTATTCGAGCGGCACGCCCGCGATCGGCGTCGGCGCCGGCAACGTGCCGGTGATGATCGACGAGACCGCCGACCTCGACGCGGCGGCGCAGAAGATCCGGGACTCGAAGATCTTCGACAATTCGACCTCCTGCTCGTCGGAGAACAGCGTCGTCATCGTCGATGCGGTCTACGACCAGGCGATCGCGGCGCTCGAGCGGGCCGGCGCCTATCTCTGCACGCCGGCGGAGAAGGAGCGGATCCGCGAGCGGCTCTGGGTCAAGGGCAAGCTCAACCGCGACCTGATCGCCCGCGACGCCCCGGTCCTCGCGGAGGCCTTCGGGCTGCCGCCGGAGGCCGCGGACAGGAAGTACTTCCTCGTGGAGGAGGACGGGGTCGGGCGCGCCCACCCGTTTTCCGGCGAGAAGCTCGCCCTCGTCCTCACCGTCTACCGGGCGGCGGACTTCGCCGCCGCGAAGGCGCGGGTGGCCGAGATCCTGGAGCACCAGGGCAAGGGCCATTCCTGCGGCATCCACACCACCGACATGGCCCGCGCCCGGGAACTTGCCGCCGACCTCGACGTGGTGCGGGTGCTCGTGAACTTCGCCCACACCTTCGGCAACGGCGGCGGCTTCAATTCGGGGCTCGGCTTCACGCTCAGCATGGGCTGCGGCTCCTGGCAGAAGAACAGCATCTCCGAGAACCTGAGCTACCGCCACTTCCTCAACATCACCCACCTCGTCACCCCGATCCCCGAGGACCGGCCGAGCCCGCGCGACCTGTTCGGGCCGCACTGGGAGCGGATCGGATACGTCGAGGACACCGCAGCGGAGGCCGGCCGATGAACTTCCTGGAACACGTCGCCAAGGCGCGGGTGCTCGCGCCGGCCGGAATCCCGGTGCCCCGCTCGGTGCTCTGCCGGACGCCCGAGGAGGCGGAAGGCGCCTTCGCCGATCTCGGCCCCTGCATGGTCAAGGCGCAGGTGCCGACGGGCAAGCGGGGCAAGGCCGGCGGCATCAGGGCCGCCCGCTCATCCGAGGAGGCGGCGGAGGCCGCCCGCGCCATCCTCGGCATGACGATCGACGGGCATCCCGTCGGCTCGGTGCTCCTGGAGGAGCGGGCCGAGATCGCCCGCGAGTTCTACGCCGCGATCCTCAACGACACGGGCAGCCGCCGCCCCCTCGTCCTGTTCTCGACGGAAGGGGGCATGGACATCGAGGAGGTGGCGGAGACCCGCCCCGAGGCCCTGCGCCGCCACGCGGTCGACCTCGACCGGGGCTTCGGCGAGGCGGAGGCCCGCGCCCTCGTCGCGGGTCTCGACCTCGGCGCCGCGGCGGAGGCGATCCCGTCCATCCTCGCCGGCCTCTACCGGATCTCCGGCGCGGTCGATGCGGAGCTGATCGAGATCAATCCGCTGGCGCTCCTCGCCGACGGGCGCGTCGTCGCCCTCGATTGCAAGCTCACACTCGACGATGCCGCTTCCTTCCGGCAGGCGGACCTCGCGGGCCAAGCCGCGGCCGAGCCGATGACGGACCTGGAGCGCGAGGGGCTCGCCCAGGGGCTCAAGTTCATCCAGCTCGACGGCAATGTCGGGGTGCTGGCGAACGGGGCCGGGCTCACCATGACTACGATGGACGTGATCAGCCATTGCGGCGGCCGGCCCGCCAACTTTCTGGAGATCGGCGGCGAGGCCTACACGAAGTCGGAGGCGGCGCTCCGCCTCGTGCTGGCCAATCCCGGCGTGAAGAGCCTCGTCGTCAATTTCTGCGGCGCCTTCGCCCGCACCGACGTGATGGCGGAGGGCGTCGTGACCGCCTGGAAGCGGCTCGCCCCGAGTGTGCCGGTGTTCTTCTCGATCCACGGGACCGGTGAGGACGAGGCGGTGCGCCTCGTGCGCGACGGGCTCGGCGTCGAGCCCTACGACCTGATGGAAGACGCGGTCCAGGCCGCGGTGGAGGCAGCCCGATGATCATCTATCGCCAGCACGCCCGCGTCCTCGTCCAGGGCATGACGGGCAAGCAGGGGAGCTTCTGGACCGAGAAGATGCTCGCCTGCGGCACGCAGGTGGTGGCCGGCGTCAACCCGAAGCGGGCGGGCGAGCGCCATCTCGGCCTGCCCGTCTACGCGACGGCCCGGGCCGCGATGGCCGAGACGCCGTTCGACTGGGCGGTGATGTTCATCCCGCCGGCAGCGGCGCGCGAGGCCGCCCTCGACGCGATCGAGGCGGGGGCGAAGACCGTCGTGATCCTCACCGAGCACATCCCGGCCCGCGACGTGATCGCGATCCACCACGCGGCCGCGCGCCGCGGCACGCGGATCGTCGGCCCGAACACGGCCGGGATCGTGACGCCGGGCGAGGGCTTCGTCGGCATCATGCCGGGGCACAACGGCAACATCTTCCAGCCGGGCGAGGTCGGCGTCATCTCGCGCAGCGGCAGCCTCGGCACGCTGATCTGCCTCAACCTGACCCGGGCGGGGATCGGCCAGTCGGCCTTCCTCGGCATCGGCGGCGACCCGATGATCGGCACGACGACCCGCGACGCGCTCGAAGCCCTCGACCGGGACGCCGGCACCCGCGCCATCGTGATGGTCGGGGAGATCGGCGGATCGATGGAGGAGGAGGCCGCGGCCTACGCGGCCGGGATGAGCAAGCCCGTCGTCTCCTTCATCGCGGGCCGCGCCTCGCCGCCCGGCAAGAAGATGGGCCATGCCGGCGCCATCGTCTCGGGCGCCTTCGGGAGCTACGCGGGCAAGCGCCGGGCGCTGGAGGCGGCGGGCGTCGCCGTCGCCGACACGCCGGGCGAGATCCCGCACCTGCTCAACTTGCCTCGCCCACGACCGGCTGACCCCGCCAGCCTTGGGCGCCACCCAGCTGGATGAACACAAGGGTCCAGCCGGGGCCAGGAAACGGTCCTCACATCGGCAATGAGGGCGGTGTGAAGATTGAGCACGGCTGGGCTCACGCCTCTCGTTGCTACGGCGCTATGGACCAGCACTGCGCTTGGCTTAGCAGCGCAGTGCGCCGCTGGGGTCTGCTTGCCACTGCCAACGACTGGATCGAGAGCACGCTCGGGGACCGCGGTACTGTGAAGATTCTTTCCAGCGCAGCTGTGCTTCGTGCATACGTCACGGATCTCTTGCCGGGCGTGGCCCTGTGTGCCGCCATCACCCTGGTCTCGCTCGGTGCCCAGAGCCTCGAGGAGCACGCCTTCGGCCACCCCTACATCGAAGCGCTAGTTGTCGCGATCCTGCTCGGCATGGCGCTGCGCACCCTCTGGGAGCCGAGCCCGCGCTGGCGGCCGGGCATCGCGTTCAGCGCCAAGCAGCTCCTCGAGGTTGCCGTGGTGCTTCTCGGCGCCTCGATCAGCTTCGCCGCGATCATCGCCTCGGGGCCGCTTCTGCTCAGCGCCATTGTCGCCACGGTATTCGTGACAATCGTGGGTAGCTTTGGAATTAGTCGTATTCTCGGCCTTCCAACCAAGATCTCAGTGCTGATTGCCTGCGGCAACTCAATCTGTGGCAATTCCGCGATCGCCGCGGTGGCGCCCGTGATCGGAGCCGACGGCGACGACATCGCTTCCTCGATCTCGTTCACGGCGGTCCTCGGCGTCCTGATGGTGCTGGGCTTGCCACTTCTGATCCCTCTGCTCGGCCTCAGCGCCACGCAGTACGGCATCCTAGCGGGGCTGACCGTCTACGCCGTGCCGCAGGTGCTCGCCGCGACCGTGCCGGCAGGGCTCGTCAGCACGCAGATCGGCACGCTCGTGAAGCTCGTGCGCGTGCTGATGCTCGGCCCCGTCGTCGTGACCCTGTCGCTGATGGCCTCCCGCTTCCGGGGGGACGCGCCGGAGAGCCGGGGGCGCCGCTTCAATCTATTCAAGCTAGTGCCCTGGTTCATACTCGGCTTCCTGGCTCTGGCAGCGTTGCGCTCCCTTGGGCTCGTTCCGAATATCGCGGTCGGGCCGATCACAAGAACGGCTACGCTTCTGACCGTCGTTTCTATGGCTGCTCTCGGGCTAGGCGTCGATGTACGGGTGATCAGCCGGGTCGGCGGTCGGGTGACGGCGGCCGTCACGCTCTCCCTCGTGCTGCTGCTCATTATCAGTGTTGGGCTGATTCATGGGCTGGCTCTGAGCTGAGATCACAAGCACGAAGAAAGATAAGTGGCCTCATATATGAGGCTGACGTCGAGAATGGAGGAAGCCATGGTGCATCGACGAGAGGTCTTGCGAGGCGCGGGGACCACCTTGCTCGCTGCAGGCAGTGCATCGCTGTGGCCCTTGCGGGTGCTGGCAGAGACCGTCACGCTGCCCTTCGGCAACGGCGAGCGCCCGCTCGTCGCCTATCCGGGCAAGCGCCCGCTCCTGCAGATGACCGCCCGGCCGCCGCAACTGGAGACGCCCTTCTCGGTCTTCGACGAGGGCGCCATCACGCCGAACGATGCCTTCTTCGTCCGCTATCACCTCGCCGACATCCCGACCGCGATCGATCCGGACGCGTTCCGTCTCGAGGTAAAGGGCCTGGTCGAGCACCCCGTTTCCCTGTCGCTCGCCGAGCTCAAGGCGATGCCGGGCGCCGAGATCGTCGCGGTCAACCAGTGCTCGGGCAATTCCCGCGGCTTCTTCGAGCCGCGCATGGCGGGCGGGCAACTCGCCAACGGCGCCATGGGCTGCGCCCGCTGGGCGGGCGTGCCGCTGAGAGCCGTGCTCGACAAGGCCGGCGTGAAGGCGGGCGCCGTGCAGGTGCTGTTCGAGGGGCTCGACGGACCGGTCGTCCCGGAGACGCCGGATTTCGCCAAGACCCTCCAACTCGATCACGCCCGCGACGGCGAGGTGATGCTCGCGTGGTCGATGAACGGCGAGGACCTGCCCTGGCTGAACGGGTATCCGCTGCGCCTCGTCGTGCCGGGCTATTACGGGACCTACTGGGTCAAGCACCTCAACGGCGTCACCGTGCTCGACAAGCCCTACGAGGGCTTCTGGATGAAGACGGCCTACCGCATCCCGGACAACGACTGCGCCTGCACCGAGCCCGGCAAGCCGGCCTCCGGCACCGTGCCGATCAACCGTTTCACGATCCGATCCTTCCTGACGAACCTCGCGGACGGCGCCACTGTGAAGGCGGGTCCGACGCCGTTGCGCGGCATCGCCTTCGACGGCGGCTCGGGCATCCGGGCGGTCGCGGTCTCCCTCGACGACGGCCGCACCTGGAGCGAGGCGAAGCTCGGGCCGGATCTCGGGCGCTACGCGTTCCGGCCCTGGATGCTGCAGGCCGACCTGCCGCCCGGCGCTCACGCGATCCGGGTCCGGGCGACCGGGAACGACGGGGCGACGCAGCCCCTGGAGCCGCGCTGGAACTCGGCCGGGTACCTGCGCAACGTGGTCGAGACCACCCGCGTGCGGGCGGCCTGAGGGGAGTGGACGATGACGCGCATCCTGATCGCCGCCTTCCTGGTCCTCGCCGCCGGTGCGGCCCTGGCCGGCCCGAAGACCTACGACCTCCCGGAAGCGACGGCGCAGCTGCGTCCGGCGCCCTCCGGCCACGAGACCGGCTTCGAGGCGGCGCAGACCAACTGCCTGAGCTGCCACTCGGTCGATTACATCGCGATGCAGCCGCCGAAGAAGGGCCGGGCGTTCTGGGAATCCGAGGTGACCAAGATGATCAAGGTCTACCACGCCCCGATCGACGAGGCGGCCGGCAAGGCCATCGCCGCCTACCTGACCGAGGCGTATTGACCTGCTGATGGGCGATCACCGGACCGCCCACTGCTCCGCCTGGTGCCACTTCGGCCTGAACGAGCGCCCCAGTCTTAACTAGCTTGCCTACAATGACCACGAGGTAGCACTTTGCTGCCTCTGCTGGTCCCTGAGTTACATGCCAAATCAGGCCAATATTCCACAAGGATATCTTCGCGCTTTGAAGCGGCGGGCGTCGTTGAGATTTAATCACCGTCAGAACGAGGTCGGTGCGCCCCAGATCGAGTGATCTCAGCCTTAGGCGAAGAATTGCTCAGGCATCGCAAGCAGCTCTTCACCAAATGCAACTCGAAGGTCTGTCTAGGACCGCTTTGAGACGGCTGCCTGAACCGAAACGAATCCCGCTTCTGCAATTCTGTGCCGAGAAACAGACCGGCAGCTTTCGGCCGATTGTGTTGAAAAACTCGGGTGTTGCGGCGGTAGTCGTGAGGTGATTCACTTCTGTCGAGAGACGGAGACCGAAGCAGATGATGGGACCTCGGCAAGTCGAGCAGGGTGCCCTGTTCTACGAGTTCTCGCTCGATACACATATCCCAGCCGACCATCTGCTGCGCGCCATCGACCGCTTCGTTGACCTGTCGGGTCTACGCGCGCACCTGCAGCCGTTCTACAGCTCGACGGGCCGGCCCTCGGTCGACCCCGAGTTGATGATCCGCATGCTGCTCATCGGCTACTGCTTCGGCATCCGATCCGAGCGCCGCCTGTGCGACGAGGTCCACCTCAATCTCGCCTATCGCTGGTTCTGCCGGCTCGGGCTCGACGGCCGGGTGCCGGACCATTCGACCTTCTCCAAGAACCGCCATGGCCGCTTCCGCGACAGCGACCTGCTGCGCTGCTTGTTCGAGACCGTGCTCGCCCGCTGCATCGCCGAGGGGCTCGTGGGCGGCGAGGGCTTCGCGGTCGACGCCAGCCTTATCAAGGCTGATGCCAACCGGCAGAAGGGTGTTGAGGGTACGAACGGCCTGCCACCCGAGAGCGTCAGCCGCGCCGCCCGGGAGTACCTGGCTGTGCTCGACGACGCCGCGTTCGGAGCTGCGACGCCGGTCGTGCCTAAGCTCGTTTCCCCCGCCGACCCGGCCGCGCGCTGGACGGGTGCGGACGGTGGGCTGGCCTACTTCGCCTACGCGGCCAACTACCTGATCGACCTCGACCACGCGGTCATCGTGGACGTCGAGCCGACCACCGCGATCCGGCAGGCCGAGGTCACGGCCGCCAAGCGCATGATCGTGCGCTCGCGCGAGCGCTTCGACCTCTACCCGGCCCGGCTCGCCGGTGACAGCGGTTACGGCTCGGCCGCGATGCTGGGCTGGCTCGCCCACGAGCAGGGCATCGAGCCGCACATCCCCGTCTTCGATAAGTCCGAGCGCCGCGACGGCACCTTCAGCCGGTCGGCCTTCACCTACGACCCTGGCGCCGACGCCTACACCTGCCCGGCCGGCAAGCACCTGCGGCAACGCCAGAAGGTCTATCGGTCACCGCCCCCGCTCGTCGACGCAGACGGGATGCTGCGCTACCGCGCGAGCAAGTACGACTGCGAAGCTTGCGCGCTGAAGCCACGATGCTGCCCCAACGCATCCGCCCGCAAGATCCCACGCTCGATCCACGAGGGCGCCCGGCAGATGGCGCGCGACATCTGCGCCTCGGAGGCGGGCCGTACCTCGCGGCGTGAGCGCAAGAAGGTCGAGATGCTGTTTGCCCACCTTAAGCGGATCCTGCGGCTGGATCGGCTTCGGTTGCGGGGGCCAGACGGGGCCCGAGACGAGTTCCACCTCGCGGCCGCCGCCCAGAACCTACGGAAGCTGGCCAAGCTGATCCCGCTGGGGCAGCCGAGCCTAGCCTGACCGGCTGGCGGGAGCCCCCCGGCCAAGCACCCGGTCAAATCTCAATCCAGGCCAACCGCGAGTTTTTCAACGAAATCCGCCCATTCCGGTCTTTCAGCCCGCCCCAGCGACTTCTCTGAAGCGGACGTTCGCCGACTGGTGTTAGGCAACACCACCAGTGTTCAGCGCGTGTCACCCATAAACCGCAGTGGTCGAGGAACAGCGGTCGCGTACCGTCGAGGACAGTGACTTCGGAGGTGCGGGAGAAGAAGGTCCTGACCGCAGGTTTCCAAGGCAATAATCCGTGATGAAGCGCCGTTTCTTCAGACAGCCTCGGCGCTTAGCCACCACGGCAAGCTATGCTGTTGTGTTCGTGGGCGTCACCGCTCCAAGCCTTGCCGCCGACACCGGATCCCCGCCTCCTGTGCCGCGCTTCGTCCAGATGGATCTTGGCATCCCAGGCGTCAGCCTCAACGAGCGGGGCATCACGGTTAAGTCGGCCGACGATGCGGTGAAGTTCCGGATTGGAGGCCGCCTGCACCTCGATCCCGCCTTCGGCGGCACCAGCCCGCGGATCGCCGACGGGTTCGGCCCCAACATCGAGGTCCGGCGCGCCTGGATCGAGACCTACCTGACGATCAACGACGCGGTCGAACTCGCCTTCCAGTACGACGTCAACAACGACCGAACGCCGATCCAGGATGCGGCGATCGGCTATCGCGGCATCGACGGGTTAGTCGTCTCGCTCGGCAACTTCAAGGAGCCGTTCAGCCTGCAGCAGCTGATCAGCGACAACAACACGACCTTCGTCGAGCGTGCGCTGCCCGACGCACTCGTGCCGGCCCGCAACACGGGCTTTGCTGTCGCGGGGTATGGCGAGCGCTGGACGCTGACGGGCGGCGTGTTCGGCGGCAACATCAACACCGGTGTCGAGCTCGGCAGCATCGCCGGTACAGTGCGCGCCACGTACGCTCCAATCCTGAGCGAGACGGAGGTGCTCCATCTCGGGCTCGCCGGCAGCTTCCGCTCCTATGACCAGAACGATCGCAGCCCTTCCTTCTCGTCAAAGCCGGAGGCGTTCGTCTTCCAGACCAGCCTGATCAACACCCGCGCCATCCGGAACGCGGCCGATCTGGCCCGCCTCGGCCTTGAGGCAGCCTATCAGAACGGCCCCTTCCGGCTGCAGGGCGAGTACATCCGAGCGGAATTCGGGCGCGACGGTCTGCTGCCGGGCGCCAGCTTCGAGGGGGGCTACGTTGAGGGCGCGTGGGTCATCAACGGCAAGGGCCGCCGTTACCAGCTCAAGACCGATTACGGCGCCGATCTCGCCATCTTCAAAGGCGTCCAGGTCGGTGAGGAGCAGCGGGTGAGCCGCGGCGGCATCGGCGTGTTCGAGCTTGCCGCCCGCTTCAGCTTTCTCGACCTCAAGGACGGTGTGATCACCGGCGGTGTCGAGCGCAACTGGACGGCGGGCGTGAACTGGTATCCTGACAAGAACATCCGCCTGATGGCCAACTACATCCACGCCGACGCCGATGGCTCTCCCGCGGTGAGTGGCCGGGACATCGACGCTGACATCGCCGAGTTCCGGCTGCAGCTCTACTGGTAGCCCCACGCGCCATGGACACGATGAAGGGAATTGAGGACTGAGATGCTGCCCGACGCGACAGCGTTGCCCTTGTCTGAGATCCTGCTGCGGCTGGGCGCGGCGACGCTGTGTGGGCTCCTGCTGGGATTTGAGCGCGAGTTGCGCGGCAAGGACGCGGGCCTCAAGACCCACTCGCTTGTCAGTCTCAGCTCGGCCCTGATCACGGCTTCGGCCTTGAGCATGTATGCGGACGTGCGGGCGCACGGCGGCGATGCAGATCCGCTTCGTGTGATCCAGGGTTTGGCACAGGCCATCGGCTTCATCGCGGCCGGCACGATCTTCGTGGCTCAGCGCGACGTGAAGAACCTGACCACGGCAGCCAGCATCTGGCTCGCAGCGTCGGCAGGCATCGTGGCAGGAGCGGCACAGTTCAAGCTGCTCGCGGTGGCGATGGGCTTTGCCTTTGCAGTTCTGATCCTGCTCAAGGTTCTTGAGCGGTACGGCTTGTCGAAGCGAGACTAAAGCTTGGCTTCATGATGTGAGGTAACCTCGGCGGGAGGTGACCCGAATAACGATCATGCACGGCGCGGCCCCCTACGGCTTCTGTGCTCCAGCGCCGCGCGATCATCGCAAGCGGCGAGGCTCCATAAGCTTATACTTTAGAAAATAGCTGGGAGCTGTCACTGGCAGCCTCGTTTGCCTGATGGGTGTGATGTGACCTGACCGGCTGGCTTTGGACCGGGCTGATTGCGAGGATCAGCCAGGATCGGAGGAGCTGGAAATGAGGAGAGGACAGAGGCCGAGTGCCGAGCAGGTGGTGCTGACGTTGCGCCAGATCGAGGTGCAGACAGCCCAGGGCAAGAGCATCGCCATTGCCTGCAAAGAGGCGGGCATCTGCGAGCAGAGCTGCGCGACGAGTGCCTGCGCCAGGAGATCTTCTACTCGCTCAAAGAGGCACAAGCTGTGATCGGGCTTTGGCAAGCCAATTACAACCGCGTCCGGCCGCACTCGTCCTTGGGGTATCGACCGCCCGCGCCCGTCAGCTTCCCGGATCTGGCCTTCCGCCGACCCATGGCCGCTACCATGCAGTAGCCTCGCAACTGGCTCGGTCCAAAATGCCGGTCAGGTCACCAGCTGAGTTTGATGTAGCTCCAGCGTAGCTCTGCTCGCTCAAAGCGGGCATCGGCATGCTCTCGCCGGTCAGCGGGGCGGTCACGCGGCCTTTTGGCGAGAGGGTGTCCTGCGGCGGCCAAGAGGGCCGCTCGTCAGCCGCTGGATCAGCGGGTCGAACTTTGCCGGTAGCGGCTCACCTTCTCGCACAGGAAGCACATCGCGCAGACCGGATGCAACGCTTATAACGACACAGCCAATTGCTTGCCGGTCGAGATCAGGGGCTGGACGCTCGGCTGCGACCATCTTCGAACAAGCCGCTGACCCTGAAGCAGCGTGAAGAGCATACATTACGCGCTCCTGAATTGCCCCAACCCGAGGTGCAACTGAGCGGCGTCACGTGGACAGAATGTGGCCAAGTCCCGAGTGGAAGGGCATTTGACCGGCGGCCGTACCCCCTGAGCGGCAATTTGTCAGAAGTGGTACAGCGCAGCGATACAGATAGTTCAGGCGACCAACACAGCCGGTCAGCCGTGCACTCTAGCGCTCAGCCTTCACGAGAGCGAGCCTCACGAGCGGGAGTTAGCCGTGCTTCGGCGAGCTGTTTCGCAGAATGGCGACCTGACAATGGTGCTGGCAGGCACGCCTGCCAGCCTCCAGCTTCAGTACCCGAACCGAGCGTGGCGGTAATGATGGCGATGCCATCCGTAGTGCCGCCAGTGATGCCGGTGCCAGCCATAGTGGCGCCAGTAATGCGGCCGGTGATACCAGCCGTAACGATGCCAATGGTGGCGCGGCCGGTACCAGCCGTAGCGGTGCCAGTAATGCCGACGATGCCAGCCGTAGCGCCGATAGCCGTAATAGACTGGTCGATAGTACACTGGGCGGTAATACGCCGGACGGTAACCGTAGTGCACGGTCCGGAAGCCGTAGCCACGGTGCCGATACCAGCCGACATGGCGCCTGTGCCCAAAGTACCCCCAGCCCGTCCAAGTTGTTGGCGGCGCGGGTTGAGCGATGTGCTGGTCGATGCGGGCCTGTGGCTTGGCTTGGACCGCCGAGCCGAGGCCGAGTGCGAGGGCCAGTGAGATGACGATGCGACTAAAGCGCATGGCAACCTCCTGAGGATGTGGGCTCAGGAACGTCAGGCGGCCGATTGTTGTTCCGCGCCGTCGATGCACAAGCTTGCACCTGCACGTCTACGCATCGCCACCACGCCTCAGAATGCGGTCGGCTCCATGGCTGCCCGCATCAGCCAATTCTGACCGCAACGTCAGTACAGCTTCGGCGTCAGAGTGGGATGAGCCACGCCGGACCTCGTTGGCTCTTGCCAGTGGTGAGCAGGCTGAGCGGCACTTGAACGCTGCACGTGGCTATCGAAATTGAGGTGCCGCTGCGGGTGCAAACCATGCCCATGCCGAGCATGACGGAAACCATGACGATAGTGCCCGTGGCGGTGATGGCGCCGATGATGCCAGTGATGGTGATGATGGCGGCGGTGGTGCCAGTGCCGATGGTGCCGATGACGGTGCCAGCGATGCCGATGATGACGCCGCCAATGACGATGATAGCGAACCTCGACGAGGTTGCTGTCGAGTGAGGTTGCGAGACCCGCAGCGGTGCCGAAGTTCGCCGCCGACCCCCTCTCAGGCGCGCTCACGAAAAGGCCCGCAGCCAGGGCCAGTGCCAGCATCACTCTCTTGATCACCCGGTTCTCCACGCTCGGCGGGCACGATGGCTCCCGCATGCCGCTCAGAACGCTGCCCAAAATTTTCGGTTGCAGACGGCTGGCTACGACTTCGCACGGACCAGCGCAGGTGCGGCAGGGAAAAGACACAGCCAGCAACGCAGGTTATTGGGTGGATGGGCGCAATGGCCTAGCGGCAGGGTAAGAAGAATTTACACCCCAGGAGCCTCGTGCCCGCCAAAGCCACCATCACCGCCTCCCTCACGCCCGAACTCAACGCGTTCATCGCTGCCAAAGTCGCAAGCGGCCAGTACCGCACCGCCAGCGAGGTCATCCGTGCGGCTCTGCGTAGCCTCGGTCAGCAGGACCAGCCGGAGGAGCAGCACGTGGGCGGCTTCCCAGTGCCAAGCTCAGCGCCCACGTCACCCAGCCCGGTCTTTCTTCAGGGCGGCGGCACGATGGGAGCGCTCATGCGGGCGCATGATTGGTCGGCCACTCCGCTGGGCAGGGCGGCTTCATGGCCACAGCCGCTCAAGACGCTCGTCGCGCTGATGCTCGACTCACGCCAGCCCATGTTCATCGCCTGGGGGCCTGCGCGCGTGATGCTCTACAACGACGGCTATGTCGGCATTCTCGGGCAGCGCCACCCCGCAGCCCTTGGCCGGACCTTCGCTGAGGTCTGGTCCGACATCATGAGCAGGGTGGGGCCGATCCTCGACCGGGCCTACGCGGGCGAGTCCACCCACATGGATGACATCGCCCTGAACCTTCACCGCAACGGCAATGTGGAGGAGGCGCATTTTGCCTTCTCCTACACGCCTGTGCGTGACGAGGCAGGCCAAGTCGCGGGCATGTTCTGCGCCTGCACCGAAACGACTGAGCAGGTCAGAGCCCGAGCAGCCGCCCAGGCTGAGCGCGAGCGGCTGTACAGCCTGTTCCAGCAGGCTCCCGGCTTCATCTGCGTTCTCGATGGGCCGGAACACACCTTCAGCCTTGCCAATGCGGCCTACCACCGCCTCGTGGGCAAGCACGATCTGGTCGGGACGCCCGTCCGTTCGGCTCTTCCCGAGGTTGCAGGCCAAGGCTTCTTCGAGCTTCTGGACAAGGTGTTCACGAGCGGTGAGCCGTTCGTCGGACGCCAAATTCCGGTGAGGCTTCGGCGGGATGCAGACGGAGTGGCGGAAGACCGCTTCGTGGACTTTCTATACCAGCCGATCACGGACGCGAGCGGGAAGGTCACCGGCATCTTCGTGGAAGGTTCTGACGTGACGGAGCGGGTGCGGGGCGAGGAGCACCAGCGCCTGCTGATCAACGAACTCAACCATCGGGTGAAGAACACTCTCGCCACGGTGCAGGCCATCGCGCATCAGACCTTCCGAAGAGATCACAGCGCCAAGACGGACACCTTCGAGGCGCGACTGCTCGCGTTGTCCAAGGCGCACGATCTGCTCACCCGTGAGAGTTGGGAGGGCGCCGCACTACCGGAGATCGTGGACGGAGCCGTTGACGCCTTCCGGCGCTCAGACGGCGCGCGCTTTCAAGTTGGTGGGCCTGAGGTTTGGCTCACTCCACGGGTGGCATTGGCACTGGCCATGGCGCTGCATGAGTTGGGCACGAATGCCGCCAAGTATGGAGCGCTCTCGATTCCGTCTGGCCGTGTTCTGATCCACTGGACCACCTCGGGCGAGAGCCCAACGCATCTGCTGCTGCGCTGGGAAGAGCAGGGTGGCCCTCCTGTGGTGCCGCCGACGCGGCAGGGCTTCGGTTCGCGGCTGATCGAGCGGATGTTAGCGAGCGAGATGGGCGGTGAGGTCAAGCTTCAGTACGAGCCCGCCGGGGTCGTCTGCACTGTGGAAGCTCGCCTAGACAGTGAGCCTCAGGCCCGACCTGATGAGATCTCCACGGCCGTGGCCTGACTTCGGCATTCCAGCACACGAACTCTCATTGTCGAACGTCCGGTGGTCACGCTAACTCGCCACGAATGTGGCGTCGGGCTGATTAAGCCGGCGCAGAGAAGGCTCTTGGCGGCGAGGTGAAGCTCAATTCTCTGCCGGTCCGCCTGATCTGCCCCGTGGACGTGCGCCTTTACCCGATCCTCTTATCCCCGCGGGCCGATTGCTCGACCAGAGGCGCGCTGCCGGTCCACAGTACGTGCATGGCGGCTCATGACGCGGGCAAGCTACGGGGAGGGCCGTGCGAGGGGCACGACGTTGCCTTGGCGCGAAGACAGCGCGATTGGTGAGGCCGTTTTCTCAACGGCGAGCAGGAGCGCCGCAGGCTCGTAGGGCTTCGAGATCAGTGGGAAGCCCTCCTTGATCACCTTGGCTGCCTGATCGCTGTAGCCCGTCGCTAGCAGGACCGGCAGAGCAGGCCAGCGACTCCGCACGCTCTGGGCGAGATCGAAGCCGCTCATACCACCCGGCATCACGAGATCGGACAGAACCAGATCAAAGGGCTGCCCAGAGTTCAGGACGCGCATGGCTTCGGGCGCACTGCCGGTGCTGACGACCGAGTGGCCGCGCTCGGTCATGACCGCCGCGGCAACCTCCGCCACCTGCGCATTGTCCTCAACCAGCAATACTCGAAGTGGCCGCTCAGCCGCGCCGGGCTTGAGGCCGCTTTTGGCAGTTTCAGCGACCTGAGCGTTCGTGCGGTGAAGTGAGATCGTGAAGGTTGTGCCATGGCCGACCTCACTGGCCACCCGCAGCGATCCATGCGCCTGCTGGGCGAACCCGTAGACTTGGGGAAGACCGAGGCCTGTGCCTTTGCCAACCTCTTTTGTGCTGAAAAAGGGCTCGAACGCACGGGCCAGCACGTCCGGCGGCATGCCATGGCCGGTATCACTGACCGCGATCTCGACGCACTCAGGGCCGTCCTGACCGGGCTTGGTCACGTTCTCCGTTCTGATCCGAAAGAGCCCGCCTTTGGGCATGGCATCGCGGGCGTTCACGGCCAAGTTGATCAAGGCAATCTGTAGCTGAGACGGATCAGCCTCGACCGGCCACAAGCCTTCCGCGAGGTCGAAGATGAGGCTGATGTCTCCGCGCAGCGACTGCTTCAGCATGTCATCCATGCTGAGAATGAGCCGGTTCACGTCCAGCACCTCGGGCTGGATCACGTGGCGGCGGCCGAAGGCGAGCAGTTGCTGGGTTAGCCTGCGTCCCTGCTCGACGGCCTGGATCGCGTTGTCGATCAGCCGTGCCCGCCGCGCCTCGGGCGCACGGCGCAAGAGGTCGAGGTTGCCGAGCACCACGGTAAGCAGGTTGTTGAAGTCGTGCGCGATGCCCGAGGCGAGGCCGCCCAGCGCCTCCATTTTCTGCGCCTGGAAGAGCGAGGCGCGGGTCTCCTCCAGAGCCTGCTGCGCGTTCTGCCGCTCGGTGATGTCGCGGGTGACCTTGGCGAAGCCGACGAGATTTCCTGTCCGGCCGCGGATCGCGTCGATCACCACGCTGGCAAAGAAGCGGGTGCCGTCCTTGCGCAGGCGCCAGCCTTCCGCCTCGTACTTACCCTCACGCGCGGCTGCCTCCAGCGCTCTGTCGGGTACTCCAGCGGCTCGATCCTCCTCCGCGTAGAACTGGGAGAAGTGCTGGCCGACGATCTCGGCCTCGGAGTAGCCCTTGATCCGGGCCGCACCGGCATTCCAGTTGGTGACGATCCCCTCCGGGCTCAGCATGAAGATGGCGTAGTCGGTCACGCCCTGCACGAGGATGCGGAAGCGTTCCTCGCTCGCGCGCAGAGCCTCCTGCGCCGCCTGACGCGCCGTGATGTCCCGCGTGATCTTGGCGAAGCCGAGCAGGGCGCCGGATGCATCGCGGATGGGGTCGATCACGACGTGCGCCCACATGCGCGTTCCGTCCTTGCGGACCCGCCATCCCTCCTGCTCGAAGCGGCCTTCGCTGGCCGCGGTCTCGAGCGCGCGCCGGGGCAGGTCCGTCGCCTTGTCCTCGGTCGTGTAGAACCGGGAGAAGTGCTGGCCGATGATCTCGGCCTCGGAGTAGCCCTTGAAGCGCTCCGCGCCGGGGTTCCAGCTGACCACGATGCCGGTCGGATCGAGCATGTAGATGGCGTAGTCGGTCACGCCCTGGACGAGGATGCGGAAGCGGTCGTCAGTGATCGGCTCGCGTCCGGGCAGGGACTCTGATGACATGAATACCTCGGCTAAGCCTCCTGCCGAGACAGAACGGCTCGACGCCTCTCAGGGCTCAACGTGCGTTTGTGGCGTCCGTTCGCCTTTTGGCGAACAGGTGGCTGACAGTCACGCGCTAAGTCGCACCTCAGCGGGGCTGGGCGAGGCGAACAGGACTGCGAGCAGCCAACATATAGCCCGAAGTTCGTCTCGAACTCACGGCCCAGGCGCCGCCTGAGAAGTCGCTCAACAGCACCACCTCGGAAACGCAGGACGAAACGTTTGAAGAGGAAGTGAGTGACGATGTTGAACCTGTCAGTCGCCGTTCCCGCAAAGGCTCACTCAGCGAAGCCGTCGTCCTCGATCGGCTCGCGCGTGATCGTCTCCTCGAACTGATCGGCTGAAGGCTGGTCAGCAACCATCTGCTGGGGGGCATCTTCAGCAGCGTCCTGCTCGGCGTCTGGTGCTGCCTGTCGAGCCAAGCCTGCTCGACCCAATCCCGCCCCGCGGGCCAACTCTGCCCGCTTGGCCGAGTAGCTTGCCGCAGTCATGGGGTAGCCGACCGGCAGCCCCCACTTCTCCCGATACGCTTCAGGGCTCAAGCCTCGCAGGCGTAGGTGACGCACCAAGGTCTTGTAGCGCTTCCCGTCCTCGAAGCTGACGAGATGCTCCGGGGTGATCGAGCGCTTGATCTCGGCGACCGTCGCCTTAGGAGCGGAAGTCGGCGCGTCACTGGCGCCGGTGGCTAATCCGGCAAGCGTTGCGTGCACACTCTGGATCAGGCTTGGCAGATCATCCGGACGGACGTGATTGCGGCCGAGGTAGGCCGAGACGATCTCGGCCGTGAGAGACACGAACTCAGGGCGTTCGGGGCCTACGGCTGACATGCGAAACCTGCTGCGCTGCGGTGGTCGTCGCGCGGAGATACCACCGCAACCAGCAGCGGCAAGCTTACCAGCAGGCCCGTGGCAGACGCCTCTTCCAGCGCTCGCCCCGACGCAACTCTGGATGGCGCTCGCCCCGCTCGCGGCGATCTGTATGCGGCTGCGTCGCGGTTGCAGCTTGCCTTCGCAATACCACGCTCACTGGAGGCGGCTCGACAGGAGCGAGAGCCGCTGCCTGCGCCTCGGAAGCCATCTTTGGCTCCGCAGGCGTGTTCGCAGCTTCAGGTGCAATCCGACGAGCACGAGGTTTCCGCTCGGCTCGCGGCTTCCGCTCAGCCGCACGAGACGCCAGCACCGCCTCTTCCTGCGGCTCAGGCTCACTCGGCACGTACATCGGTACGAGGCTGGGTAGAACCCGCGGAGCAGATCGAGCCTCTGGCTCAGCCTTCTCGATCAAGACCGGGCGCGGCTCCGGCTCGCGACGAGGCAAGGTCGGTGCATCCACCCGCAGCGTTACACCCTGCCAGAGACCGGCGCCGGGGCGGTTACGACCGAAGGTGTCGGCCAGAGATGAGGTAGAGGAACGGGTACGCTTAACTTCGACCACAACGGGTCGCGCGCTTCTGCGCTTCATTTATCAATCCTGAGAGTACGAAGCTGAAGGCTTCCAACGCAGTAAAGGTGCGTGGCGTTCATCTGGGACGAAAAATGCTTCTGTGTCGAGAGCGAAGCACAAAGTAGTTAACAAATCGTTGCCAGATACCTCTGATGCTCGTGTGCGAAGGTGACGCGATACGTTCGCAAAGCGGCACATGCGGTTCGAGCGGCGAATGGGTCCCAAGCAATCCTCCACGATGGCCCCTCACGCAACCGCAGTCCTTCCATGCTTCCGGTCGAGCGCTTGTTTCAGCAGCAGCAGCACCTCGTCCCACGTATACGCGTTGGTGAGATGCTCGCCCTTCATCACCTCATCAGCAACAGAATTGATCGGGCGGTGCGTGCGCCCATCGTATTGCCGAGGGAAGCTGTGAAAGCGATGTCCCACCGGGTACTCGGTTTGGTAGTCCGGGAAGCCGGTGACAGAGACCGTCGAGAACCGAACGCGCCGCTCGTCCCGGTTCCTGATCCACTCCATGTTGAGAAGCACGTCGCGGAAATAGTCTGGGTCTTCGACCCGTTCGTGAGGGTACTCAGCAGGAGCGGCAGACATCTGGCCAAACCCAGCACTTCGGCACGAAGGTGCTTCAGCATGTGGTAAGCCGTATTGCGCGCGTCCACTGGTCTGCCCGCAAGAGGGAGCTACTATTTTGGATGAGCCGAGTAGCCCACCGAGGGTGATTTTTCGGCTCTGAGCCACTCCCGCAGCTTCGTCCAGCGCCGCTTGGTCTGACCGCTGCGGACAGCCATCCCGATGGCCTTGCGCTGGCCGATCAGCACCACAAGCTGCTTGCCTCGTGTGACACCCGTGTAGAGGAGATTGCGCGCCAGCATGTTGAAGTGCTGCGTCACGATCGGGATCACCACGGCCGGGTACTCCGAACCCTGGCTCTTGTGGATCGTCGTGGCGAAGGCAGGCACCAAGGTGTCGAGTTCGCCGAACGGGTAGATCACCTCGCGCTCATCGAACAGAACGATCACCGCCCCTTCCTCATCGTCGATGCGCTCCACCATGCCAAGATCGCCGTTGAACACCTCGCGGTCGTAGTCGTTCTGTGTCTCCATCACCCGATCGCCGGGCGCGAAGCGCCAGCCGAAGCGCTCGACCTGCGCGGGCGGGTTCGGGTTCAGCACGCGCTGGAGTTCGTGGTTGAGGTTGCGCGAGCCGAGTGAGCCTCGCAGCATCGGGGTGAGGACTTGCACGTCGCGCACCGGATCAAGCCCGAAGGTGCGAGGGATGCGCTTCGTTACGATCTCGATCAGCTTGGCGACGCCGACCTCCGGATCATCGATCTCGATCAGGTAGAAGTCGGCCTTCTCACCGGGGCGAGGCTTCTCCGGCATCTGGCCATGGTTGATCCGGTGGGCGTTGACGATGATCCGGCTCTCCGCTGCTTGCCGAAACACCTCGGTGAGCCGCGCCACCGGCACGCGCTCTGAGGCGATCACGTCGGCCAGCACCTGCCCCGGCCCGACTGAGGGTAGCTGGTCCACGTCGCCGACGAGCAGGAGCCCGGCTCGCTGCGGCACCGCCTTGAGCAGCGCGTTCATCAGCGGCACGTCCACCATCGAGGTCTCGTCGATGACGAGCAGGTCGCAGTCGAGCGGGTTCTCCTCGTTGCGCGAGAAGCCGCCGTGCTTCGGGTCGATCTCCAGCAGACGGTGGATGGTCTTGGCCTCCAGCCCGGTCTGCTCGGTCATGCGCTT
Source organism: Methylobacterium durans (assembly GCF_003173715.1). NCBI lineage: Bacteria > Pseudomonadati > Pseudomonadota > Alphaproteobacteria > Hyphomicrobiales > Methylobacteriaceae > Methylobacterium > Methylobacterium durans. The sequence continues at coordinate 6,465,962 of NZ_CP029550.1, read as the reverse complement.
AGCAGCACGGCCGGTCGGCGCGGCCAGCAGCACATGCACGCCCTTGGCCTTCAGGATGCGCAGCACCGAGTCGAGCGTGCTGGTCTTGCCGACGCCCGGTCCGCCCGTGATGACGCAGAGCTTCGAGCCCAGCATCAGCCGGACAGCTTCGATCTGCGAGGGTGAGAGGGTCTTGCCGGTCTTCTGCTCGACCCAGGGCCGCGCCTTGTCGAGGTCAATCTCGGGCCAGGGCGGCGTGCCAGAGGCTCGCTCGATCAGGCGCTCGGCAATCATCCGCTCCGAGGCGTGCAGGCCCTTGAGGAAGACGCAGGTCTCGCCATCCACTGTGTCGGCGACGACCTCCTCGCCCCGCAGTTCGAGTGCGATGGCAACCCGAATCAGATCGGCATCGACCTCCAGCAGCTTCTGCGCGAGCACGGCAAGCCGTTCGGTCGGCAGGGCGCAGTGGCCCTCGTCCATGGCGGTCTGGAGCGCGAAGGAGACACCCGCCCGCAGCCGCTGGGGCGCCTCCTTCTCCAGCCCGAGCTTCATCGCGATGGCGTCGGCCGTGCGGAAGCCGATGCCGCGGATGTCCTTGGCGAGCCGGTAGGGGTCCTCGGTCATGACCTTGATCGACTCATGACCGTAGGTCTTGAAGATGCGCACCGCCCGCGCCGTGCCGACGCCGTGGGCGTGCAGGAAGATCATGATCTCCCGCACCGCCTTCTGCTCGGCCCAGCCGCGCACGATGCGCTCGGCGCGCTTGGGGCCGATGCCGCCCACCTCTTTGAGCCGCTCAGGCTCGGCCTCGATGATCTCGAAGGTCTGCTCGCCAAACAGCGCCACGATGCGCTTGGCCATGGCTGGTCCGATGCCGCGCATGTAGCCGGAGGCGAGGTATTTCTCGATGCCCTCGACGCTGGTCGGCGGCGTGGCTTTCAGCGTGTCAGCCTTGAACTGGAGCCCATGCTGACGGTCTGAGAACCAGATGCCGGTGGCGGTGATCCACTCGCCCGCGCCGATGGCAGGCGCGTGCCCGACGACCGGCACGAGATCGCGCTTGCCGCGGGTCTGCACCTTCAGGACGCAGAAGCCGGTCTCGGCATTGTGGAAGGTGACGCGCTCGACCGTGCCCGCGAGCGTCTCGACAGGCGTACCGCGATCGAACTGGCTCGGAGCCGCCCTCTGGCTCATCTCACATGCTCAACCAGCTTCCAGTGCCTCGGGCAGGACAGCCTACTGCTGCCTCTGACGCGCGACGATCGTGGTGCGCAGTTCCTCACCAGAAGATTGTTCGATTTTTGTTCGCCGCAATCACAGGGGGTGCCGAGTGGGGCGACTTCGGCCGAGCCGATCAGGAGTTCGTGCACCACTCGAAGCCGCTGTTGACCGCAATGTTGTGGTTGAGCTCCAGCAGCGTCCTGTCGGTCAGAAGGCGTTTTGGTCCCCTGACGCAAAAGCGCCACTCCCCTTGCCCACCTCATACCTGTTCGGGCAACCGACCTGCCAGCCTTGCCGCGGCACCTGCCTCAGGATCGATAGCTGTCGAGCTGAGTTCGTCCGGTCGCGGTGATCCGAAGCCGAGCCGGCTTCTCGCTGATACGAGCAACCGCCTTCTCGGCGACTAAAGCGTTCAGCGCAACCTTCAGGGCTTGGAACGAGAGCCTGGTGCCTGCAGCTGTCTCAAGGTCTTTGAACGGCACGCCTGCGTCTCCATGCCTGGCATCAAGAGCCTCGAGGATCTCCAGAACCGTGATGCTCTGCAGAGAGTCCGGTCGTGGTGCTCGTGGTCGCATGTCCCTTCCCCTTGCTGCTCGTGCTGCAGCCTAGCAGATGCACGCACAAGCCTGGCCGATGAACTCTTGGGAGACCTGAAGCCGAAAGACAGGCCCTCAGGTCAGCCTCAGGCAATTGGAACATGCCGCTCAGGGTAGGGGCGGATCGTTCCCTCAATCGAGCCCGTTGATGGCTGCGCAACGCGTCCAGGAGGATGCATGGCGGTCACCCGGGAACAAGATGCGGTTACGCCCTCGTCAGCCAACGAGCGTGCCGCTGAGCGCGACGAGCGCGACGCCCGTGGCGCGGTCGCAGCCGGTGAGGCCGTTCCACACGGGGTCCGCTCAGTCGGGATCCTGGTGCTCAGCCTGCTGGCAGTCGTCTACACGCTCTACATAGGGCGAGAGCTGATCCTCCCCATCGTCGTCGCCCTCGTCCTGAAGCTTCTGCTCGGGCCTGTCATGTGGATCCTGCATGAACGGCTTCGTTTGCCCCACGCACTCGCTGCGGCGCTGCTGATCCTGGTGGTGTTCGGGGCGATCGCAGGTATCGGCTTCACGATCTCCATCCCGGCATCGGGGTGGATCCAGCGCGCTCCCGAAAGCTTGGCGCTGCTGAAAGAGAAGCTCGCCGTCCTGCACCATCCGCTCGACCTGCTGCAGCAGGGGCTGCACGCCATCGAGAGCCTGACCGCGACTACTGGGCAGGAGGGGCAGAGCCAGACCATCACGGCACGGCCGGCCTCTGGTCTGGCGGCTTATCTGGCCACGAGTACTGCGGCGATCCTGTCGCGCTTCTTCACGACCATGATCCTGCTGTTCTTCTTCCTCGCCTCGGGCGATCGCTTGTTGCGCGGCTTTGTCGAGGTGCTGCCGAGCTTCTCCAACAAGCGTCAGGCCGTCGAGATCGCCCATGAAATCGGGACCAACATCTCGGGCTACCTGCTCACCATCACGATGATGAATGCCCTGGTGGGGGTGGCGACAGCTCTTGCCATGTGGGCCTGCGGCCTCGGCACGCCGCTCCTCTGGGGAGCGGCTGCGTTCCTCCTGAACTACATCCCGATCCTCGGGCCTCTGGCCGGTGTCGGGATCTTCTTCGTCGTGGGCGTGCTCAGCCTGGACTGGCCCTGGTACGCGCTCACGCCGGCGGGCCTGTATCTGCTGATCCACATCGTCGAGGGCGAGACGATCACACCCATGCTCCTGGCCAAGCGCTTCACCCTCAACCCTGTCCTCGTGATTGTCTCGCTGTTTTTCTGGCACATGCTCTGGGGCGTGCTTGGCGCCCTGCTGGCTGTGCCGCTGTTGGCCATGCTGAAGATCGTGGCGGACCGCGTCGAGCCGCTCAAACCGATCGGTCACATCATCGGCTCCTGACAGCCAGACGCTCGATCTTGCAAGCTCTGCCTTCGGGCCTCCTGCGATCACTCATCAGGCTCGCGGAGCCGCTCTGATGTGAGGCCATGTAGGCCGCGTGAGCACGGTCCGTTCGACCGGCGGGGTCAGTTGGAGGGGCTACACAGTACGCACAAAACTATAGCCATGCTTACCACGCGCATCATCATAGAGGTGAGCGAACGCCAAGATTCGCTTTGGGATTGCTGGGAGGGCTTGAAGATGCCGGCCGATCGGATCGCAGGATCGGGTGATGACGTCGACGTGCGGGCGATCCGGAAATTTTTGCGTGCGGTGATGCTGCTCAGTGGTGCTGTTGGGCTTGGGCTGGTCTGGGCTACCGGCGAGATGATCGTACTGGTGATCGGCTAAGGAACGTTAGCTTCCTCGGGTTCAAGGGTGCGTCCGGCAGCTCGGATCGAGTATATTTCTGGGTTGCGGACGACTCGTTTTGCAACGGACCAACGGCAGATGCTGACAAATTAGGAAGTCGGAGGCCCCTTTGCGGCGTCCAGCCGTCATTGTGGGAGCCGAGCTCGGATCTTCTTCTGCATGGCGACGCCCGCCTAATTACTGTAGCTGGCGGGACCCGCCATTGCAGAGTGCGCGTCCTGAGTGGCTGACGCATGCAAGCCCGGCCTCACTCCACCGTACAGAGTTGTTGCCGAAGCGGGGTGGGCAGCACTGCGCTCGACGTGTTGGGGCGGCGCGCGCTCGGCTAGCCAAACGATGCCGAGGAATACCGCGAGCACCGAGAGCAGGAGGCCAAGTCCTTCACTCAGCTGATCGGCCCACTTGTGCAGAGCCTGGATCGCCAGGCACCCGGCCACGAATATCGCCGCTAAGACTACGGGTAGCATTTGAGCGCTCATCCTCGCTCCGCATCTTCGAGAGAGGCTCAGATAACCCTTCGCTTCGGCCCTGCGTTCCTGCATTTTCGATGCGCCGAGGCTGCATCACTATGTGCTGCTTGTTGCGGGCTACCCCAGCGAGGACAGGTCCATACCGCGAAGCTTTGTGCCCCAGCTATTACCAGTTGCCAGGGCAACTAGATGATCTGATAATCGCGCGGCACGCTGGCGCGATCCATTGTGCGGCCGCCGGTGGGGACGGTTTTCCCCCTCACCCCGCTCTCCACCGGCGGCACTCCACCTTTGATGGTCGGCTTGATTTTGATCTCCATTAATGCCGGCATCCTGACCTCGAGTGATAAGCAGAAGGTCTCGCTCAGGAGCCGATGCCCGCGCGAGAGGGGCGCAAGGCGGCGGTGACGCTGCTCCGGGCTGCCGGCAGGATGAGCAAGACGGACAGGCTCGCCTCGTGCGGGCCTGTCTTGCTTCCGGCCGGCTATGCCCGAGGCCCGAAGATGTCGGCTCTCGGTGCTTTTGCGCCTCCTCCAGGCAGCGCTCCGTCAGTCTTCCTTCTTGAAGGAGCTGCCGCTCTCAGGTATTCTGCTTGAAGCATCGAGATGAGGCTGGCGCCTCAACCAACCTGCCCTTCCGCGGCAAGGTGGTTCCGGAGATCCGGGATGCGGCCGATCTGATCGGCAACTATAGCGGGAGTGCCAGCCTCCGGCCGTGAACCTGACGGAGGCCTACATGACCCGTCCGACACCGCTGGCCGACCTCATCCGGAGCCGGATGCAAGACCTGGGTCTCACCGATGAGGCTCTCGGCCGACGTCTCGGTTACACCAACCCTGCCAAGGCTGCCGGCCGCGTGCATGCCCTCTGCAACGGTCTGCCGCTCAGCGCCAAAAGCCGCTTCGCCCTCTGGAGCCTGCCGGAAGCTCTCGAGATTTCTCCCGCTCTCGTTCTGCAGGCCGTTGCGGATACCGAGCAGCTCTTTGCCGAGTGCGAGCGGGAGGCGGAGGCAGAGCGTCGTCTCGCACAGGAAGCAGAGGATGCTGCCTGGAGAGCCAGCTTCCGACCGCATGCCGTCATCCAGACCGAGAATACCGTTCCCACCCAGATCTGCATCTGCGGCTTCACGGGCGGGGCAGGACGCTGGCTCATCATCTCCTTCGACCTAACCCGGCCACCTCTGACCTACGTGCAGCAGGCGGTCGATGCACTGCCCAAGAAGACCATGGCTTGCTCCGACGGCGGGCGGGCAGTCATGTTCTTCGGCAAGGCTCTCGGATTGATTATCAACCACTCGCCTGATGCGGCTCTGCGGTGTGACCTCAAGGGCAATCCGCTTGAGGTGCTGGGCAGAGCGTATCGGCCGGGAGAGGTCCGCTTGTCCTTCGGTGGTCCTCCTCTGTCGCCCACGGCTGTGTCTCGGGTGCTTGGCCTCCAGTAAGCGGCGATCCTACTGCTCAGTGTGACTCATCCATCTTCAAACCCTCGAAGCTAATGAGGCGAACAGTCATGTCGAAGTCTCCTGCAGGCGGCGAATATCACGACCCGCCCCTTTTTCTCTTGGTGGAAGTACAGCGGATGCCGCCCGAGGTGCAGGATTGGGTTAAATCTCTCAGAGAAGATGAATTATGGATTGCCGAGTGGCAACTGAACCTCGTCGGGGTGGCGAACTTCGTTGAACACTGGGAGTATCAGCGTGACTATGTAGAGTACATGGCCAACTTCTGAGGTGCCGCATGTCTCCGAGACCCTGCGCCGGCTCCTCACGAGGCGCCGCCTGACGCCCGGAACGTGATCTGCAGAGCGGCACGCTTGACGTCCTGAAGAAGGTACATCGGCCAAGATGGCCCGCCTGCCGGTTGGTACGCCTCTCTTGTCGCCCGTGGCTATGTTTTGGGCGCGCGGCCTTCAGTGAAACAGCCCGCGACCGACCAACAGTCCTGACCATTCTGCTCCGCAACCGGGCGCCTTCTGCATGCTCACATGTGAAGCGGAGCAGAAACTTGTTGGCTTCTCATTTGAACCTCTGGCGGGTTCCGGTTTTCTCGTAGAAGCAGAGTAGCTGTCATGTACCTTGCCTAGGAAGCGAGCCTTCAATGGACGAGAACATCAAGACCCAAGGAAACGACTACCTCGAACTCACCAGCGACATCATCTCGGCCTACGTAGCCAACAACAGCGTGCGGACGTCCGACCTGCCCAGCCTCATTGCCCAGGTTCATTCTGCGCTGGCCGGGCTCGGGAATGCAGGCACGACAACTGAGCCTGCCGTCGAGAAGCTGACGCCGGCTCAGATCAAGAAATCGATCTCCCACGACGCCCTGATCAGCTTCGAAGATGGCAAGCCCTACAAGACGCTGAAGCGCCACCTTACGATCAGAGGGCTCACGCCGGAGGCGTATCGGGCGAAGTACGGGTTGCCTCGCGACTATCCGATGGTCGCCGCCTCCTACTCCGAACAGCGGTCCTCGCTCGCCAAGAGCCTTGGCCTCGGCCAGCAGCGCCGTAAACCGGCTACGAAGGCAGCAGACGTTGCCGAGACCGTGTCCGACGCTCCGAAAGGGCGTGGTGGTCGCAAGAAGGCGTCAGCAAGCACCGGGGCGCCTGCCAAGAGCCGCAGCCGCAAGAAGGTCGCCGAGGCTGCTGAATAAGGCGGCTCTCAGCGGGTCCAAGCGCCTAGCCAGGAGGTGACTGGCTCAAAGACGTAGGCGGTGACAGTCGCCACCCATGCTCCTGCTCGGGTGGTGGCTGGCCTCTGCTCTCGCCGCCAGCGTGCCTCTTCCTCGGCGACTTGGGCTACCAGCACCGCTGTCACGTAGGCGTCCTCGTGCTCTTTGCAGGCATCGAGGGCGTTGCGCTGCGAAGCCGCCTTACTCTGGGCGGCGGGCTGATCAGCATAGGCCTGCCGCACGCAGCGGTGCCATTGTGCCTCCAAGATCGACAGCCCTGGTGTCTCGGCCTGCGGCAACTCGGGATCGGCAGCCGCAACGCCGTGGAACAGGCAGAGTATGGCAGCAAGGGCGAAGCTGGGCGGGAAGCGCATACGTCGATGTTCCGGCAGGCGGGTGAGCGCCGCAAGAACAGAACGGCAACACTAGCTGGCTCTCCACCGGCGCTCGACGTCGTCCAGCGTACGTGTTGCGCAGAGGAGACGTGCCTGGGGTCTTCAACTCGGAGCCCAGGCCGCCTCAGGCATGAAGGTGCGGTGCTACCACACAGCCAGCCATGTAGGCGGGCCTGTCCCGACCGGATCGAACGGTCCCGGATCGCTGTTGTCCTGACTAAACACTGCCGGCGCCCCAGCGGCTATGCAGGTCACGAGCTTAGCCGCAGGTGCCGTTCTGACGACAATGGTCCCGGAGGAACCCCATGGCTGACCGGAGCATCGGTGGAGGTCTAGCTCAGGCGGGTCAGAGCAAAAACACGCAGACGACTGCAGCTGGCGATGATGGCACCAGCACAGGCTTACAGAGCCCAGACCAAATGCTGGGCTTCTGGGCTGCTTGGATGGAGCAACTCTCCGCTTCGCCTCAGGCCGCACCGAGTATCGCCTGGCCGCAATGGCAAGACGCGCCCACCACGCTCGGCCTTCCGGTCCTTCCAAGCAGCCCCGAACAGCTGAGCAAGAGCCTCACAGACGATCCGCTGCTTCGCTCCATCGATCAGATCTGGAACGCCAACCCGATGCGCGAGGTCGTGCCGGTGGACTGGGCCGAGATCGCCCGAGCCTTGCGCATCGTCTGGCTGCGCTCGGCCGGGAAGCCGAACGCTGCCCTGTCGCTCATCGACTTCAACCAAGCGCTCTGGGGCTCGCTCCTCAGTGTCTGGCAGGAGGCCGGACAGAGTTGGCTTGGCCTGTTCGGCTTGGCGAAGGACGAGGACCCGGGGGCGTCCTCAGGCGACAAGCGCTTCGCCGCGCCCGAGTGGCGCACGAACCCCGCCTACCTGGCGCTGAAGGAGCTGTATCTGCTCGCCTCCGATTGGCTGCTGGAGCAGAGCGAGGCAGCCGACATGGACGAAGCTGAGCGGCAGCGCGTCAACTTCCATCTGCGTCAGTTCGTGGACGCGATGAGCCCCAGCCTGATGCTGATGTCCAATCCGGTTGCTCTACGCAAAGCGGTCGAGACGGGCGGTGCCAGCCTGGCGGACGGCACTCGAAACCTCCTCGCCGACATCGCGGCGGGTCGCCTCAGCATGACCTGACCGGCATTTTGGACCGAGCCAGTTGCGAGGCTACTGCATGGTAGCGGCCATGGGTAGGCGGAAGGCCAGATCCGGGAAGCTGACGGGCGCGGGCGGTCGATACCCCAAGGACGAGTGCGGCCGGACGCGGTTGTAAGTGGCTTGCCAAAGCCCGATCACAGCTTGTGCCTCTTTGAGCGAGTAGAAGATCTCCTGGCGCAGGCACTCGTCGCGCAGCTTGCCGTTGAAGCTCTCACAATAGCCGTTCTCCCACGGTGAGCCCGGCGCGATGTACTGGATCTGTGATCCAGCTTGGGCGACCCACTTGCGCAGCGCCTTCGCAACCATCTCAGGGCCATTGTCGCAGCGGACGTTCTCCGGGATGCCGTGCAGGCACATCGCCTCCGCCAGCGCCTCGATCACGCCCAGGCTGTTGATGCGCCGCGCCACCTTCAGCGCCAAGCAGGCTCGGCTGTGCTCGTCGATCAGCGTCAGGATGCGCAAGCTGCGGCCATCGTGGGTCTGCGCCTGCACGAAGTCGAAGCTCCAGACGTGGTTGCGATGCTGCGGCCGCAGCCGCACGCAGGAGCCGTCGTTCAGCCACAGCCGGCTGCGTGGCCGGTGCTTGTGCGGGACCTTCAGCCCCTCACGACGCCAGATGCGCTGAACCCGATCCTTGCCCACCTGCCAACCACCTGCCTGCAGCAGAGCCGTGACACGGCGGTAGCCGTAGCGCCCGTACTCGGACGCCAGGCTGATGATGGCGCGGGTCAGCGCATCCTCGTCGGCTAGCACGGTGGGCACGTAGCGCTGCGTGCCGCGGTGCTGGCCGACGATCCGGCAGGCGTGACGTTCCGAGAGGCCGTACTTCTCCCGGATGCCAGAGACCGCCTGCCGGCGTCGCTCGGGGGCTACAAGTTTCCCGCCGCGACGTCCTTGAGCACCTGCTTCTCCAGGGACAGGTCCGCCACAAGGCGCCGCAGGCGGGCGTTCTCACGCTCCAGATCCTTCATCCGACGCGCCTGATCGACCTGCAGGCCGCCGTACTCCTTGCGCCAGCGATAGTAGCTCTGCTCGCAGATGCCCGCCTCTTTGCAGGCAATGGCGATGCTCTTGCCCTGGGCTGTCTGCACCTCGATCTGGCGCAACGTCAGCACCACCTGCTCGGCACTCGGCCTCTGTCCTCTCCTCATTTCCAGCTCCTCCGATCCTGGCTGATCCTCGCAATCAGCCCGGTCCAAAGCCAGCCGGTCAGGTCACCTCAGACTGCGCCTCTGCGACGTGGTTTTCGAGACAGCAGCAAGGCAGCCGTGGCCGCCAGACCAGTAATCACACTCGCCGTTGCGAGTGGGTGCAACGTTGCTCGGGTGTAGGCGCTGGTGCGCATGACGGGAACCGGCGGGTCACCCCGCTCGCTGCCAGCCTTCTGCGGAACGTGCAGTGCTCCCTGCGGATCTCTTGGGCGCTCCGAACGCTTCTGAAGGGCAATGATGGCGGGCGCGAGTTCATCGTAGGCGCCTGGTGCGAACTCCTTGCCCATCACGAACAGCTTGCCAGCCCCGCCCACGAAGATGTCGCGCTGCGGGTGCACGGCGGCGTGCAGGATGGCGTTGGCCACCTCCTCGGGCGGGTAGATCGGCGGCGGCAGCGTCGGCTCGCGGTCCATGTAGTTGCGGGCGCGCTGCGGCAGCGGCGTGTCGATGGAGGTTGGCTTTACCAGCGTGACGGAGACCGGTGCACCCTCTGCGATCAGCTCCATGCGCAGGGTGTCGGTGAAGCCCTTCACGGCGTGCTTGGAGGTGGCGTAGAGGCCCTGGAAGGGGAAGGCGAGGTCGGAGGCGACGCTGCCGACGTTGATCAGCGCGCCGCCGCGCTGGCGCAGGTGTTCGACAGCCACGAGCGAGCCGTTCACCGTGCCCCAGAGATTGGTCTGGATGAGACGCTCATGGTCCTCGTAGGCGATCTCGCGCAAGGGACCGTAGACGGTCAGGCCGGCGACGTTGACCCAGGTGTCGAAGCCGCCGAACGTCGCGATGGCTTTGTCAGCAATGGCTTGGACGTCCTCCCTGCGACCAACGTCGGCCCGCAGGTAGGCGACGCGGTCACCGAGCTCGTCAGCCACCTTGGCCAGCACGTCCTCGCTCCGCGCGGCGAGTACCACCCGGGCACCGCGCTCAGCGGCCATGCGGGCGGTCGCCAAGCCGATGCCGCTCGACGCGCCGGTGATCACGATGATCTGCTCGCGCAGCGGCTTGTGCTTCATGTCCGACCTACCTCCCGTCGCTCACCAAACTCGGAGCACCGGCGGTGCTACGCATGAAGAACCAATCTGTTGCGCGCTGCGCGGTTTTCGCGCGCAGGAGCCACGCCTTTCTCGCGCCGTGCGCGAGCCAGTGCACTGACACCGTATCGACTGAGGCTGACCTCCGAGACTACGCGGTCGTTCACCCATCCCGGCATCAGTCCCTCCGGGCGAGCGGTGAACGACAAAAGCGTCTGTCAGGAACTTCGTCGGGCACCTGCCAATTGCATCTGAAATCCTCAGACCCGGACTACCAGCATGAACAATGAGATCTTGATCATCGTACTGGCCGTGGCCACGCTGGCGCTCGTCATCGGTGCCGCACTCTGGATGCGCGGGCGCGTCGCGCAGTCCAAAGGCGACCCGAAGCGCTCCGCCTTCACCCAGCAGCACGGCGAAGCACCCCGCCCGAACCGGCCCGGCACCGAGCACTAGGCTTCACCACTCGCATGGGCGGCGCGGGCGTGTTCCTCAGGGTCTCTGACGCTCGATCAGGTCCAGGATGAACAGGCCGAGCTGCCCAGCAGCCGAAGCCAGAGCGAGGAACAGTGCGATCAGCAGGATCACCGGTGGATTGACCCTGTCGAGAACCCCGGCCCCGATCAGGCCTGCAACGGCGGCCAGCGTGACCCCCACCTTGCTGCCTAGCCAGACGTTGAACTGCTTGTCGCTCATGGCCTCAGTTGAACCCGCACATTGAACCCTCAGGGCGGCGCCGCAGCCGCGGCCCCGTTGAGAGATCAAGGGCGGGTTCTATCCTTCGTCGCTGACGCGCAGGCAATGCGGCACGTGAGGGCGGAGCGATGGCGTTCTTTCTTGGCATCGGTGGACCTTGGATCGTCCTGATGATCCTGGACCTGTTCTGGACCAAGCAGAGCCTGGAACTCTCGCACTCTGAGCGGTCCCGTAGCTGGCAGGAGCGCCTCGAGCGCCTGCTGCAGAAGCGGGAGGGAAGGCCGGTTCCGATCCCTGTGCGGGAGCCGCTGCCGCAGAACGAGCAAGGCGACGAGCAGCTCTCACGATCAGAGAGTTACCACTTCCGCAAACCGGCTTAGGTGATTCAAGCTCGCTAGCAAGATCACCTCCGCCAGCAGCGAGGCAACGCGCTACTCTCGGCGTCGAGTGCGCGTCCGATCTGACCTGTCCGCCGTCAGCGCTCCTGAGACACATCGAGGCCCTTCACGAACGGAGGATGGCTGGTTCATCGTAGTCCTGAGGCACGACGATGAAGCAGACATCCGGACTGGCACGCAAGCCGGCAGACGCGGTGATCAAAGACATCCGCCGGGCCACCCGCCGGCAGTTCTCGGCCGAGGAGAAGATCCGCATCGTGCTGGAGGGCCTGCGCGGCGAGGACAGTATCGCCGAGCTGTGTCGGCGCGAGGGCATCGCCAGCTCGATGTACTACGGCTGGTCCAAGGAGTTCCTGGAAGCCGGTAAGAAGCGGCTGGCGGGCGACACGGCGCGGGCGGCGACAGCAGACGAAGTCAAGGAGCTGCGCCGCGAGGCGGGCGCGCTGAAGGAGGTTGTGGCCGATCTCCTCCTGGAGAACCGCCTGCTCAAAAAAAGCATGAGCGGGGCTGGGGACGACGAGGCATGAGGTACCCAGCCCCTGAGAAGCTGGAGATCATCCGGCTGGTTGAGCAATCCCACCTGCCGGTGCGCCGCACCCTGGAGAAGCTCGGCATCACCCGATCGACGTTCTACCGCTGGTACGACGCCTACCTGAGAGGCGGTCCCGAGGCATTGGCTGACCGACCATCCCGGCCCAGCCGGGTCTGGAACCGTCTACCGACAGAGATCCGCGAGCAGATCGTCGCCCTCGCGCTGGAGGAGCCGGAACTCAGCCCACGCGAACTGGCGGTGCGCTTCACCGACGAGCGGCGCTACTTCGTCTCGGAAGCCAGCGTCTACCGCCTGCTCAAGGCCCAGGACCTGATCACCAGCCCCGCTTACATCGTCGTCAAGGCCGCCGACGCGTTCCGCGACAAGACCACGGCGCCCAACCAGCTCTGGCAGACCGACTTCACCTACCTGAAGGTTGTCGGCTGGGGCTGGTACTACCTGTCGACGGTGCTGGACGACTTCTCGCGCTTCATCGTGGCCTGGAAGCTCTGCGCCACGATGCAGGCCAGCGACGTCACCGCCACGCTCGATCTGGCGCTGACCGCGGCCGGGCTCGATCAGGTGCCGGTGGCGCATCGCCCGCGGCTGCTGACCGACAACGGATCGAGCTACGTCGCGGGTGACTTGGCGACATGGCTCGGCAGCCGAGGCATGACCCACATCCGCGGTGCGCCGCGCCATCCCCAGACGCAGGGCAAGATCGAGCGCTGGCACCAGACGCTCAAGAACCGCATCCTGCTCGAACACGCCTACCTGCCGGGCGAGTTGGAGGCCCGGGTTGCCGCCTTCGTGGAGCACTACAACCACGTCCGAGCTCACGAGAGCCTGGGCAATCTCACCCCCGCTGACGTCTATCTCGGCCGCGGCGAGGGCATCCTGCGCGAGCGGGCGCAGATCAAGCGTCAGACCCTCATCGACCGCCGCTTGCGCCACCACGCGCGGGCTGCCTAACCTCTCAACCCAGGTGGACCAGAGCCTCCGTTCCTGAGCGTCCCAGATCGTCTCAAATCATCTGACGACGGACACCTTGCCGCGCCAGGACTGCGCACGCACACGCTCGTGCTCGGCCTCATGCTGGACGTGGCCGCAGCCATCGAAGCGTACCCGTTGGCCAGAGCCATCCTGGCAAGCTCGCTGGTGTCGGTGCGCGTCAAGCGGTCCACGCTCAGCACCGCCATCCTGCTGGCTCGGCCAATGACGGTGTGATGCCGATGGCTCCTGTAGGCAGAGGCTCGTCTCTGCGGTTTAGCCATCGCCGGCGATCTCAGCGCCATCGAGCCAAGCGGCGGCAGCTTCGAGCGTGCGGGAGGCGTGTACGGGCTTAGTGAACGGCGCTGGAAACGGCAGAGTGTCCTTCAGCGGTTCCGTCCTCCAGCCGCGCAGGTCTCCGCCCGCACTGATGTCCCGGACCACGCTGGCCACGATCTCTCCGTCGAGCACGAGATCATAGCTGCCGGCGGCGAGACAGTGGAGCGTGAGGGGGCTTGTGAGCGCGGGAAAGCTCATTCCTTCGGGCCGGATTTGCTGCATCAGTTTTCAGCTTTTTACCAGCAGAATCGGCTCGTTGGATGACATCCTCATCATGGTGGAAGTCACCTAGGTCATCCTTGATTCCAATCGCGTGGATGATTCCGATCAACCTTTCAATTCGCTGCTCTAGCATCGCGTATTGCGTATTGAACATCATCAGTCGCAAATTTGTAAGCGTATTTTGAACGAGGAACGTCGAGTGGCCGTTGGTTGGCCGTTCACCTTTGCTATCAAACAACGAGTCAATCATCTCCAGGCCAGCTTGGAGGTCTCTTGCCACGAGGCCGATGTTCAACTGGCGGCGGTGGTCATGCGCAAGGCAATCGCCTGCGCCGCAGAACGCCAGCCCATCCCGAAAAGCGGCTTGGACCTGATGCTTCAAAGTAAGATTGGTGATGAAAGTGGACATGCTTCACTGCCTTTCCAGAGTTTCGGGGATCTTGTACTTATTCACCGACGCTGAGGTGGTATGGCGGGGTGTTCGCCGGCTCGCATTCGGCTCGGACATTGCCACGCATCTTCTCCACCCGCCTGATCCTCCGGCCAGATGCACGCGAGGTTGCAACTCAGTTCGGCTTCTCCGGTGCTGAAGGGGACGTGGAGTGGGCCAAGGTCATGAATATCTGTCGGCCCGCTGCCGCCCGGATGCGAGTGGCATCCGCCTGTAGAGCGCACGGCAGATTTACTGCGGCAGCTCCGTGACTGTTCGTGGCAGGATCAGGACACCGGCATCGAGGTCAATCTTGCCGTCACGCACGGCCTTGAAGGCGTAGCGGGTGACCTTCTCGATGTCCGCGGGGCAAACCGGCCGAACGTCGATTGCTCCGATGCCACCGCCCCTGCGGTAGAGCTCGTCGTTCTGGGCAAAGTGTTCCTCAACCGTCTCGCCCTTGAGCCGCGAGGCAGGAGGAATGGCCAAGAGAGCATGGAGGTGCAGGCCACCATCCACATCGAGGCAGGAGGGCGCCGTCCCCTCACGCCGGAGCTTGTAGATCGGCAAGTCAGCGCACCCGATCAGGACGGGCAGGAAGTCTCTCCCAGAAAGAGAACGAGGACGGCGGACCACGCGGGAGGCCAGTTTCGCGTAGATCCGGCAGACGGGCTCGTGAAGCAGGGGTGGGATCGAGCGAAGGTCTCGGCGGATCCTGTCCGGCATGATCGTCAGGAGGCTGACGGACCATCCTTGAGCGGAGCGGTCTCGAATGATCTCGGACAGAGAGCGAACGTAGAGGTTGAGGCTCTGGCTTCTCGCTCCGAGGACGGGAGGCGGTTTGCTGATGGTGAGTCCGAACTGAAGGCCTCCACTGTAATCGGCGCTAGTCTTAAGTTTCAATTGGGTAATATCCTCCATTTGCTGGCCGGAATGAGGGGCAGCATCCGTCTTTGGTGTGAAGCCAGCAGGTCCCGAGGCGGTTCCTCCGAGACTCTCCACAGCCCGTTGATCATCACGAATATCGTGCGGCCTGCACTTCGATCTGCTGCAGCTACTTCGTGGTCTGTATTCGGCGCCCCTGGCACTGGGCAAGACTCGATGAGTTCCGCCCAGTGCCAAAGGTCAGGCCGTCGCGAAGCTACTTAGGATCTGAGGGTTTGCTCAACCGGATGCCCCTGCACGCCGCTCTCTGGTTCGGGCATCCTCAACGCGCCCGCCGCGAGTTCCGCTGTTGCACTCGACCTCGGGAGAGCGTGTGCGCCCCTGGTGTTCTCGGCAGCCTCGATGCAGCCCAGGTTTCATGCGCCGGTGCTCGCGGACGTGCACTCGGCAGAGTGCACGATTTTCTCGAGCGGCAACCCGCGCTGCCACGCTTGAATCAAGCGGCGCCCTCATCGTGCGCCGCCGACGCTCACGGCCGAAGCAGGCAAACCGCAGCGCACGTTCGGGTCTGGCCCGTGCCAGGCCCCCGGCGCTGCACTGGCGCGATCAGCCTCCTGCCGGACGAACTGATGCGAACAGAAGGGCTCGGGACCTCCTGGCGCTTCAACAGGTCCCGATGCCGCGTCTTTGTCATTCTTCAAGGACTTACCTCCGTCTCGTAGTCGACGGATGCCTTTTAGACTTGGGAGACAGGCCGGTGACCGAGATCGGTTGTTGCCCAACCGATCTCGGTCAAGAACCGTTGCAGCCAATCGTAATGAGATCGCCGAACTCATCAGCAGCTTCGGCCAGCCACTTGCGGATCGTGTCCACATCCAGCTTGATACCCACTCGATCCAACTCGCGTTTGATCTCACCGGGAACGGAGCCGCAGGGCTTTTTGGGGTTGTAGCCGTGATACGCGGCGGCCATCCCAAGTACGAGCTTGAGCAAGGTCTGCCTCACTTTTGGATTGAGTCCATCCTCACTCGACTGGTTGGCAATCTTCTTGGTCTTGCTGTTGTTGATAACGGCTTGGGCCACTTCTGGCGCGAAGGAGAGGCTGAGACTCTTGGCCCATCGGATGAAATCCGTAGGCACATTCCTATCGCCGAGGTGCCCCATGTCTCGGGCGCGGAGCGCCTGACTGAGCCGGTTCGCGTACCGCCAAGCGGAAGGATGACCGCTGTCCCTCAGGAAGACCCAGGTCACAACACGCGGATCATACCCATATGAGAGCGTCACCCCTTCTTCGATCGACCAGAATGCAAGCTTGGCCCAATATTCAATCTCGGCGGCGGGGTTCCTTCCAAACAGCTCACTCACATCAATGCGTTCGTAAGGGTTCATTTCATTATGAGTCATTCTGCTCACCCATTCCTATGCTGGCACGAAAGCTGCTCGAACTCCACCGCGACTGCGTTGACGGACGGCGGCGAAACTGGGTAGGGGAGGTCCCCTTAGGGGGACTCTCCCTCTCCCAGTTCGGCCACGCCGCCCATCAATCCGGGCGTGACATCTGGTGTGACCGCCGTGACATGAGCGACATGTCACGACGCTAAGTCATTGATTTCGCTGGATGCGCTGTGACGCCTTCGCGTGACGCGGCAGCACTTGCCTCGACCGTCACGCAGCGCTTCACGCCCGACCCTGTGACGTCGGTGACGTGCCCTCTCACGTCGATGTCACGCGGAATGTCACGAGAGTGCCGGGTCATGCGTTCGGCTCCCTCGCGATCCAGACATAGGGGTTGTCGCGCCCGACGATCCCCGTGCCCTGCAGTTCCTTCACCACCCGCTCCAGGGCCTTGCGGAACCGCGGCTCGCCTGGGTCATCGCCCGGCCGGCAGAGCACGCGCTGAAGCTTCGCCCGCCAGTGTTCGTACTTGGCGACGCGATGACCATAGGGGATCTGCAGTCCGGCAGGTGCCAGCTCCCCGAAATTGAGAAGGACCTCCCGGAGCGCAACCAGGGCGAGCTGCGCACGCTGCCCGAGCTTCACGCCACCGGCTCTCGCCTCGGCGCGCGTCTCCGGATCGCGGGTCAGCACGCCGGTGTCGGACCAGCGCAGGACGACAGGACCGATTGCCTTCGCGTAGTTCGACTTCAAGTGCTGCAGCTCGACCCGGCCTTCCGAGCCTAGGCTCTTGAGGCGAAGCGCCGAACGAGCCTGCCAGACCCAAGCGGTCGAGCCCGATGCCATGTTTGCCGAGCCGTCGCCTTGGGACTTTGATGTATGCGACAGGAGCAGGATGGCCGCATTGAGTCGGCTTGCTAAGCCGTTCAGCTGCGCCATGAAGGTCGCAACCTCACTGCGATCGTTCTCGTTGCCGATGAAGGCGAGCGAAGCGTTGTCGATCACGACCAGGGCAAGGTTCGAGATACGCCGGAGGTCCTCCTCCAATTCCGAGAAGAACTCAGTCAGCGCCACGCGCCGCCACAAGGCGAAGTCGGTCCCGAGATACGAGCTGATCCGCAGCCGCTCCTCGAGCTGCTCGAGCGTAAGGCCGAGCTCACGACAGATGCGCAGTTGACGCGCATGGAGGATCTGATCGGGATCCTCGCCGAAAAGGCCGGCAACCGCGCCGGTCTCGACCGGTAGGCCGAGGAAGGGCTGCCCGGAGGCGCAGCAAGTCAGCATATGCTGCCCGAGGAGGGTCTTGCCGGAACCACCGTCGGCGGCACACAGCGTGACCATGGCGCGTGGGACGATGGGATCAACGACGAAGCGAGTCTGCGCCGGCTCGACGCCGATCCAGCGGCTGATGGTCGAGGCGCTCGGCAGCGGAGGTGCGCGGGAGAGGTTGGCCGGTTCCCGCGAAGCTTCCGTCGCAGGATGCTCGGCGCGGGAGAGCAGATCATCTACCGTCCCATGGCCCTGCTCCAGCCATTCAGAGACATCGCCACCTAGCGGGAGCTCAGGGAAGTGCACGACACGCACTGATGCGGCTTGACCTCGCCGCGCGAGAGCAGCCTTCCGTGTTGCACATTTCCGGCCCGGCTCATCGTTGTCGGCGAGGACGAAGACGTCACGCCCGACGACCAGCCGGGCTGCCTCGTCGGGTACGTCGTTAGAGCCGCCGAAAGTGAAGGCGAAGGCGTTGGCGGCCGCGAGCGTGTCGACATCCTTCTCGCCCTCGGGCCAGAACAGCGGCTCGGACAGGTGCTCCGGATCGAAGGGGTCGAGCGCGCCGGCCGGGCCGGTGTAGGCGACCGGCACGAAGCCGCTGGGCTTCCGAAACTGCCACGCGATCGCTCCGTCCTGGGGCCGTCGCACCCGGTAGGCATCGAGAAAGCTCCCGCCCGTCCGCTTGATCTTGATCCGGACCGGTTGGCCGTTGTGGCGGTAGACGTGACGGCGCGCCTCATCGCTGCGTGCCGCGATCGTGTCGGCACCTATCGCGATCAGCTTCGGCTTGCCCTTGTCGTCCGGCGGGGTCCAGGCGGGGAAATCCGTCGTGGCGGGCTCGACCGGCTGCCGCTTCAGGATGACGGTGTGCCCGTTCGTGAGGGGGCCAGATCCCGGGATACTGGCGCGGGGCTCGAGCTCGCCGCGGGTGAGTCCGCTGCGGATCGTCGCCCAAGTCTGCCGGTTGCCATCCTTTGCAACGTAACCGTTCGCGGTGGCAGCCTCGTAGAGGCGCTGCTCGACGATATTCCGGTTCAAGCACCCAGCACCGACAAGCTGCCCGAGGCGGAAAGCGGCGAGGTTGAGCCGGGCATTGCGCCAGGAGGCGGTGCGAGCCAGCTCATCGCATTCGCGGTCGAGCGCGGCCCGCGCGTATTCATGAGGCATCCCCCAAGCCACGTTTAGAACCCAGTCATATCTATTGAATTTTTAGAAGCCCGCGCAAATATCCATTGGTGGCTATTTGTCAGACGTGCTGCATATCAGCGGCCCAAGTCTGTTAACAGCCCAATGATCTAGCTCGTCGATGAGGTACAATGGCACCCGGCCCGATTTTTGGAATTTCGGACCTCCGCCTAGGCACGCATACTTGGCGAGAGTTGACGGAGCGATTTCAACCCCGTGCCGCCGTGCGAGATATTGAGCAGCCTCCCACCGCCGAAGTCGCGGCTTTACGAGAGCAGAGCTAATGCCGGAATTCGAAACTATGATTGGCAGCTTCTTCTGAGCCATTTTCAATCCTCCGGCCTCTCCATCGGAGGCCAGCCCGCTACCCACCCAGACATTGCGGGAGGCGCCCGACGAAAGCAATATACTTACCTTGAAATGCAGTCAAGACCCATACAAACACAGCAAATTCCAGCAACCTCCGGCAAACCCGCAGGATCATTTGTCAACAAGATTGCAAATTCAGCCGCTATTTTGAAATATATATTATCGGCTAATTTCGCGGCCGCTCATGACGGACAAGCCGTTGATTAAGTGAGGTTTTTTTGATTTTGATGCGACTAAGACGGATGAAATTGTCACCAGCGAACATTCCGTCTGCCGCTACGTTCCAAACTGAGAGATGATTATCTGCTCTTGCAGGGGGCATTAGTCATAAGACGACCAAATAATTTTGGAATTCTTCAGACGCCAGCCTATAAACACTGCCGCACAGCAAGAGATTTTAGCGATTTTTTATTCTAAATAGCAGATAAATCACATCGAATACGTGATAAATACACAATATTTCAAAGCTTTATCTCTCGAGAGCGACAAGCATCCGTCCAGCCACGGCATCCGCAGCAGCCACTAATACAGCGTCGGGCACGTGCGCATAGCGTGCTGTCACACCGGGCACGCTGTGCCCAAGAAGGCCCGCGATCGTGAGCTCAGAGTAACCGATTGCTGCCGCTGCGGCGGCAAAGCTGTGCCTCAGCACATGCACTGTGACGCCCTGCAGCCCGGCACGGGCGCACAGCCGGTCCAGCACCTTCGGCAGGCCAACGAAGTGTCCGTCGCCACGACCGGCCGGAAACGCCCACGGCGAGCCGTTGAGGAAGGGCAGGGCGCCAAAGGCCGCCTTGCCGATCGGACGCAACTGAGCCCCGCTTTTGGTGTCTCCAAACCGGATGCAACTATGCTCCTCGTCGAGCCACGCGCGAGGGAGGGCGAGTGCTTCCATGCGCCGGCAGCCAGTCAGCAGGAGAAAGCGCACGGCCGCGATGCCGGTGGCAGTCTCGCCGTCGTTCTCGGCCTCGCGCATGGCCTGGCCGAGGCGGCCGAGTTCGACGGCTGACAAGAACCGCCGCTGCCTGCCGTCAGGCGCCCTCTGAACGCCGCGCGCCGGGTTGGCGGTGATGATCTTCTTGCGCTTGGCGAACTCGAGGATGGTCCCCAGCATGCCCACGGTGCGCGAAGCTACTCCCTTGCCGCCGGTGGTGACGCCACCGACTCCGACGCGCGCTGCGGCCGTCTTCCCAGCCTCGATGGCGCGCTGCATGGCCTCCACGTCGTCGGAAGTGAGGGCAGGGACTCGACGAGCACCGAGCAGCGGCTTGACGTGCCGCTCGATGCGGCTGCGGTCCATAGCCAGCGTCGAAGCCTTCACGCGGCCAACGGCATCCGCTAGGTAGAGGTCGCACAGCTCAGCGACGGTCACAGCTCCCCGGATCTTGTGGCGCTCCGCGGAAGGGTCTGCGCCTCGCACGACCGCTCCCAGCTTCTCTCTGGCCACCTTGCGTACCTCGTCAGGCGTCGCGGCGCCAACACGAGCGATCGCGAGCTTGCGCTGGCGCCCCTCTGCCGTGCGGTATTTCACGACGTAGCTGGCCACACCGCTCGGCATGACCCGCACGCCGAACCCTTTCAGCTCGGTGTCCCAAGCGTAGACCTCTGCGAAAGGATCAGGTGTGAGGCTGTCGACAAGTCGCTTCGTGATCTTCGGCAAGTTCGCCCCCAATCCAAGTTCCGCGCCCGCCGCGGAACCACGGCGGAACCAGATGGGCTGAAGTCGGAGCCCATCCGCGAAATCACAAGCAAATCCGAAATCGGCGGAAGGACAAGCCGCATCAGTCGCTTAGCGATAACGCGCCAAGTCGGGCAATCACGCGAAAAGCGAAGAACCTAACCTTGCCAAGGTTGGGGTCGAGGGTTCGAATCCCTTCGCCCGCTCCAATTTTCCCAACCGATTGTCTGCATGAGCCGGCGCGAGCCGGCTTTTCGCGTTCGATGCCTCCGCGGACCGCGATCCCGAATGGCGCGGATCGCTCCGGGCCTTCCAGGTGGCTGCCGGATCCGCTGCCGCGGGGACCCAGCGACGCGCCGGAGCCCGCATCGGTCGCGCCCTGCTGCCCGAGGAGCCCGAGCAGCTCGTGCCGGTGGAGCCGATCGTGTCGTCGCGCCTGAAGCCCGCGGCGTTCGGCGGCCCCTCACATCGTGCAGCCCTGCTTATCCCTCTCGTGACATCGCGAGGGCGCCGTCCGTCGCGCGATCAGCGCCCAGCATAGATCGACCACGCGTTCGGGGCGTAGGGGCCGGGCATCTCTCGGTGCGGTGCGACGGGCCGCGGCCTCTCCGCTTCGAGCCCCGCAATGGCGCGCGCGATGGCCGGCCGCGGGTCCGCCCCGTCCGCGATGATGCTGCGAAGCGCGGTCATGAGCGTCGTGTGAGCGTCCTGCATGGCGACACCTGTGCGTGTGCGAGGCCGGCATTGAAGCGCGGGACGCCCCTTCGGGACTGTGAGCCGCATCACGCGCCGGCCGCCGTCAGGAGGGTCTCCACCAAGCCCCGGTAGCCCGCTCCGAACAGGCGCAGATGCACCAGGGCGGGCCAGAGCTGATAGATCGGCACCCGCTCGGCGAAACCCGGCTCGGCCGGCCCGTAGGCCTCGCGGAAGGAGGAACCGGGCTGGCCGAACAGGGAGAGCATGGCGAGGTCGACCTCGGCGTGGCCGTGGTAGCAGGCCGGGTCGATCAGGCCCGAGACCCGCGGGCCGTCGAGGAGCACGTTGCCGCCCCAGAGATCGCCGTGGAGCAGGGCCGGACGCGGGTTCGCGGGCAGGCGGCCCGGCAGGGCAGCGGCGAGCGCCTCGACGCGGCGGGCGAGGCTGGGTTCGAGGTGGGGCAGGTGGCAGGCGAGGCGGCGCTCGGCGAAGAACGCGGCCCAGTTCGTGCTCCAGCCGTTGCGGATCGCGACCGGTCCGAAGGCGTAGTCCCGGTCCCAGCCGTAGCGCGCGCCGGTCGCCGCGTGCAGGCGCGCCACGGCACGGCCGAGATCCGCGTCGGCGCCCCGCGCGCCCTGCGCGGGAAGCCGCTCCATCACCAGCGCGCGGGCATCGGCCGCGAACACGGCCGGCGCGGGCGCGCCGCTCGCCCGGATGGCGCGCAGCATCGCGGCCTCCGCGAGCGGGTCCGGGCCGTCCTTGACGACGGCCTCGCGTCCGTCGGCGAGGACGATGCCGACGAGGCTCGACAGATCGCCGCCGCCCATCGGCCGGGTCCGGACGAGCCGGCCCCCGAGCAGGGCGGCACCGACCTCGGCGAGCCCCGTCACCGGCTCAGGAGGCCGGCCACGAGGGCACGGGCCCCCGCCTCCACGTCGGCCCAGGTCACGGCGAAGCCGTCATCGGCCCCGTAATAGGGGTCCGCCACCGCCTCGCCGGCCCGGCCCGGCACGTGGTCGAGCAGGAGCGAGAGCGCGGCACCGCCCTCGGGACGCATCCGCTCCAGCCGCGCGAGGTTCTCGCCGTCGAGGGCGACGACGTGGCTGAAGCGTGCGAAATCGCCCTCGCTCACCTGCCGGGCGCGATAGGCGGAGATGTCGATGCCGTGGCGCCGCGCGATCGCCCGGGCGCGACGGTCGGGCGGTTCGCCCACGTGCCACGCGCCCGTGCCGGCCGAATCCACCTCCGCGTCGAGCCCCGCCCGCTCCGCCTCGCGCCGGAACGCCGCCTCCGCGAGCGGCGAGCGGCAGATGTTGCCGAGACAGACGAACAGGATGGCGGGCCTTCGGACATGCATGCGGCGCTTCCTCGCGGGTCCGGCCCAATCTAGCGAAAGGTTCGGCCGCGCTCGATACGCCGAACCGATGGCGATCCTCCGGCAAGCGGCGCGGGACGATGCGTGCGGATCGGGACACGCGACACCGTGCGTAAGGTTCCAACGGCGCAGCGTGCCGTAAACGTTGCTAGAATGCCGGACGCCGGTCGCGTGCGCGTCGAGTTCCCGACGTCGAAGCGTCGCCAGGAAGCACCGGCAAGGGCTCGCTCCAAAGATGTCCTCGTATTCCAGCACAGCGAATGCTGAAGGCGGCGATCAGCACAATTACAAATTTCGGTCGCCACCCTTCCGTATAGCGCTAGACGCGATCGGTGAGGCGGTCGTCATCACGACCGCGGAACTGGAGCCGCCCGGTCCGGTCATCGCCTACGTCAACCCCGCCTTCACCCGCCTGACGGGCTACGCGGCGGACGAGGTCACCGGCCGTACGCCGCGCCTCCTGCAGGGTCCTCTGACCGACCGGGCCGCCCTCGACCGCCTGCGCGCGGACCTCACGACCCGGGAGGCGTTCGAGGGCACGACCACGAACTACCGCAAGGACGGGAGCCCCTACATCCTGCACTGGAACATCACGCCGCTGCGGGACGAGGACGGCGCGCTCACCCACTGGATTTCCCTTCAGCGGGAGATCGCGGGCGAGGGCTGGACCGAGCCGCGGCCGCATGCGCGCGTCCGGGAGGTCGCCGAGGAGGCCGAGGCCGGCCTGGCTCGCGGGTTCGGGTCCGACACGGCGGAGGAGGGTGCCCGTGCGCGCGCCGTGCGGGAGGTCCGCGCCACCCTCGCCCTGGTGCGCTCGATCGTGCGCCGCACGGCCGACAGCACGGCGGCGGCGGACGAACTCGTCACGCATCTCGACGACCGGTTGCGGACGGCCGGGCGGCTGAAGATCGCCGCGCTGCAGAGCCGCCCCGGCCTCGACCTCGCTCTCCTCGCCGGCGAGGAACTCGCGGCCTTCGAGATGCCCGAGCGCGGCCGGATCCGCGTCGCGGGCCCGGCCGTCGGCCTGCACGCGCGCGCCGCCGAGCTGATCGGCCTCGCCCTCCACGAGCTCGCCACGAACGCCATCAAGTTCGGGGCGCTCGCCGGCGAGACCGGGAGCGTCTCGGTCCGCTGGCGCATCGCGGGGCGGGGCGGGAGGCCGCGGCTGGTTCTGCGCTGGGTCGAGACGGGCGCGGCGCAGCCCGTTCCGCCGCCGACCCGTGCGGGCTTCGGCACGACGCTGCTCGAGCGGGTCCTTCCGGCCGATCTCGAGGCCCGGACGCATCTCCGCTTCGCGCCCGAGGGCTTCGCCTGCCGGATCGAGGTGCCGCTCGCCGAATCCGGCCTGCGGATCCCCTGAGGGACCGTCCGTCGGCGCCCGGTCGGAACGGTTAAGAAAGCCTCGCCCCCGGCGCCGCGCCCTGTCCCGTTCCGGGATGAGCGTCCGTACGCCGCGGTACGGTTAAGCTTTCACTAACCATTGGAATCGAAACCGGGTGTTGAGCCCCCGGCCCTCGGGAGGCGGGACGTCGGAATGGGAAGCCATGGCCCCGGGATATGTGATCGCGATCGCACTGGAGACCGCCGGCCTGATCACGCTCGCGCTCGGTCTGATCCTCGCCCGCGCCGAGCGCCGCGCCAAGTCCGTGGAGCTCAAGGGCTTTCTGCGCTCAGGCCAGCCAGTGCAGCTCGCGCCGCGCACCACTGCCATGTCCCGCACGCGGCCCGGGCCCGCCCACGACGTCGTCCTGGCCAGCCCTGCAGCCGACGAGCCTCAGCTTCCCTCCGAGGCGCGCGAAGCGCTGCGGCGCGCCTATCCGCGCCTTCCCGAGACCCGAATCGCGGCTCCGGCCGCCTGAGGGAAGGGGGTCAGTGCAGGAGCGCGCTGAGGCCGCTGCCGCACAGCACGACGAAGCCCAGCGTCATGATGAACTTCAGGTCCTCGATCCGCTCGCTCATGACATCCTCGACCGCAACGCGCCCGCCTCATGCGGGCTGAAATCGAGGATCGCGGATCGGTCGCATTTTCGCAGTGTGATTCATCACGGCTTAACGGGTTGCACAGGCTATCCACATTGCAGCGTTGACGAAGCGTTAAGACCTCGCCGAAATGCCCGGGTCCGTTAACGCGAATCGGCCTGGAACAAGCGGAGCCGCGGCGCGTTCGGTCTGAGGTCTCAACAACCGACAGGCCTTCCCAAGGCCGACACGGCCCGCCTCCTCCCCAGGAGGCGGGCCGTTTCGCGAGCGGCACCGCGCAGACTGCATCCCGCGCAGTCTGGTATGGTCCAGCCGTGCCCGGTCAGGGGGATCGCCCACGCGGAGTCACCGACATGCGCAATCTTCTTCTCCTCCTCATCCTGATCGCTGCGGGCTTCGTCCTCGTCGCCATGTACGTCGCGCCCTCGCAGCCGCAGCTGCGCGCGTGGTACCGCGACAATGCCTGCGTGCATCTCGACAAGGTCAGCCCGCAGATCTGCGCGCCGATCCGCCAGGCCGACGGTGGCCAGGGCGCCTGAGCCGCCCTCGCGCCTGCGCCGAGCCCTCGACTGGGCCTTCCGCGATCGGGAGACGGGTCGGATCACGGTCGCGCAATGGCCGAACGCGCCGCTCTGGATGTTCGCAGCCGGCAGCCTCGCCGCGCATCTCATGGGGCCGGATGACGGCGCGGGGCGCGTCCTGCGCCTCGCCGCGACGGCCTGCCTCGTGGTCTGGTCCGTCGATGAGATCGTTCGCGGCGTGAACCCGTGGCGGCGCATCCTCGGAGCGGGGGTGTTCGGGGGCGTGATTCTGCTGGCGGCGGGCCCCGCCTGACGAGGGCAGTCGCCGCGCAGGGGCGCGGAATCCGGTTCCTCAAGGAAATTTGATCGCGCGCAACCAACTTGGCCGGGGCGATCAGCCGGGTATCGCGTGCAACCCTGACGTTAGATCAGTTCGGGGGTACACGATGACGGAAGTGGGCGCCTCGTCCCTGTTGCGCGCCGTTCCGACCGTTTCGGAGCGGGCCCGCATCCTTCTGCGGATCGCCGAGACGCTGGAGGTGCCACTGGCCGACCTGTCTCGGACCGAGGGGGCGATGGGCAGCGCGGAGGCGTCGGAGGCGGAATGCGCGGCCCTCCTGGCGGCCTTCCGGCGCATCCCCGACCCGGACTTGCGGCGCCGCTGCCTCTCCCTCGTCTCCGCCTTCGGCGAGGCCTGAGACGCCTTCGTGCGAGGCCCGCCGGCCCCGTTCCCGCCGGAGGAACCCGTCGGACCACCGGCCCGCCGGGATTGCCGTCTCAGAGATCGGCGGACCGCCGGGACAATTCGGCCCTGAGGCTGCGGGCGGCCTCGAGCAGGGCGGCGTCGCGGCGCTGGCGGGGGCGGGGCAGGTCGATGCGCACCTCGGCCGCGACCCGGCCCGGGCTGCCGGCGAGCACCACGACCCGGTCGGCGAGGGTGACCGCCTCGTCGATGTCGTGGGTGACGAACAGCACCGTCTTGCCGGTCTGCGCCTTGATCCGCTGCAACTCGTCCTGAAGGCCCTCGCGGGTGAAGCTGTCGAGGGCCGAGAACGGCTCGTCCATCAGGAGCACGTCGGGCTCGACGGCGAGCGCGCGGGCGATGGCGACGCGCTGGCGCTGGCCGCCGGAGAGCTGGTGCGGCCAGCGCCCCCCGAGATCGGCGAGGCCGAC
Organism: Methylobacterium durans; assembly: GCF_003173715.1. Lineage (NCBI taxonomy): Bacteria > Pseudomonadati > Pseudomonadota > Alphaproteobacteria > Hyphomicrobiales > Methylobacteriaceae > Methylobacterium > Methylobacterium durans. The sequence continues at coordinate 6,439,349 of NZ_CP029550.1, read as the reverse complement.
GAGGGCCAGCATCTCGGCGGCCTTGGCGCGGCGCTCCGCCTTCGAGAGGCCCGAGCCCTCGAGCCCGAAGGCGACGTTGTCGATCACCCGCCGCCAGGGCAGGAGCCGCGCATCCTGAAACACCAGGGCCATCGGCGTGCGGCAGCCGGGCCGGGTGTCGAGGCGGACTTTGCCGGAACTCGGCCGGGCGAGGCCGATCAGCACCCGCAGGAGCGTCGACTTGCCGACGCCGGACTCGCCGACGATGACCAGGAACTCGCCCCGCGCGATGCTGAGATCGAGGTTCGACAGGATGACGCTGCGCTGCCCTCCGCGCTCGTACGCGAGGCTGAGAGCCCGGATGTCGATGATCGCGTCGCTCATCGCCGTCATGCCCGCCAGCGCAGGAGCCAGCCCTGCAGCGCCACGAAGGCGGAATCGAACAGGCCGTAGAGGGCGGCCATGGTGAGCATGTAGACGACCACGATATCGGTGGAGAGGAGGCTCGAGGCCTGCATCATGCGCTGGCCGACGCCGGGCACGCCGAAGATCTCGGCGGCCACCACCGCCATCCAGGCCTGGCCCAGAGCCGTGCGCAGGCCGACGAGGATGCCCGGGGTGGCGGCGGGGAGCAGGATCTTGGTGAGCCGCGCCAGCGGCGAGCGGAAGCCGAAGGCCTGCGCCACCTCGATCAGGTCGCGGTCGACGCCGCGCACCGCCCCTTGCGTCGCGAAGAACACGATCCAGAACACGCCGATCGCAATGATGAACACGGCGGCCGAGGGTTGCACCCCGAACCAGATGATCGCGAAGGGCACCCAGGCGAGGCCGGGGATCGGGCGGAGCAGCCGCACGATCCAGGCGGTGAAGGCCTCGAAGGAGCGGGACATGCCGCTGAGGAGCCCCAGGCCGACGCCCGCCCCGGCGCCCGCGGCGAGACCCGCCACGTAATGGCTCAGGCTCGACAGCACGGCCTCCGGCCAGATCCCGAGGGAGACCTCGCGCAGGAACGCGGTCGGGATCGTGCTCGGCGGCGGCAGGAAGGCGGGGTTGATCAGGCCGAGCCGGGGCATCGCCTCCCAGAACAGCAGGAAGGCGACGAGGCCGGAGGCCGCGAGCAGGGTCGAACGGACCAGGTTCATCGGTGGAGCTTCGGGCGCCGGCTCAGCGCTGCGTCGCCTTCTCGTAGAAGCTCGACACGAACAGGCCGTCGACGGGGATGTCCTTGTCCAGGGTACCGATGCTGACCTGATAGGCCTGCATCTTCTTCGTCGCCTCGATGATGGCGCGCGGGTCCGCGGTGAAGCGGGAGGCGGGGGAGGTCAGGGCCTTCTGGATCGTGGCCACGTCGGTGATGCCCTTTCCGAGCGCCTGCTCCACGGGGACCGCGGCGCGGGCCGGGTCGGTCTTGAGGAGGTCGGCCGCCTTGACCACCGCCCCGACGAGGCCCTCGACGGCCTGCGGGTTCTTGTCCGCGAAGGCGCCGAACACGCCGACCACGGTGCCGGGCTGGTCGGGGAACATCTCGCCCCCCGTCGCCACGAGCTTCATGGCCGGGTTGCGGGTCTGCACGATGGTCAGGGCCGGCTCGCGGATCGAGGCGCCATCGACGGCACCGGCGAGCAGCGCCTGCTGCGTCGCGTCGATGCCCATCGCCACGATCTCGGCATCGGCCTTGTCGGTCTTGGCGACCTGCCAGAGCCAGTGCTGCAGGGTCGTGTTCGGCACCGAGCCCGGCGGCTGCGTCGCGAGGCGGGCGGCACGGCCCTCCTTGGCGCGGAAGGCCTTGAACGCCTCGGCCTTGGAAACGCCGTCCTTGAAGTAGGGCGCAAGCTTGGGGCCGGCCACGAACACCATCTCCTCGATGGCGGTGGCGGCGACCACGCGCACGTCGATGTTCTTCGAGCGGGCGACCGCGAGCGGCGCGATGCCGGCGACGTAGACGTCGATCGTGCCGGAGGCCAGGGCCTGGATCATGTTGGGGCCGGATTCGAAGGTGGTGAAGCTCGGCGCGAGGCCCGCCTCCTTGAGCCAACCCTCACCGTTCGCCACGAAGACGGGGGCGGCCCCGACGACCGGGATCACGCCGATGCGCACGGGTACGGGCGCGTTCTGCGCGAGGGCCGGGCCGGCGACGAGGAGGGCGGCGGCCGTGAGGCACGCCTTGAGGACCGGGAGGAGGCGCATGCGGCGGAGATCCGGATGGGGGAATTGGGCCGTTCCCATGCCACAGGCGGGCAAAACTTCAAATACCATTGTGGGGGCGTGGATTAGGGTTGCCGGCAACGCTCGACCGACCTCCGGCCGCGGACCGCGCGTGTCGGTTCGGCCGCAACCGGAACGGGCCGCATCACGTTTCCGTCCCCCATCGGCAGGCCGGCTGAGCAATCTTGACACCCGGCTGATCCACTCAAACACCATGCGCCGCACATTCGAACCCGCGGAGCGATTCGCCTGTGCCATGTCCGCCGAGATGATCCGCGCGGATCATCTCGGACGAGCCCTCCGGAACCAGACTTTCGGGGGGAGCGCGCGGTCGGCTCGGGTCGGCGGCGCAGACCGGATGCCCGGTCCGTCAGCCGGGCAGGACAGGGCGACAGGGTGATCGTGTTCACGAGCTTCTTCTGCCTCGCGGCCGGCGTGGGCCTGGCGGCAGCCTCGCTCCGCTATCCGGCCCGCGCGCCGGCCCTGGAGCGATGGAGCGGGGTGTGCCTCGTCGCCGGGTTGGCGCTGCTCGGCGCCGGGCTTCAGCTCCAGCGCTGAGCTGCGAGGAACACGGCCAAGCCGACCGCCGTTGACCACCGGCCGCCGCGCGCGGCCCACGCGAGACGCGCGAAACATCCAGGGAGTCGTGCCATGAGCCTCATCGGCAGCATCGTCAGCAAGATCCTGCATCCGTTCGGCGGAGGCTCGGCGGAGGCGGCCGAGAAGGCCGGCGCCCCGACCAGCGCTCCGGCCGGGGCGGTTCGAGCGCTCCGGCCTCCACGGCGACGACAGGAGGCGCCGCCTCGGCCGGCGCGGCCTCGTCAGGTGGCTCGGTCGACGTCGAGGCCGTCCTCAACGAGATGGCCTCCAAGAATCCGCAGAAGCTGAACTGGCGCACCTCCATCGTCGACCTGATGAAGCTGCTCGATCTCGATTCGAGCCTGCACGCCCGCCAGCAGCTCGCTGACGAATTGCACTATTCGGGCGACAAGAACGACTCGGCCTCGATGAATATCTGGCTGCACAAGCAGGTGATCAAGAAGCTGGAGGAGAATGGCGGCAAGGTTCCGGCCGACCTGAAGGACTGAGCGGGTCCGGCCACCCGCGCCGCCCCGGCGGGCTCGCGGTTGCGAGCATCGGCCCGGGCACGCCGCGAGATCGGCCCGTCGAGCGCGGGCTCCCCTCCCCACGTCCGGAAGGGGAGCCCGCTGCGCATTCCGCTCCGGCATGGAAGCCGTGGCGCCGGGTCCCGTGCGAACCGCGAGGCCGGGCCGGGGGCTGCGGCCTCAGCGCCCCGTGCGCACCCGGGTCCACAGCCTCGTGACGAACCGCTGCGTGCGGTCGTCCCAGGCAGTGTTGGTGGAGAGGCGCTGCATCGTCGCCTCGTCCGGGTAGATGCCGGGATTGCTCAGGATCTCGGGCTTCACGAGTTTCTTGGCCGGCAGGTTGCCGCTCGCGTAGGACACGAAGTTGGTGTTGGCCGCCGCCACCTCGGGCCGCATCATGTAGTCGATGAAGGCGTGGGCCTCGGCGGCGTGGGGCGCGTCCTTCGGGATCGCGAAGGCGTCGAACCACATCAGCGCGCCCTCCTTCGGAATGACGTAGCCGACCTCGACGCCGTTCTTGGCCTCCTCTGCCCGCTTCTTCGCCTGGAGCACGTCGCCCGAATAGCCGACCGCGACGCAGATATCGCCGTTGGCGAGCGCCTGGATGTACTCCGAGGAGTGGAACTTCCGCACCGCGCCGCGCACCTTGTAGAGCGCGTCGGTGACCTGGGTCATGTCGTCCCAGCGCTTCGAATCCGCCTTGAGCCCGTAGGCCGGCAGCATGCTGGGGATCAGGTCCTCGGGGCTGTCGAGCATCATGATCCCGCAATCCTTGAGCTTGTTCGCGCTGCCCGGATTGAGGACGAGGTTCCAGGTGTTCAGGGGCGTGCCCGCTCCGAGCCGCTCGCGCACGGCGCCGAGGTTGAGGCCGATCCCGGTCGTGCCCCACATGTAGTCCACCGCGTGGACGTTGCCGGGATCGTAGGTCGCGAGCCGCCCGGCGATCTCGGGCCAGACATGGACGAGGTTCGGGACCTTCCCCTTGTCGAGGGGCTGGAAGGCGCCCGCCTTGATGAGCCGCTGCAGGAAGGGCCCCGAGGGCACGACCACGTCGTAGCCCGAGCGGCCGGCGAGCAGCTTCGTCTCCAGGATCTCGTTGTTGTCGTAGGTGTCGTAGACGACCTTGATGCCGGTCTCCTTGGTGAAGCTCTCCAGCACCTTCGGGTCGATATAGTCCGACCAGTTGTAGACGTTGACCACGCGCTCGGGCGCCTGCGCCGCGGCCGGTCCCGCGAGGGGCGCGAGGAGGAGGGCGGCGAGCGCCCCCCGGATGAGCCCGCGCCGGCTCACCGCGCCCCTCCGGCAGGGGCTCTCGCCGCCGTCACCACGATCTCGACGAGGTATTGCGGCCCCGCGAGCTTCGCCTCGACGGTGGCGCTGGCAGGCGGGTTCCCCCGGTCGACCCAGGCGTCCCAGGCGGCGTTCATCTCCGCGAAGGTGCCCATGTCGGCAAGGTAGATCGTCGCCGCGAGGATCCGGCTCTTGTCGCTGCCGGCGGCCGCGAGCAGCCGGTCGATCTCGGACAGGATCGCCTGCGTCTGCGCCGTGACCCCGGTGCCGACCGTGTCGGCGGCGACCTGCCCCGCCAGATAGACCGTATCCCCGTAGGCGACCGCCTGGCTCATGCGGGGGCCGGACTCGAAACGCTCGATCGTCATGCTGACCTTCAATCCTCGCAGATTCGGGGCGCTGCGGCCCGCCGAGCCTTGTGCCGCCGGAGCACCGCGACCGTAAAGGGGCCACGGCGGGCGGCGGCTCGGGAAAGCCCGATGCCGGGCCGCAGGCCGCCTGCGACAAACTTTCCTGGCGAGGCGCAACCAGAGAGGCCGTCGGCACGTTGCTTTCGCAGGTTACAGCGAAGCTCAGGATCCACGAGCCATGTTTTCGATCATCGGAACCATCATCATCGGCTTCATCGCCGGCGTCATCGCCAAGTTCCTCATGCCGGGCAACAACGAGCCGTCGGGCTTCATCCTGACGACCATCCTCGGCATCGTCGGCGCCTTCGTGGCGACCTTCATCGGCCAGGCCGTCGGCTGGTACGGGCCGAACCAGGGCGCGGGTTTCATCGGCGCCATCGTCGGCGCCGTCGTCGTGCTGGCGATCTACGGCTTCGTCGCCGGCCGCAGCCGCACCACCACGCTCTGACGCGAAGCAGAGCCCGCATGAAGAAAGGGGCGCCGCGAGGCGCCCCTTTCTCGTTTCCGGAGGCTCCGCTCAGAGATGCTCGGAGGCCGCCTTGATGGAGCAGTGGCCGGTCGCACCGCGGATGGCGAGCCCGGCCCCGACGATGAGCGCGGCGAGGCTCAGGAGCTTGTTCGGGCGCGGCTGCGCGGCCGCCGCCGCGATTCCGAGGCCGAGCACAACCGAGACGGCACGCTCCGTCGTCGTCAGGTTCTGCTCGCCGCTGAAGATGTCGTGGATCATCGCATTCGCCATCGGGTGTCGTCTCCGGTTAGGGGGATTCTCGCGGGGCGAACGCGGGGCGGGGGGCGGCGTTCCGCGAGGCGGTGCCGCACCGCACCCGTGCTTCAGCCAGCCTGCCGCTCGGCAAGCAGCCGGTCGTCGATCTCCCGGGCCCGGATGGCGGCCGGGCGCGCGTTGAGGCGCGCGACGTAGGTCTCGAAGGCCGGGCGCTTCTCCAGCGTGCCGAAGGCCATGCCCCAGCCGAGATGCGAGCCGACATAAACGTCGGCCGCCGTGAACTGATCGCCGCAGATGTAGTCCCGGCCCGAGACCGCACCTTCGAGGGCGTCCACCACCGAGGCGAGACTGCCGTAGCCGACCATGCCGCGCATGCGGGGATCGTCCGGCACCACGACGCCGAGGGTCTTGTTGGTGGTGGCGGCCTCGACGGGACCCGCCGCGAAGAACATCCAGCGATAATAGGGGCCGCGGGCCCGGCCGCCGTGGGGCGGAGCGAGGTTCGCCTCGGGGAAGGCGTCGGCCAGATAGGCGCAGATGGCGGCGGTCTCCGTCACCACCGTGTCGCCGTGTCGGATCGACGGGACCTTCCCCATCGGGTTGATGGCGCGGTACTCCGCCGACCGTGTCGAGCGGCCGAATTCCAGGATCTCGGCCCGGTAGGGCGCACCGACCTCCTCCAGCATCCAGCGGACGATGCGCCCGCGGGACATGGGGGTCGTGTAGAAGACGAGTTCGTCGGACATGGCGGCCTCCCTTTCCGTTACGGCGATTCGCGCGGGCGGAGAAGACCACAAAGCGGCAGCACGCGGACCGCCTCGAAACGAAAAGCGCGGCCCCGAAGGGCCGCGCTCCGCGTCGTTCAGGCGTGGCGGGAGGCGATCACTCGCCGGCGTTGCGGCGCTCGCCGCGCTCGCGGCGGGGCTCGTGGTCGCCGCGCTCGGACCGCTCGGCGTCGCGCTGGGCCTTCAGCTTCTCGGTGAGGTCCTCGCCGGTCTGCTGATCGACGACCTTCATGGAGAGGCGGATCTTGCCGCGGTCGTCCTGACCGAGGAACTTCACCTTCACCTTGTCGCCTTCCTTGACCACGTCCGTCACCTTGGCGACCCGCTGAGCGGCGAGCTCCGAGATGTGGACGAGGCCGTCCTTGGCGCCGAAGAAGTTCACGAAGGCGCCGAACTCCATCGTCTTCACGACGGTGCCGTCGTAGATCATGCCCGGCTCGGCTTCCGCCACGATCGAGCGGATCCAGTTGTAGGCCGCCTTGATCGCCTTGCCGTCCGAGGAGGCGATCTTCACGATGCCGGTATCCTCGATGTTGATCTTGGCGCCGGTCTTCTCGACGATCTCGCGGATCACCTTGCCGCCCGTGCCGATCACTTCGCGGATCTTGTCGGTCGGGATCTGCATGGTCTCGATGCGCGGCGCGTACTCGCCGAGCTCGGGCCGCGCCGCGGTCAGGGCCTTGGCCATCTCGGCCAGGATGTGGGCGCGCCCGTCCTTGGCCTGCGCCAGCGCCACCCGCATGATCTCCTCGGTGATGCCGGCGATCTTGATGTCCATCTGGAGGGAGGTGACGCCCTCCTCGGTGCCGGCCACCTTGAAGTCCATGTCGCCGAGGTGATCCTCGTCGCCGAGGATGTCGGAGAGCACCGCGAAGCGCTCACCCTCGAGGATGAGGCCCATGGCGATGCCGGCGACGGGGCGGCGCAGCGGCACGCCCGCATCCATCAGCGACAGCGAGCCGCCGCAGACGGAGGCCATCGAGGAGGAGCCGTTCGACTCCGTGATCTCGGACACGACGCGGATCGTGTACGGGAACTCGTGGGCCGGGGGCAGAACCGGGTGGATCGCCCGCCAGGCGAGCTTGCCGTGGCCGATCTCTCGGCGCCCGGGCGAGCCCATCCGGCCGGTCTCGCCGACCGAATAGGGCGGGAAGTTGTAGTGCAGGAGGAACGTCTCCTTGTACGTGCCCTCCAGCGCGTCGATGAACTGCTCGTCCTCGCCGGTGCCCAGCGTCGCGACGACCAGCGCCTGCGTCTCGCCGCGGGTGAACAGCGAGGAGCCGTGGGCGCGCGGCAGCACGCCGACCTCGGAGACGATCGGGCGGACCGTCTTCACATCGCGGCCGTCGATGCGCGAGCCCGTGTCGAGGATGTTCCAGCGAACGACCTTCGACTGCGCCTCCTTGAAGGCCGCCTTGACCTTCTCGGGGGCGAATTTCTGCTCGCCCTCGGCCGGGCAGAGGGCGGCCACGACCCTCGCCTTCACGGCGTCGACGGCGGCGTAGCGCTCCTGCTTGACGGTCTTCTTGTAGGCGTCGCGAAGTTCCGCCTCGCAGATCTCCAGCACGGCCGTCTCGACGTCGGCGTTCTCGGGCGCCGAGAAATCACGCGGCTCCTTGGCGGCCTTCTCGGCCAGCCGGATGATCGCCTCGATGATCGGCTGGAAGTGCTTGTGGCCGAACATCACGGCGCCGAGCATCACGTCCTCGGAGAGCTCCTTGGCCTCCGATTCGACCATCAGGACGGCGTCCTGGGTGCCGGCGACGACGAGGTCGAGGGTCGAATCGTCGAGCTCGGTCACGAGCGGGTTGAGCTTGTAGCCGCCATTGACGTAGCCGACGCGGGCCGCGCCGATCGGGCCCATGAAGGGCACGCCCGACAGCGTCAGCGCGGCGGAAGCCGCCACCATCGCGACCACGTCCGGGTCGTTCTCGAGGTCGTGGGTCAGGACGGTGACGACGACCTGGGTGTCATTGCGCCAGCCCTCGACGAAGAGGGGACGGATCGGGCGGTCGATCAGGCGGGAGACCAGGGTCTCCTTCTCGCTCGGACGGCCCTCGCGCTTGAAGTAGCCGCCCGGGATGCGGCCGGCGGCGTAGGCGCGCTCCTGGTAGTTCACGGTGAGCGGCAGGAAGTCGATGCCGGCCTTCGGCTCCTTCGCGGAGACGACGGTGGCGAGCACCGAGGTCTCGCCGTAGGTGGCGACCACGGCGCCGTCGGCCTGGCGGGCCACCTTGCCGGTCTCAAGGACGAGCTTGCGGTCGCCCCACATCAGCTCTTCGCGTTGTACGTCGAACATATCTCTCATGCCTTCATGCGGTCGGGCGAACCCGGCGCCGCCAGCGGCAAGACGGCGAGGGGCTCCGGAGCCGAAGCCTCTCGCGATCCTGCCCTGGCGCCGCGCCTCGAAGTCGCCCGGGGTTCCGACGGGCCGGCATTCCGCCCCGCCGATGATGAAACGCGGTCCAGGGCCGGGCCCGGGACCGCGCGGTGGGTTCTAGCGGCGGATGCCGAGGCGCTCGATCAGGGACCGGTAGCGGGCCTCGTCCTTGCCCTTGACGTAGTCGAGCAGCGAGCGGCGCTGCGAGACCAGCTTCAGGAGGCCGCGGCGGGAATGGTTGTCCTTGCCGTGGGTCTTGAAGTGCTGGGTCAGGTTGGTGATCCGCTCGGTGAGGATCGCCACCTGAACCTCCGGCGAGCCGGTGTCCTTGCCGCCCTGCGCGTATTCCTTGATGAGCGCGGTCTTGCGCTCTGCCGTGATCGACATCGCAATCTGCCTTTCGGGTATCGGGTGCGGGAGGGCCGACCCCTCTTGGGGTGGCCTCGGGGCTCGGGTCTCGGCCGCTGCCGGGATGTCGTCCAGCAGGGTCTACCCCAAGCGATTCAAGCCCCGCCCGTCGCCGGGTCGAGGCGGGCCGGACCATACACGAAACCTCGGTGAGCGCCAGCCCTGCGGCGCAGGGCTGGCGCCCTGGCACGGGATCTGCCGCCACCGCCCGCGAATCCGTCTACGATCCTCCCTCAGGAGACCCTGTCGAACCATGCCCGGCCCTCTCGCGCCCAAGCCCATCGACCGGATCCTCGACGAGGCGGGGCAGGGCGGGACGCCGCTCGCCCGCACGCTCTCGGCCTTCGGCCTCGGCTGCATCGGGGTCGGCGCCACGATCGGGGCCGGGATCTTCGTGCTGACCGGCACCGCGGCGGCGCATTATGCGGGGCCGGGCCTCGTGATCTCCTTCCTTCTCGGCGGGTTCGCCAGCGCCTGCGTCGGCCTGTGCTACGCGGAACTCTCCGCGATGATCCCGGTGCCGGGCTCGACCTACACCTACGCCTACGCCACCCTCGGACGGCTCGCCGCCTGGATCATCGGCTGGGACCTCGTCCTCGAATTCGCCATGGCGGCCGCGACCGTCGCGGTCGGCTGGTCGGGCTACGCGCAGAGCCTCCTCGCCGATCTCGGCCTGCGCCTCCCGGAAGCGCTCGCCGCCGCGCCGGGCGTGGGCGGGCTCGTCAACCTGCCGGCAGCCGGGATCGTGCTCGCCCTGAGCCTCCTCCTGATCGCCGGGAACCGGCGTGCGGCGGGCGCGAATGCGGGGCTCGTCGCCCTGAAGGTCGCGATCATCCTCGCCTTCATCGTCGTCGGCGCCTGGCACGTGACGCCGAGCCTGTGGTCGCCCCTCGTCCCGGCGAATACCGGCACCTTCGGTGAGTTCGGCTGGAGCGGGGTGCTGCGGGGGGCGGGCGTCGTCTTCTTCGCCTTCATCGGCTTCGAGACCGTGGCGACGGCGGCAGGCGAGACCCGCGAGCCTCGGCGGGACCTGCCGGCCGGCCTCCTCGGCGCGCTCCTCGTCACGACGCTCCTCTACGTGGCGGTCGCGGCGGTGCTGACCGGCCTCGTGCCGTACCGGGACCTGGCGGTGGCGGATCCGATCGCGAAGGCGATCGACGCGATCGGCCTCGGCGCCTTCGCGATCCTGATCAAGCTCGGTGCTCTCGTCGGGTTGACCACGGCGACCCTGACCGCCCTCTACGGCCAGACCCGGATCTTCTACGCGATGGCCCGCGACCGCCTGCTGCCGGAGGCCTTCGCCCAGGTGCACCGGGGCACGCGCACGCCCGCGCTGAGCCAGGGCCTGACCGGCCTCGCGACGGCGCTCGTCGCGGGCTTCGTGCCGATCGAGGTGCTGGGAGAGCTCGTCAGCATCGGAACGCTGCTGGCCTTCACGCTGGTCTGCGCCGCCCTGCTGCTTCTGCGGCGGCGGGAACCCGGACGGGCGCGCCCTTTCCGGGTCCCACGGGCGCCGCTGGTGGCGGGCCTCGGCATCCTCGCCTGCCTCGCCCTGATGGCGAGCCTGCCGGCGGACACGTGGCTGCGGCTGGGGGTGTGGCTGGCTCTGGGCCTCGCGATCTACGCCGCCTACGGGCGGGCGCGGGCCGCTCCGGCCCGGGAGGGATGAGGGCGCCCCCTTCGGTGCCGACCTGAAACGATCAGGCGCCGTTTCCCTCTCGTTCCGAGAGGGACAGGGTGAGGGATGCGAGGTTTCTGGAGAGGTCGCACCCCTCACCCGGTCGGCTTCCGCCGACTTGGATCTCCCGGACGGGAGAGGTGGGGCGTTGCGGACGGCCGCTCAGTACGGGCGATGGCCCGGCCGGCCGCCGTAGCGGCGGCGCAGGAACTGGATGACCTTGGGGAGCAGGAAGGCGAGGAGGATCTTGCGCATCGGGTCTCTCGGGTTCGGTTCGCGGGCCGGGAGCGCCCGCCACGTGCCGAGAGAATGCCGACGCGCCGCGCGGCGTTCCGTGCTCAGAGCTCGAGGGCGAGTGTCACCGGCACGTGGTCCGACGGCCGCTCCCAGCCGCGGGCATGGCGGGCGACGGTGACGCTGCGGACCGTGCCGGCGAGATCGGGCGAGACCCAGGCGTGGTCGAGGCGCCGGCCCTTGTTGGCCGCCGCCCAATCGGGCGAGCGGTAGCTCCACCACGTGTAGATCTTCTCCGGCTCCGGCGTCAGCAGGCGGGCCGCGTCGATCCAGCCGGCCTCGCCGCGCAGCGTTTCCAGCCGCTCGGTCTCGGCGGGCGTGTGGCTCACCACGTCGAGGAGTTGCTTGTGCGACCAGACGTCGTGCTCCAGCGGCGCCACGTTGAGGTCGCCGACGAGGATCGCCGGCCCCTTCACCCGGCGCCCGCCCCAGGCGCGCAATTCATCGAGGTAATCGATCTTGTGCGCGAATTTCGGGTTGAGGCCGACATCCGGCACGTCGCCGCCGGCCGGCACGTAGAAATCGTGCAGCACGATCCCCGCGGCCGGCCCCGCCTCGCGGCCGAGCACCGCCGAGATGTGGCGGGCGTCGGGCCGCTCGCAGAAGCTCATCACGTCCCGCGTCAGCAGGGGAAACCGGGAGAGGATCGCGACGCCGTTGTAACCCTTCTGCCCGGCGAAGACGATGTTCTCGTAGCCCGAGCCCTGGAACGCCTTCAGCGGGAAGGCGTCGTCCGGGCACTTCGTCTCCTGCAGGCAGAGCACGTCCGGCCGCGCCTCGGCGAGGAAGCGCAGGACGAGGTCGATGCGCAGGCGCACCGAGTTGATGTTCCAGGTGGTGACGGTGAGGCGCACGCGTGGAGCTCGGGTCGGACGGCGTCAGTGCTGCTGCTGGATCTGCTGCTGCATCGCCTTGTCCTCGCTGCGCCCGTAATTGATGAAGAACAGGGCCGTGTCGACCGATTTGCCCTTTTGTAGGTTCGCGAGCTGCACTGTCGTCAGGTAGCCCTGCGGGTCGGTGATCCGCCACTGGCTCAGCGTCTTCATCTCGGCGTCGAAGTACAGCTGGATCTTCGAGGTGCCGCCGAGCGTCGAGCGGTCTTCCAGGCTGATGCGGACGCCGCCCGGATCGTTCGCGATGTCCGTGACGCTGAGGTCGCGGGCGAGATCGATCTTCTCGCGCAGCAGGAATTTCAGCGGCGTCTGCGCGATGAAGTAGAGGTCCTGCGTCGAGAGCTTGCGGTCGCGCACGGCGACCGAGGTGCCGTCGGCAACGACCTGGAGCGGGGAGGGCTCGTCGTAGTCGAAGCGCAGGCGCCCAGGCTTGGCCAGCGTCAGCTTGCCGCCGATCCGGCGCCCGTCCGCGCCGATCTGCACGAAGGTGCCGGTCAGCGTGGTCATCCCGTTGAAGTAGCCGTTGGCCTGGGCGAGGATCGTCGCGGGATCCGCATCCGCGAAGGTCGCCGCGGCCGCGCTCGGCGCGCCGATCGCCGCGACCTTGGCCTCCTTCGGCTCGACCGCGGGCTTTGCCGCGCCGGTCTTCAGGCTCCCCGTCTTCTCAGTGCCGGCCTTGTCGGTCGCCTTGTCCGGAGCGGCCTTCGCCTCCTTCGCGGCGTCCTTGGCCGCCTTCGGCGCGGGCTTGGCCGCCTGCGGCTTGGTCGCGGGCGGAGGGGCTGGCGGCGCCGCGGGCGCGGGCGCCGGTTCCTCCTTGCGGCCGAACAGGCTGTCGAGGAAGGACGTCACCTGGGCCGATGCCGGCCGCGGCTCGACGAGGATTGCCGCAAGGACGAGCAGAGAACCGGCGAGCAGGCTGTGGCGGCGGCCGATCATCAGGGGCGTCTCCGGGGCGGGCGGCAGGGCGGGCGAGGGGCGGGCCCGAGCCTTAGGCCCGAACCCTGTGGCGAATATGCGACGCCGGTCCGAGGGTCCGGCGCCCATGTCGTCAATCGTCGTCGTACATCACGCCGGACGCGGCGTGGTGGCCGCCCTCGACCAGGATCTCGCGCTTGCCCGCATGGTTGGCCGGGCCGACGATGCCCTCGATCTCCATCCGTTCCATGATGGAGGCGGCGCGGTTGTAGCCGATCTGGAGACGGCGCTGGATGTAGCTGGTCGACGCCTTCTTGTCCCGCAGCACCACTTGGATCGCCTGCTCGTAGAGGTCGCCGCCGGCCTCGCCGCCGCCGGAGGCCACGAAGCTGCCGACATCGAACACCGCGACGTCAGCCTCCTCCTCGGCCTCCGCCCGCTCGGCGCGCTCGGCCTTGTCGGCCTTCGAGCCGCGGGTGGGCTTCTCCGCTTCTCCCGACCCGTCGTCGGCGGTGACGGCGTCGAGGTAGGCGGGCCGGCCCTGGCGCTTCAGATGCGCCACCACGCTCTCCACCTCCGAGTCCGAGCAGAACGGCCCGTGCACCCGCGTCGTGCGCCCGCCGCCGGCCATGAACAGCATGTCGCCCTGACCCAGCAGCTGCTCGGCGCCCATCTCGCCCAGGATCGTGCGCGAGTCGATCTTGCTCGTCACCTGGAAGGAGATCCGGGTCGGGAAGTTCGCCTTGATCGTGCCCGTGATCACGTCCACGCTCGGACGTTGCGTGGCCATGATCAGGTGGATGCCCGCCGCCCGCGCCATCTGGGCGAGCCGCTGGATCGCGCCCTCGATCTCCTTGCCCGCCACCATCATCAGGTCGGCCATCTCGTCGACCACGATCACGATGTAGGGCAGCGCCGACAGGTCCATCTCCTCCTGCTCGTACACCGCCTCGCCCGTCTCCCGGTCGAAGCCGGCGGGGACCGTGCGCAGGATGACCTCGCCCTTCCCCCGGGCCTCGGCCATGCGGGCGTTGTAGCCGTCGATGTTGCGCACGCCGATCTTGGACATCTTCTTGTAGCGCTCCTCCATCTCGCGCACGGCCCATTTGAGGGCGATGACCGCCTTCTTCGGGTCGATGACGACGGGGGAGAGCAGGTGCGGGATGCCGTCGTAGACGGACAGTTCCAGCATCTTCGGGTCGACCATGATCAGGCGGCACTCCTCGGGCTTGAGCCGGTAGAGCAGGCTGAGGATCATGGTGTTGATGGCCACCGACTTGCCCGAGCCGGTGGTGCCGGCGACCAAGAGGTGGGGCATGCGGGCGAGGTCCGCGATGATGGGCTCGCCGCCGATGTTCTTGCCCAGGCACAGGGCAAGCTTGTGCTTGCTCTCGCAGAAGTCGGGCGCCGACAGCAGTTCGCGCAGGTAGACCGTCTCGCGCACCTCGTTCGGCAACTCGATGCCGATGACGTTGCGGCCGGGCACCACCGCGACGCGGGCGGAGACGGCCGACATCGAGCGGGCGATGTCGTCGGACAGGCCGATCACGCGGCTCGACTTGGTGCCGGGGGCGGGCTCGAGTTCGTAGAGGGTGACGACGGGGCCCGGCCGCACGGCCAGGATGTCGCCGCGGACGCCGAAATCCTGCACCGTCTGCTGGAGGTTGAGCGCGTTCTGCTCCAGCACGTCGGCGTCGACTTCCTCGCTGGCGCTCTCCTCCGGCAGGGCGAGCAGTTCGAGGGAGGGATAGGCGTAGTCGGCGTTCTCGAAGACCGCGACGGGCAGGTGGCGCCCGGCCGGGATCAGGTGGCTGCGCGGCTCGGGCAGGATGGCGCGCGGCGCCACCACCGGCAAAGCCGGGGCAGGGGAGGGGGCCCCCGCGGGGACCGTCTCCGCCTCCAGATCGAGAACGGGCTCGGGCTGCGGCTCGGAGGCCACCTCGGCGGCGGACTGCGCGTCGGGTTCGCCGGGACGGACCGCTTCGGGGCTCGGCTTGGTGCGCAGGAGGACGGGCCTCGGCGCGATCGGCTGCGCAGCTGGCCGCACCGACACGGCGGGACCGGTCGCGGCGGGCGGGACAGGACGCGGCTCGGGCGCGCTCGCCGCCGCTTCCGGCTCGGCCTGCGGTCGGGCGGGGCGGATCGCGGCGCGGGCCGCCATCGCGGACACGGCCGGGCGCTGCACGACGGGGGCCGGGGCGGCCGCCGGGGGCGTGCCGGGGCCGAAGATCAGGGACAGGGTGGGGCGCACGGGCGCGGCCGGGACGGCCGGCTCTACGGGTACAGGCACGGAGGTGGATTCTCCGCTCTCCGGCGCATTCGCCGGGCGCGGGGTCTGCACGTTCTCGAAGCGCACCAGGCGCTCCAGCACATAGACCGGGTTCGGCGGCAGCGAGCGCAGGTGCGAGATGTCGAGGGGCATCGAGACGAAGCGCGATACCGGCACGGCGGAGGCGGCGAGCGTCGGCGCGGCCTCGGAGAGCGTCGACGCGGCGAGCGCGGATTCGGAAGACGCGGCCGCCTCGGCCTGGATCGCGGCCCAGACCTCGGCGGAGGTCCAGTCCTGATTGTCGAACCAGGGCTTAACGGCCGACCAGTCGGGCAGATCGGACCAGTCGCGTTCTTCGGCCGGAGCGGCGGGCAATGCGGCGACCGCGGTCGACGCCTCGACGACGATCTCCGCCGGCCGGGCCGGGCGGCGGTCGGGCGTGCGGAAGAAGCGGACGCCCGGAGGGGCGACGAAGGGCTGGCGCCACAGGGGCAGCGGCTCGGACGGGACCGAGGCCGCCGCGGCGGCCGCTGCGGCCTCCTCCTCGGCGGCGCGCAGGGCGGCCGCGCGCTCGGCCTCCCGCTCGGCCTCGACAGCCCGCTGCGCGGCCTGCGCCTCGGCTGCGGCGCGGGCGAGCGCCTCCCGCTCCGCGTCGAGGGCACGCTGGCGCCGCTCCTGCAGGATCGTATCCGGCGTGCGGGTGTAGCGCACGCAGGCCGGAACGGACGGAAGGGGCGCGGGCATCGCCTCCGGCGCGATGGCGGCCGGGCGACGGGGCGAGCGGATCAGGACGCCGGGGCTTGAGGCGGCGACGTCGATCCGGCTCTCGGGCCAGGCGGAGCCTTGAGCTGCCAGCATGTCGGGGCTCGCCCGATCGTCGAAGACCTGGGCCGGCCAGGAGCCGCCTGAGCCGCCGGACCAGCCGCCGGATCCGACCGCGTCCGCGGCCTCGTCGGCATGGGCTGCGTGAGCATGAGCAGCGTGGGCATCGGCCGCGTGGGACCAAGCCTGCTGCGGGGGCACGTAGCGCGGCACTTCCGGCGGCACCGGGACCGGCTCGCCGGCCCGGTCGCGGCCGACCAGCGCCTGCGGCGCGGTGAGCCAGCTCGGCGCCGGGCGCGCCCCGGCGATGGCGTAGCTCGGGCGCGGCGGGGTGCCCGCGAGGCGGCGGGTCAGGCTCGCGCGAAGCGACATCAGCCGGTTGGCGAGGGCGCCGATCGAGAGGCCCGAACGGTCGCCGCCCCGGCCGGGGCGGGAGGGATCACGGTGAGAGTAGGGAGGCCGTCCCGATGCGCGCATGGGTTCTCAGGATTACTCTGAAACGGGGGTCCGCCGGTGAGGCGGCTCCCCGTCAGTTAGGCCGATCGTCGTTAACAGACGCTTGAACCGGCGCGACGCAGGCCCCTTCGCGGCCGGCGTCGCGCCGTCGTGCCGACGGCTCGCGGGAACGATAAGGCGAAGCTCGGACTTTCTGAGCGCACGATCATACGGGACCGGATCTCTTGAACGCCATCGCCCGCTCGCTCATCGTCTTCGCCCTTCTCGCGGCCGCTCCGGCCCATGCGCAGACCGTCCAGGCCCCGCCCGTCATCGTCGAGGAGGAGGAGCCGGTCCCCGGCCCGCCGCCGCCCCTGCCGGACCTGACCGAGCCGAACTCGCGTTCCGCCGACAGCCTCGACGAGCCCGGCGCCCGCTCGGCCATCCCGAAATCGCTGCGCAGTTCGGGGACCCAGTCCGGCGGCCCGGCCAACGACCTGAACCCGAGCGGCCAGCGCGAGGGGCCGACGAGCCCGCGCGGGGATCTCGGCAACGTCCTCACCGGGGCCGAACTCTTTCACGGGAACTATTGCGGGGCCGGGCAGCGCGGCGAGGGCCTCCCGCCGATCGACGATCTCGACGCGGCCTGCCAGCGGCACGACGCCTGTTTCGACGCGGCCGCTCACCGGTCCTGCTCCTGCAACGCCGTGCTGAAGCGCGAGGCCGCGGCGGTGTCCGAGCGTCCAGGCGTCCCCCTCGAAGTGCGCCGCCGCGCCCTCAGCGTGGTCCAGGCCGCCGAGGTGATGCCCTGCCAAGCTCCCTGAGGCGGGCCCCATGAGGCAGGCCCCATGAGGCAGGGGGCTGAGGCCCGGAGCGGGTCGCGGGTGGCCGTGCGACGGATCCGCGAACCGGCGCCCCGGGAAGCGGGTTCAAGGATGAGAAGCCCAGAACGGCTTCGGCCGATCGCGCCCGAGAGCGGGGAGGCGAACGATGCGCATTCCTGCCCCTCGCCCTTCCGGAGACCGGC
This sequence comes from Methylobacterium durans, assembly GCF_003173715.1. Lineage (NCBI taxonomy): Bacteria > Pseudomonadati > Pseudomonadota > Alphaproteobacteria > Hyphomicrobiales > Methylobacteriaceae > Methylobacterium > Methylobacterium durans. The sequence goes on along the minus strand of NZ_CP029550.1, from coordinate 6,421,729 downwards.
GCAGGCATCGCTGACGGCGAATCACGGGCGGCGTTCCGGAGCCGTTCACGCGGCACGGCTCAGGTTGCCGGCGTGGACAGGCCGCACCCGTCCTCGGGTGAACGGATGGAGGGACCCATGAAGACCATGCTCACAACCTCGTTCCTGGCGGCGGGCCTGCTGATCGCCGGGCTCGGTGCCGCCGGGGCCGCTCCCGGCCTTCCTCAGGCTGGGCAGGGGCTCGCCTCGGGCGCCGTGCCGGTCGCAATGTGCGGCTATTCCTGCCGTCGCGGCGGCCGCTACATCCCGGGGCCGCCGAGCGTCTGCTACGACGAGGGCCTGAACTATTGCGGCTCCTCCCGCGACGTGGGTCCGCGCCGCTTCTACGACGGTTACGATCGCGGCTACGGACGCCGCTACGATCGCTACGAGCGCTACTGACGATCGATCGGGGCGGGGGAGGAGACGCTCATGTCACCTCGAAGGGTCGAGCCGGCCTACCCGCCCCTCGACGTTCCGAAGCCCGTGGACGAGGGTATCTGGATCGTCGACAGCGGCCCTCTGCGCGTCCTCGGCATGCCGCTGCCGGTGCGGATGACGGTGCTGCGCCTCTCCGACGGAGGCCTCTGGCTCCACTCCCCGACGCGCTACGACCCGGATCTGCACGAGACGCTGGAGATCTTCGGGCCGATCCGCCACCTCGTGGCGCCTAACAGCGCGCATTGGACCTTCGTCGAGGCCTGGCAGCGCCACTGCCCCGAGGCGCGCGTCTGGGCCGCGCCGGGCCTGCGCGACCGGGCCCAGGTCCGCAAGTCGGGCCTGCGCATCGATTTCGATCTGCCCGAGACCGCGCCGGCCGACTGGACCCGCGACCTGACGCAGGTTGTGGTGCCGGGTCTTGCCGGCTTCCGGGAGGTGGCGTTCCACCACCGGGCCTCGCGCACCCTGCTGCTGACGGATCTCGTCCAGAACCTCGAGCCTGACCGGCTGCCCGCGCCGATGCGTCCCCTCGCCCGCCTCGCCCGCGTGACGGCGCCGACGGGCCGGGCGCCGGCCTATCTGAGGCTCGCGGTGAAGCTCAAGGGGCGCGCGCCCGCCGAGGCGGCCCGGCGGCTCGTCGGCTTCCAACCCGTGCGGGTGATCTTCAGCCACGGACGCTGGTTCGAGCGCGACGGGACGGCCCGCCTCGCGCGCTCCCTCGCCTGGCTCCTGCCGCGCTGAAGCAAGCCTCCAGCCGACGATCCGGGACCGCAGACCCGCTTGGCAGATATCCCCCTGGCCCAGGTCCGCCGGACGCAAGCTCCGCTTGACCTGACGCAACAGCCCCGCCTATCAGATATAGCATAAGCTATAAAGATAAGGGGTTACCATGTCTGCTGTGCTGTTCCGACGTCTCCGGGACGCCGCACGCGTCGCGGGCTCGGCCTTCGGGCTCGTGAGCGCGGCCGCCATCGCGCAGACCGCACCGACCGCCATCGAGAACCTGACGCCCGGCGGCATCGACAGCGAGCACCTGTTCGGCTTCGCGGAGGGCAGCGATCTCGGCGTGCCGGGCGAGGTGGAACTCGAATGGGAAACGACGGGGCGCCTCGGCCGCCGGCTCGGCCGCTTTCTCGCGATCGATTCGAGCCTCGCGCTCAAGATGCCGCTCACGGCCGATTTCCGGCTCGCGCCGGGCCTCACCTTCAACGCCTACGACATGGGCGTGCCGGCCCGGACCAGCGGCGGCTTCAACGGTGGATTCCTAGAGACCCGCCTGCGCCTACTCGACCGCCGCACGGCGCCCTTCGGCCTGACGCTGAGCGTCGTGCCCGGATACGGCGGGGTCGATTCCGGCACCGGCGGACCGGCCCGCAGCTACGGCACCGACGTCGCCCTCCTCGCCGACCGGGAACTCGTGCCGGGCCGGCTGGTGGCCGCGCTCAATGCCGGCTTCGGCTTCGCCTCGACACGAACGGAGGTCGGGCCGGCCGTCCACGGCTCGGGCCTGGAGGTCGCGGGGGCGCTGGCCTATCAGGTCCGGCCCGGATTCTTCCTCGGCGGCGAGGCGCGCTACGCCCGGGCCTACGGGGGATTGGCCCTCGGTCGGCTCGGCGGCCAGGCGGCCTATCTCGGGCCGACCCTCTACGCCAGCCTGTCGTCCCATGCCTGGATCTCCCTCGCCTGGAGTTTCCAGGTCGCCGGTCGCGAGCGCGGCGGCCCCGAGGGCCTCGACCTCGCGAACTTCGACCGGCACCAGATGCGGCTCAGGGTCGGCTACAGCTTCTGAGCAGCAAGGCGCGATCGACGGACCGTCCTGAGCGCCGGAGCGAACGCAGCGTTTGGTTGTATCGCCGAGCGGGCCGAGCGCGCCACCGAGATCGCTGCCGCCTCACGATCAAAGCCGCGCCGTCACGATGAGCCAGAGATGATACGTTCAACTGTATCTAAGCACGCAATTAGTGAATACAAAATTCCTAGATGACGAGAAATTTTCGCCGTCGACTCCGAGAGAGAAAATCAGAATTTTAAGACCTCATTAAGTTCCGTACGCTTCATTTGAAACTCTAGGTTTCACATGCAACCGCTACGGGGCATCCTATGCTTCGCGCCGACAGACGCTTGTCTCGACAGATTGTGCGCGCCCATTGCTGCCGCGGTACGGCTGCCGTGGAATTCGCGCTCATCATGCCAGTATTGGTTGCACTGATCGCGGCCATCCTCACGTTCGGTCTCTATCTCGGCGCGCTGCATACCCTGCGTCAGATCGCGGGCGAGGCCGCGCGCGCGAGCATTGCCGGCATCACGGACCAGGAGCGGCGCGACCTCGCCCGGGAACGGGTCAACACCGCGCTCGCCCACGGCGCGATCTTCGCGCCCGGAAGCGTCGACGTGACGGTCGGGTTCGATACGGCGGATCCGAGCCTCTACGCGGTGACCCTGCGCTTCGACACGCGACGACTCGGCCTGACTGGTCTCGCCCGGATCGTGTCCATCCCGCAGAATCTCGTCAGCAGCACGGTCACGGTCCGGCGCGGGGGCCTCTGATGACGCGCCTGCCCGCCATCCGCGACTGCCGCGGATCCGTCGCCCTCGTGACGGCCTTCGGCTTCGCGGGCCTGCTTGCCGCCGGCGCCCTCGGCATCGATGCCGCGGCGCTCTTCCAGGCGCAGCGGCGGGCCCAGGGCGCGGTCGATCTGGCGGCCATCCTGGCTGCAGCCAAACCCGCGGATGCCGAGACCGTGGCCCGCCAGTCCCTCGCGGCGAACGGCTACCGAGCGGCCACGGACATCACGGTGCAGAGCGGCCGCTACGTCGGCGATCGATCGGCCGCCGTGTCGCGCCGGTTCACCGCCGCGACCGCTCAGGCCAACGCGGTGCGCGTCGAGCTCCGGACGAGCGCCCGCACCACCTTCTCGCGCGCCCTCGGGCTGCCGGCCGCCTTCGCGATCCGCACGTCCGGCACGGCCGCCTCCGCGCAATTCGCCTCGTTCAGCGTCGGATCGGGCTTGGCTGCGCTCGACGCGGGCATCGTCAACGCCGTGCTCGGTGCCATGCTCGGCACGACGCTCAGCCTGAGCGTGGCCGACTACAACGCCCTCGCGCCAGCGCGCATCGACGCCTTCCGCTTCTTGGACGCGCTGGCGGCGGAGTTGAACCTCGAGGCGGCAACCTACGCCGACGTGGTGCGAGCCCAGGCCACGCTCGGCCAGATCCTCTCCGGATTGCGCGTCGTTGTGGGCGGCATCGAGGGCGGCGCGGCCGCATCCGCCCTCGCCAAAGTGTCGCGGAGCGTGCGCGCGGGCGGCAACGCGTTCGCGGTCGGTCGGGTCGTCGACCTGGGCGACGCGGCGGCCCTGTCGCCGGGCCGCGGCAGCCGCGGCCCCGACCTCCGCCTCATGCCGGTCCTGTCGGCGGCCGCGTCGATCGCGAACAACGCGCAGCAGGTCTCCGTCGACCTCGGCGCCGGCGTGCCGGGCCTGCTGCGCACGCGGGTCACGCTCGCTCTCGGCGAGCCGCGCCAGAGTTCGGGCTGGGTCGAGCCCGGAAGCGCCAACGCCACGGTCCGCACCGCGCAGATCCGGCTCCTGATCGAGGCGAGCCTGACTGCGCCGCGGGGCCTCGCGGAACTGACCATCCCGCTCTATGCCGAGGCCGCCCAGGCCACGGCGTCCCTCCGATCGGTCGTCTGTCCGTGGACCGACGCGGGTCAGCGACGGGTCGACCTCGATGCGAGGCCGGGCGTGCTGGACCTCGCCATCGCGGAGGTCGCGAAGAGCGCGCTCGACCCGAGGACCGCCGCGCCGGACCTGACCGCCCCCGCGACGATCCTGTCGGCCCTCACCCTCGCGACGGTGAAGGGCCGGGCCCGGGCGACGGTCGGTACGCCCTTCGCACAGGCCGTCACGTTCAGCGACGCGGACATCGCCAACCGCGTGATCCGCACGGTCTCCTCGCAGCAGATGGTGCACTCGGCCGTGGGCAGCCTCCTGGCGAGCTTGGACCTGGACGTCAGGGCGCTGGGTCTCGGAGTCTCGACGCCGGATCTCCAGCGCGGCATCCGGGCGGCGCTGACGGATGCGGCTCCGATCCTCGATCAGGTACTGGACAACGTGCTCCGGACCTTCGGCATCCGGGTGGGCAGGGCGGATCTGAGCGTCGACGGCGTCCGATGCGATCGGGCGGTGCTCGTGCAGTAGCGACCGCCCGCACGCCCTGCCCGGGCGCCGCCGCGCCGGGTGCCGATTCAGACGAGCAGGTCGCGGTGCTCGGGATGGGCGCGCAGCCAGGCCCCGGCGTAGCCGCAGAGCGCCGTGATCCGCCGCCCCTCCGCGCGGGCCGAGGCCGCGACCGCGTGCATCAACCGGTCCGCCGCGCCGGTGCCGCGCAGGGGCGGCGGCGCGTAGACGTGGCGGATGACGAGGAGCCCCTCCCGGCGCTGATAATCGACGAAGACGGTATGGCCCTCGATGTCGAGCTCGAACCGGCTGCGCTCCGAGTTGTCGTGCATGGATTTCCTCGCGATGGGCCGTGCCATCTGGGAAGGCCGGGCGCCCGGCGGGAGGTCGCGTCAGGGTCGCGGCAGCATCCGGTCGCTGACGATGCGGCGCTGGATCTCGCTCGTCCCCTCGAAGATCGTCGTGAGGCGCGCGTCGCGCCAGTAGCGCTCGACCCGGCGCTCGGTGGTGTAGCCGTTGCCGCCGTGGAGCTGCATCGCCTGATTGGTCACCCGCACCGCCATCTCGGTGGCGAGGAGCTTCACCATCGCCGACTCGCTCTCGGCGGCCTCGCCCTGGTCGAGGAGATGGGCGACCTGGCACCAGAAGGCGCGGGCCTGCGCCACCTCGGCGGCCATGTCGGCGAGGGCGAAGCGCAGCGCCTGGAAGTCGCCGATCGGGTGGCCGAACTGCTCGCGCTCCTGCAGGTAGGCCTGCGTGTCCTCGACCGCCGCGCGGGCGACCCCGACTGCCCGGGCCGCCGTGTGGACCCGGGCGATGTTGAGGCCCCGCTGCACAGCCGCGAAGCCGCCCGAATCGGCGTCGGCCCCCTCGTCGCCGTAGAGCCCGGTCAGGCGGTCGCTCTCGGGCACGCGCACCCCGTCGAGGTCGAGCTCGAAGGTCAGGAAGCCGTGATAGCCGATCTTGTCGATGACCCGGCCCGTCATGCCCTCCGGGAAGGTGCCGGGCTCCTTGACCACGAGGAAGGGTTCGAGCCCGGCCGAGCGCGGCTCGCCGGGCTCCGGGTCGCGAGTCCGAGCCAGAACCTCGATGAAATCCGCGGCCTGGGCGAAGCCCGCCCAGCGCTTGGTGCCGGTGAGAACCCATTCGTCGCCGTCCCGCACGGCGCGGGTCTGCACCCCGGCGAGATCGGAGCCGGCGGTCGGCTCGGAGAGGGAGATGCTGCCGATCCAGCGCCCGCGGGCGGATTTCCGCAGCAGGTCGAGGCGGCGCGAATCGGCGAGCGTCTGGGTGCCGAGGCCCTGGCCGCGGGCGAGGATGCTGCCGACCGAGAGCCAGGACCGGGCGAGTTCCTCCGAGACGAGGCAATACTCGAAGACGCCGAGGCCGAGGCCCCCATGCTCGGACGGGATCGTGATGCCGAACCAGCCCTTCTCGGCCATCGCGTCGATGAGCGAACGCGGCATCTCGGCCTTGCGCCGGTCGAGCTCGTCGGCCAGCGGCAGCACCACGTCGCGGGCGAAGGTGCGGGCCTCCGCCTGCAGGCGCACCCGCGCTTCCGTTCGCCAGGGCGACAGAAGCTCCGGAGGACGCGGCGCGTAGCGGTTCTGGTCCTTCGACATGCGTTCCCCCGGCCCCCGCCGCTCCCGGTCAGATCGGCTGTCCGGATTACCTAAGGCGGGCGGGGGAAACGGCCACGCTGTCAGGGCAGGAGGGCGTTGAGGAGCGGCGCCGTGACGAGGCCCATCGCGAAGACGACGATGCACATGCGGCGGAACTGGAGATCGGTGACCATCGCTGCCTCTCCTGCGGCTGTCCTTCAGCCGGCGGCGCATCTCGTAGCGGCCTGCGATTGCGCGGGTGTTTCGTGCCACGGCCACGATTGTTTCGTAGTGACGTGGCGCACACGAACGCACTGACACATCCGCCGCATTGCGGGCGACCCCTCGCAAGGCGGCATCGGCGGCGCCAAGAGGAAGATTAGCCGCAAACGGCCCCCTGGAAGAGAATCGGTGCAGCCGTCGAGATCGGAGGCGCTCGCCGTCACGGCGATCCGGAATATCGTCGGGGTTCTATGACCCGCGTCCGCAGACGATCGACGTGGAAATTAGCGAAAGCGAATTTACTATGCGGACGAAGTACTAGACTCTGAGCCTGATCGGGAGGCAGTCATGACGCATGATCCTCGCTGCTGGTTCGGTATCCACGCGTGGCAACCCGCCGAATGGCCGCCGGAGCTCGTGGAACGTCTCAGGTCGCGGGGCTGGAGCACGCAGACATCCTCGCGCTTCGAGCATTGCCCGCGCTGCGGCAGCAGCCGGACGATGCTGGCCGAACCCGTGATGCCGGCGCCCCGGCACATGGTTCAGGCCGGCTCCTGACGCCGCGTCACCCGCGCCCGTCGGGCGGCGCCGAGGCGCCGGGCCAGTAGGCCAGCGCCAGGGCCGCCAGGCCGCCGAGGCCGCAGCCGGCCGCCTTCACGGCGAAATCCGCCACGCGGCCGTGGCGCGTCGGCTGCAGCATCTGCAGGATCTCGAGCAGGCCGGCCGCGGCGAGCGTCAGGACGAAGACCTGCCAGCGCCAGCGCGGGTAGCCGAACGCGAACAGGAACCCCAACAGGGCGAAGGCCCCGCAGCGCTCGACGGAGATGGGCGCCGTCGAGACCGGCCGGTAGCCGATCGGCGCCACGGTGACGACCACCAGGGCGGCGAGCATCAGCCAGCTCAGGGCGCGCGCGACCGCGGACATCCGTGTCAAACTCAAGACGCTCCCGCGTGGCGAGGGGGCTGCGCGCCGCGGCCGCGGGGACCGGGTGCGCTCGCCGAAGCCCGGATAGTGAGCCGGCTCGGCGACGAACGGAGTGCGAGATCGCACAAAGGCTTGGATGACGCCGCTTACAGCCCCGCTCTGCTGTCAGGGATCGCGGGCTTGCCAGCAGCGCTGATGGCTATACCCTGACGCTCCCTCGCGTATTCGAGAAGCGTGATGACAGATAAAGACCGCGCATTTCTGTCCGAAATCAAGACCAAGGCCTCGCATCCGAGTCGAAACGATGTGCAACGTCTTCGCGAAATCCTGTTTCGCATGCGCTGGGATCAGATCTTCGAGCTGAAGGCGCCGCGCGACCGATCCGTGTTGCGGGCATCCTGACGCCCGCACCCATTGACGGCGGGCGACGCAATGCGCTGCGGCCCGCCGCGCCGGGCATGGCGGCCTCCGCGTGAACCGTCTGGAGCCGCTTGCCGTTAGGACGGCAGCAGCGCCCGGTGCGCGTTCCGAGGCCGTCTCATGTCTCCCGGTAAGCAATTCACGGAATTCGCGTCGAACGTCGCGCGCGGCGCAGGAAAGCCGGTCACCTTCGCGCTCAGCATCGGCGTGATCCTGATCTGGGCCGTCACGGGGCCCCTCTTCCACTACTCGGATACGTGGCAGCTCACCATCAACACGGGCACGACGATCGTGACCTTCCTGATGGTGTTCCTGATCCAGAACACCCAGAACCGTGACGGCGCCGCGATTCAGGCCAAGCTCGACGAGTTGATCCGGGTGAGTGCCGCCCAGAACCGCTACATCGGCATCGAGAGCCTGACCGAGGAGGAACTCGACGAGTTGCGCCGCCGCTGCGCCTCGCGGGCGACCGCCGAACCCTGCGAGACGATCGACGCAGCCGAGGCGGCCGAGCAGCGCGCCGACGCCAAGGCGCGGGACGCCGCCCGGCGCGCGGGGGGCATGCCGCACTATCCCGCCTGAACCCGGCCGGCACGACGCCCGGCGCCGCGCCGGCCGGACCAAGAAAAAGGCCGCTCCGAGGAGCGGCCCGAGTCGAGGGAGGAAACGCCCGTAGAGGGCCCGCCGGGCGGCAACGCCAATGCCACCCAGCCTTCGGGAAACCTCAGGATCCCGCGAGTGTTCCCGAGCCCGATACCGACCTCGCCTTCGCCCGGGCCGAGGGGCCCGGCAGCGCCTGCAGCGTGTCCGCCCAACCCGCGAGGTCCGGCAGGCCCGCATCGAGAACGCGACGCACGGTGAAGGCCTGCGGCGCGTCGACCTCGGCGAGCGCGTCCCAGGACAGCGGCATCGCGAGGCTCGCCGAGGGCTTGGCGCGGGTGGAGAATGGCATCACCGCCGTGGCGCCGCGCGCGTTGCGCAGGTGGTCGATGTAGATCCGGCCATCCCGCTGCGACTTTGCCGCGCTCGCCGTGAAACGTCCCGGCTGCTCGCGCGCCAGCGCCTGCGCCACCGCCTCGGCATAGGTGCCGACGCGGGGCCAGCCCGAGCGCACGGGAGGCAGGAGGGGCACGACGACGTGGATGCCCTTGCCTCCGGACAGCATCGGCCAAGCGGCGAGATCGTCGGCGGCGAGGCGCTCGCGGATCGTCCGCGCAGCCTCGACCACAGCCGAGAAGGGCAGCGTCGGGTCCGGATCGAGGTCGAGGACGAGCCGGTCGGGCGAAGCGATCGATCCCGCCCGCGACCCCCAGCCGTGGAACTCCAGGACGCCCATCTGGACGAGGCCGAGGAGGCCGGGCAGGTCGTCCACGGCCACGTGCTCCTGTACCGAGCCCGCTGCCTCCCGCAGCCGGACCCGCCGCACCCTGTCGGGCAGACCGGCCCCGGCGTGCTGCTGCACGAAGCAGCGCTCGCCGACGCCGCGGGGGCAGCGGATCAGGGTGAGGGGCCGCCCCCGAATCCCCGGCAGCATCCGTTCCGCGACCCGCTCGTAATAGGCGACGAGGTCGCGCTTCGAGACGTGGGCCTCCGGGTAGGGCTCGCGGTCGGGGCTGGTGATGCGCACGCCGTGGCGCAGGAGCGAGGTCCCGGATGCCCCGCTTCCTGCCGGCCGGGCTCCTGGAGATTCGGACGCGGCGGGCTTCGTGCGGGCGGCCCCCGCCCGCGGCGCGGCCGGCTCGACGGGCTTCGCCGTGCCGGCGATCTCCTCCATCGTGCGGCCGCTCGCGACGCTCGCGCCGTGCGCCTCAGTCAGGTCGACATCCGTGCGGGCCTCCGCGTCCTCGAGCTTGCGCAGGAGCCAATTCTCGCGGGCGTCCCCCGCCTTGCCCCGCATCCGGATCAGCATCCAATCCCCGCGCATGCGCTCGCCGTCGAGCCGGAAGCGCAGGCGTCCCGCCAGCAGGCCCGCCGGGGATCCTCCTCCGGCAACCAGCGGCCCCGGTCCCACAGCATCACGGTGCCGGCCCCGTACTGGCCGGCGGGAATCGTACCCTCGAAATCCGCGTAGGAGACGGGGTGGTCCTCGGTGCGCACGGCGAGGCGCTTATCGGCGGGGTCGAGGCTCGGGCCACGGGTCACGGCCCAGCTCAAGAGGACGCCGTCGAGCTCCAGCCTGAGATCGTAGTGGAGGCGGCGGGCCGCGTGCTTCTGCACGAGGAAGCGGTGGCCCTCGCGCCGCCCGAGCCGGCCCCGCGGCTCCGCGGTGCGGGAGAAGTCGCGCTTCGCGTTGTAGGCCGACAGGGTTGGATCGGAAGTCGCGTTCGGCGATGCGTTCGGCATGGGAAGCGCCTCGACGGCAAGCGGCTCGATGGAAAGCGGCTCGATGGGCCGGTCGCGGCCCGGGACTTCCTCAACGCCCGAGCCGCCTCACACGTTCGGCGCCGCCACGGGGTTGCGCAGGCCGGCGATCACCGCCTTCAGGATGTCGGCGCCGGCCTCCGCGCCGGGCAGCGCCGAATCCTGCCGGCGCACGGCGTAGATGCGCTCGTGGACGAAGGCGAGCTTGGCGATCACCGCCGGCGTCAGCTTGAACGGGTAGAGCGAGGTCTGGCCCATGCTGCGGCTCAACGAGTTCACCGCGTAGGTGAGGGGCAGCCACGCCTCGATCAGCCGGCCGAGATCCGGGGTGCGGTGGGGGTCGAAGTCGATCACCACGGGCTCTGCCGGCCCGTGGCGCAGGCGCGGGCGCACGTGCAGCTCGAAGGTGGAGGCGGTCTCGATCGTGTCGACCATGTGGAGGTAATGCGCCCAGGTCTCGGCGAAATCCTCCCAGGGGTGGCTCGTCGCGTAGGCCGAGACGTAGGATTCCTCCCAATCTCCCGGAGCGCCGTTGGCGTAGTGGCGCTGGAGCGCCGCGCCGTAATCCTGGCTCTCGTCCCCGAACAGGGACCGGAAGGTCCACAGGCTCGGGTCGTCGCGCACCAGCACGTTCCAGAAGTAATGCCCGATCTCGTGGCGGAAGTGGCCGAGCAGCGTGCGGTAATACTCGCCGAACAGGAGGCGGCGGCGCTCGCGCTCGACGTCGTCGGCCTCCGCGATGTTGAGGGTGATCAGCCCGTCGAGGTGGCCGGTGAGGATCGGCGGCCCGATCAGGAAGCTCTCGGCCGGATCGACCAGGAAATCGAAGGCGAGGCCGGCCGGATCCTCGGCACGGGTCGGCAACGGCAGGTCGAGGCGCAGCAGCGAGTAGAACATTCGGTGCTTGGCGGCCTCGATCTGGCGCCAGCGCGCCAGGTTCCAAGGCACGGCGAGGTCGGGCACCACCCGGTTGTGGCGGCAGGCGGTGCAGTAGAGATCGGGCGAATCCTCCGCCACCAGCCAGTTGCAGGCGCCGTAGGCCGCGTTCGCGCAGAACCGGACCTTGCGGGCCGGATGGGCGTAGGCGTGGAAGGTCGGCGCCCGCTCGGCCTGCTGGTGGGCGAAGGGCTCGGAAGGCTCCAGCGCCGAGACCTCGTGCACCTCGCAGACGTAGCCGAGGCGGCGCTCGCAACTCTCGCAGGCCGTGCTCTCGAACGAGACGGGCTGGTCGCAGGCCTGGCACTGGAAGATCTTCATGACGAGTTCCGGGAGACGGCCGGTGGCGCGCCCCGGCCGCCCTATCGAGCGACAAGGCGCCTCACCCGTCAAAGTTCCCCGCCGCCGAGAGGGCCTTGCCCCGGCAGGCGCGCCTCGGCAAGGAACGGGCGGCGGACGGTGGGCGCCTCGGCTGCATGGAACTTGCTTGACGCTCCCTCGCCCCGGCCTGCCCAGCTGCGGGACCGCCTTGACGGGTCCACCCGTGCTATCCTCGCGGGATGATTCCCGGCGGGATCCGGTCCCGTCGCCCTGAGGCGGCCCCGAAGCCACCGTCCCGAAGACCGGAGCGCCCGTGTCGATCAAAGCCGCCCTGCACCACGTCACCCATTACCGCTACGACCGACCGATCGCCCTCGGGCCGCAGGTGGTGCGCCTGCGCCCGGCGCCGCATGCGCGGACCAAGATCCCGGCCTACGCCCTCAAGGTGACGCCCGCGAACCATTTCGTGAACTGGCAGCAGGACCCGAACGGCAACTGGCTCGCCCGACTGGTCTTCCCCGAGAAGACCACCGAGCTGAAGGTCGAGGTCGACCTCACCGCCGACCTGTCGGTGATCAATCCGTTCGACTTTTTCCTGGAGGACTACGCCCAGACCTGGCCCTTCGCCTACGCCGACGACCTCTCCGCGGAGCTTGCCCCCTACCGGCAGCCCGAGGACGCGGACGGCCCTGAGATGGAGACCCTGCTCGCGCGGCTGCCGGGGAGAGCGGGACCGTCTCCTTCCTCGTCGCCCTGAACGATCTCGTCCGCTCGGAGGTCGCCTACGGCGTGCGGATGGAGCCGGGCGTGCAGGCGCCGGCCGAGACGCTGAAGCTCGGGAGCGGCTCCTGCCGCGACTCGGCGTGGCTCCTCGTGCAGGTGCTGCGCCGGATCGGCCTCGCCGCCCGTTTCGTCTCGGGCTACCTGATCCAGCTCGTGCCGGACACGACCGCGGTGGACGGGCCGGAGGGCACCAAGACGGACTTCACGGACCTCCATGCCTGGGCGGAGGTCTACCTGCCGGGTGCTGGCTGGGTCGGCCTCGACGCGACTTCGGGCCTCCTTTGCGGCGAGGGCCACATCCCGCTCGCCGCCACGCCCCATTACAGCGCCGCCGCGCCGATCTCGGGTCTCGCGGAGCCGGCCGGCGTCGAGTTCGGCTTCGAGATGACGGTGACGCGCGTGGCCGAGGCGCCGCGCATCACCAAGCCCTTCTCGGACGCGGTCTGGACTGCGATGGACAGGCTCGGCGACCGGATCGACGCGGATCTCTCTGCGCAGGACGTGCGCCTGACCATGGGCGGCGAGCCGACCTTCGTCTCGGTCGACGATTTCGAGAGCCCGGAATGGAACGCCGCCGCGGTCGGCCCGACCAAGCGCGGGCTCGCCGACAAGCTGATCCGGCGCCTGCGCGCCCGCTTCGCGCCGGGCGGCATGCTCCATTACGGCCAGGGCAAATGGTACCCCGGCGAGAGCCTGCCCCGCTGGGCCTTCGCCCTCTACTGGCGGCGGGACGGGGAGCCCGTCTGGCGCGACGACGCGCTGATCGCCGCCGAGGACGGCCCGCGGGAGGCGACGGCGCAGCAGGCCAAAGCCCTGATCGACGGCCTCGCCCGCCGGCTCGAACTGCCCGACTACGTGCTCCCGGCCTTCGAGGACCCGAAATACTGGTCCGAGAAGGAAGCGGAACTGCCCGTGAACGTCAGGGCCGAACAGCCGATGCTGCCGAACGCCGAGGACGATGCCCGCATGCGGCGCACGTTCGAGCGGGGCCTCGGCGAGCCGGCCGGCTACGTGCTGCCGCTCGCGAGCCTGCCGACCGGCAAGGACGGCGGGGCGGACCGGTGCTGGATCTCGGAAGCCTGGGATTTCCGCCGGGGCCACGCCTTCCTGACGCCGGGCGATTCGCCGCTCGGCTTCCGCCTCCCGCTCGGCTCGCTGCCGCACGTGCCGCCCGAGCACTATCCCTATTACCAGCCGCAGGACCCGCTGGAGGCGCGTGCGGGCCTGCCCAAGGACCATCCCGAATCGAAGGATCATCCGGGCGCGGCGACCCGGAACGGGGCGGGCATCACGGGCGTGGCGGTGCGCACGGCGCTCGCCGTCGAGCCGCGGGACGGCATCCTCCACGTCTTCATGCCGCCGGTGCAGCGGGCCGACGAGTACCTCGAACTCCTCGGCCTCTTGGAAGCATCCGCGGCCGAGATCGGCCAGTCCCTCCAGATCGAGGGCTACGAGCCGCCCTACGATCCGCGGCTCAACGTGATCAAGGTGACGCCCGACCCCGGCGTGATCGAGGTCAACGTGCATCCGGCCGCGACCTGGCGCGAGGCCGTGCGCATCACGAGCGACCTCTACGCGGAGGCCCGCGAGACGCGGCTCGGCGCCCAGAAGTTCATGATCGACGGGCGCCACACGGGCACGGGCGGCGGCAACCACGTCGTGATGGGCGGCGCGAGCCCGGACGATTCGCCCTTCCTGCGCCGGCCGGACCTCCTGAAGAGCCTTGTCCTCTACTGGCAGCGCCACCCGTCCCTGTCCTACCTGTTCTCGGGTCTCTACGTCGGCCCGACGAGCCAGGCGCCGCGCATGGACGAGGCCCGCCACGACGGCCTCTACGAGCTCGAGATCGCTCTCGCGCAGGTGCCCGCGCCGGACGATCCGAACATCCCGCGCTGGCTCGTCGACCGGATCTTCCGCAACATCCTCGTGGACGTCACCGGCAACACCCACCGGGCCGAGATCTGCATCGACAAGCTCTACTCGCCGGACGGGCCGACCGGGCGGCTCGGCCTCCTCGAGTTCCGCGGCTTCGAGATGCCGCCGGACCCGCGCATGAGCCTCGCCCAGCAGCTCCTCCTGCGCGCGCTGGTGGCGTGGCTGTGGCGCGAGCCGCAGGTCGGCGGCTGTGTCCGCTGGGGCACGGCGCTCCACGATCGCTTCATGCTGCCGCATTTCCTCTGGGCCGACTTCCTCGGCGTGCTGGAGGACCTCGCCCACGCCGGCTACGCGTTCGATCCGGCGGCCTTCGAGGCGCAGCGGGAATTCCGCTTTCCCGTTTTCGGCCGGGTCGAGCATGGCGGCGTCACGATGGAGCTGCGACAGGCGCTGGAGCCCTGGCACGTGCTGGGCGAGGAGGGGGCGATCGGTGGCACGGTGCGCTACGTCGACAGCTCGGTCGAGCGCCTGCAGGTCAAGGTCGGCGGCTTCGTGCCGGGCCGCCACGTCATCGCCTGCAACGGGCGGCGCCTGCCCATGACGGGCACCGGCACGGCGGGCGAGGCGGTGGCGGGCCTGCGTTTCAAGGCGTGGCAGCCGGCCTCGTCGATGCACCCGACGATTGCTCCCCACGCGCCCCTCACCCTCGACGTCCTCGACGCCTGGAGCGGGCGCTCGCTGGGCGGCTGCCGCTACCACGTCGCGCATCCGGGCGGGCGCAATTACGAGACCTACCCGGTCAACACCTACGAGGCGGAGGGGCGTCGCCTCGCCCGCTTCCAGGCCCAGGGCCACACGCCGGGCCGGGTCGCGATGCCCCGCGAGGAGGTGAACCCCGAGTTCCCCCTCACCCTCGACCTGCGCGTGCCGGCGCCCCGATGAGCGCGGGCCGGTCAGCGGACGGGGAGGGCGTGTCCGAGCGGCTCGCCCGCTGGATTGGCGCCTATCGTCCGCAGGCCGGCCTGCCCGACGAGTTCCTCGATGCGGACGGGCGTCCGCGCGGCGCCTGGACCTCGCTGCTCGACCGGCTCGGGACCCTGCCCGAGCGCGAGATCATGGCCCGCTTCGTCTCGGCCGAGCGGCACATCCGGGATGCGGGCATCTCCTACCGGATCTACGGCGACCAGCGGGAGCACGCCTGGCCTCTCGGCTCCCTGCCCCTCGTGATCGACGCGCCCGAATGGAGGGCCCTGAGCGAGGGGCTCGTCCAGCGCGCCGCGCTGATGGAGGCGATTCTCGCCGACGTCTACGGTCCGGGCCGGCTCGTGGCGGACGGCCTGCTGCCGGCCGCAATCGTGGCGGGCAGCCCGGAATTCCTGCGCCCCCTCCACGGCGTGGCGCCCCCGGGCGGGCGCTACCTGAAGCTCTACGCCGCCGATATCGGGCGCGGCGCCGACGGGCGCTGGCGGGTGCTCGCCGACCGCACCCAGGCCCCCTCCGGCCTCGGCTACGCCCTGGAAAACCGGATGGTGCTGACCCGCGCCTTCCCGGACCTCTACCAGGACCTCCATGTCGAGCGCCTGCCCGCCTTCTTCCAGGCCTTCCGGCAGGCGCTCGCCGCGGGCTCCGAGCGCTCGGAGCCGCGGATCTGCCTGCTGACCTCCGGCCCCTTCTCCTCGACCTACGTCGAGCAGGCGGCGCTCGCTCGCTATCTCGGCCTAATGCTCGTCGAGGGCGACGATCTCGTGATGCAGGACGGCTGCCTGCACGTCCGCACCGTCTCCGGGCTCAAGCGCGCCGACGTGCTCTGGCGGCGCATCGACGCCGATTACCTCGACCCGCTGGAATTGAATCCGGCCTCTCGCCTCGGCATCCCGGGCGTGATCGACGCGCTGCGCAACGGCAGCCTCGTGATGGGCAACATGCCGGGCTCCGGCATGGTCGAGTCGGGCGCGCTCGCCGCCTATCTGCCGCGGATCGCCCGGGCGCTCACCGGCGAGGATCTCAGGCTCGAGAGTCCGCGCACCTGGTGGTGCGGCGATCCGGACGGGCTCGCCCATGTCCGCGACCACCTCGACGGCCTGACGTTGAAGCCCGCCGCCACCCCGACCCGCGGGGCGGGGCGCGACGCGATCCTCGCCCCGCCCACGATCGCGGCCGAGCGGGCACGGGTGCTGGAGGCCCTGCGCGACAGGCCCTTCGATTACGTGGGGCAGGAGCCCGCGCCGCTCTCGACCATGCCGGGCTGGGAGCGAACGGATGCGGGATTGCGCTTCGTGCCGCGGCCCTTCGCCCTGCGCGTCTTCGCGGCGGCGACGCCCGAGGGCTGGCGCGTCCTGCCCGGCGGATTCTGCCGGATCTCGGAGCGCCCGGACGTCGACCCGATCGAGATGCGCCTCGGCATCCGGTCCGCCGACGTCTGGGTCCTGTCGGACACGCCCGTCGATGCACCGACTCCGGCCCTGCAGGGCGCGCCGCGGGTGCGGCGCATCGCCGGCCATCTGCCGTCGCGGGCGGCCGACGGCCTGTTCTGGTTCGGCCGCTACGCCGAGCGCGCCGAGGCGGTGATCCGCCTCGTCCTGGCCCATCTCGTCAGCGTCGGCGAGGCCGTCGTCACCGACATCACGGGCGATGTTCGGGCCCCGGCCGCCCAGCGCCTCCGCGCGATCCTGGCAGAGTGGGGGGCGGTGAGCGCTCCCGGCCTACCGACCGCGGCGCTCGCGCAGGAGGCGCTGATCGGGCGCGAGATCCACGGCTCGGCCCGCGCCCATGTCGAGCGGGCGCGCCGCAACGCAGCGACACTGCGCACCCGCCTCTCCGGCGAGGCGTGGCGGGTGCTCGCCGACCTCACCGACCTCCTCGCCCTCGACGAGGGCCGCGACTTCGCCGAGGCGCAACTCCTCGGCCGGGCCGAGCGGGCGCTGAGCCACATCGCCGCGCTCTCGGGCCTGACCCAGGAGAACATGAGCCGGGCTGCGGGCTGGCATTTCGTCGATCTCGGGCGCCGGATCGAGCGGGCGATCAACACCTGCTCCTTCGCCATGAGCTTCGCGGGCGACGAGGCGAGCGCGGACGATCTCGGGGTGATGCTGGCACTGTGCGACTCGCAAGTGACCTACGGGGCGCGCTACATGCAGGGCGTGGCCCTCGAGCCGGTGCGCGACATGGTGCTCCTCGACCCCTTCAACCCGCGCTCGGTCGCCTTCCAGGTTGAGGCGATCCTGCGCCACTTGGACGACCTTCCGGCGCTGTCGGCGGACGGCATCCCGGAGTCGCATCGGCGGCTCGCCGCCCGGATTCGCGCCGAGTTCGCGGGCTGCGAGGCGGCCGACCTCGACGGCGTCGCGATGGCGCGGCTCGAGAGCGACCTGGAGCGCCTCGCCGATGCCGTCGCGGGACGGTACTTCCCCAACGGGCCCCAGGGCCTGCGCCCGGAGAAGCTCGTGGGACTCGCGTGATCTACACGCTGCGCCATCTGACCGCCTACCGCTACCGCAGGCCGGTTCGCTTCGCCCGCTGCTCGCTGCGCCTGCGGCCGCAGGACGGCGAGGGGCAGACCGTGCTGGAGAGCACTGTCTCGCTCGGTCCCGAGCCGCGCACCCGCACCCTGCGCCGGGACTATTTCGGCAGCGAGACGGTCTCCTTCATCCTCGACACGCCCCATACCGAATTCCGGGTCGAGGCGGTCTCCCGCGTGCGGGTGGAGCGGCCGCCCCTGCCGGAGCCGGAATCCGGCCCGTCCTGGGAGGCGGTTCGCGAGGCCGCCCTCGCCGAGCCCAGCCTCGGGCCCGACGCGCCGGCCCACTTCCTGTTCCCCAGCGCGCGGGTGCCGCTGGTGCCCGCGGTGACGGACTACGCCCGGGCGAGCTTCCCGCCGGGGCGCAGCGCCTACGGCGGCGCCGTCGCGCTGATGCACCGGATCGGCGCCGATTTCCGCTTCGATTCCAAGGCCACCACGGTCGCGACGCCGCTCGCCGAATCCTTCGCCCTGCGGGCCGGCGTCTGCCAGGACTTCGCCCACATCATGATCGCCGCCTTGCGCGGCCTCGGCCTGCCCGCCGCCTATGTCGGCGGCTACCTGCGGACGACGCCGCCCCCCGGCCGCCCGCGCCTGCGCGGGGCGGATGCGAGCCACGCCTGGGTTGCGCTCTGGTGCGACGGACGTTGGCACGGTCTCGACCCGACCAATGGCGTCGGCGTGCGGGATCACCATATCGTCGTCGCGCGCGGTCGCGACTACGGCGACGTCTCGCCCATCGACGGCATCGTTTCGGCCTCGGGCTCGCAGAAGCTCAAGGTCGAGGTCGACGTGGTGCCCGAGGACGAGCCGATGCCGGAGAAGGCAGCGGACGAGATCCGCGCGGTGCGGGAAGCCGTCGTCGCCTGATTGCGTCCGCATTCGGCCGTCATTCAGGCGTCATGGACTTTTCGGTCTCGGATCGATATGGCGCGCGGTCCCGGTCCGGAATCGCGGGGGAGACAACACGGTGCTGGTTCAGACGAAAGCGGTGCGGGAGGCGATCCTCGACTTCATCGCCGGCCGCAATCCCGGCCTCGCGCCCGGGGCCGTGACGGGGCAGACCTCCCTCGTGACGAGCGACGCCCTCGATTCCATCGGCGTGCTCGACCTCGTGCTCGACCTCGGCGAGCGCTTCGGCGTGGAAATCGGGGAGGAGGCGTTCGGCCTCGAGAATTTCGAGAGCGTCGATGCGCTCGCCCGCTACATCGCCGGCCAGGTCGACGCCACGCGCACGCAACTCGAGCATGCCGCCGCATGATCGTCCCGGACGGACGGTCCCTCCCGTTCCGCGTCCTGACCTGACGCGGCGCGGGCCGCATCCTCGGTCCGAACAGGGTCCGGGCTCGCCGGGATGACCTCACCCATCCTCCTGCACGACCTCCTCGACGGCGCGGCCTGCGCGCCCGAGCGCGTCGCGATCATCGACGGTGCGAGCAAGCTGACCTACGGCGCCTTCCGGGCCCGGACGGCCGCGCTCGCCGCCCGCCTCGCAGGGGCCGGCGCCCGGCCGGGCGACCGGGTCGGCATCCTGCTGCCGAAATCGATCCCCGAATGCGTCGCGGTCTTCGCGATCGCGCGGGCCGGCGCCGTGTTCGTGCCGATACACCCGAGCCTTCGGCCGCCGCAGGTGCGCCACATCCTCGCCGATTGCGGCGCGGCGGCACTCCTCACCGACGACAACCTTGACGCGGGACTCGGAGACGCCCTCGACGACCTGCCGGGATTGCGCGTGATCCGCGATCTCGACGCACCGTTCGAGGGCGGGGCGCCGCCAATCCCCCGCGCGGATCCGCAGGACCTCGCCGCGATCCTCTACACCTCGGGCTCGACCGGCCTGCCCAAGGGCGTGATGCTGAGTCACGCCAACCTGATCGCGGGGACCCGCATCGTGCGGACCTACCTGGCCATCGGGCCGGACGAGCGTATCCTCTCGGTGCTGCCCCTGTCGTTCGATTACGGGCTGAACCAGCTGCTCACGAGCGTCGAGCAGGGTGCGGCCTGCGTGCTCCTCAGCTTCCGCTTCGGCGACGAGGTGGTGCGCGCCCTCGAGCGCCACCGCATCACCGGACTCGCCGGCGTGCCGACCCTGTGGGCTCTCCTCACCCGCGCCGCGCCGAGCCTCGCCCGGGCCGACCTGTCGTCGCTGCGCTACATCACGAATTCAGGCGGCGCGGTGCCCGTCGAGACCGTGCGGCGCCTGCGCGGGGCCCTGCCGCACACGCGCATCGTCCTGATGTACGGGCTGACGGAGGCCTTCCGCTCCACCTATCTGCCCCCCGAGGAGATCGACGCACGGCCGGACTCGATCGGACAGGCGATCCCCGAGACCGAGATCTTCGCCGTGAACGCGCAGGGCGGGCGCACGCGGCCCGGCGAGCCCGGCATCCTGATGCACCGCGGGCCGACAGTCTCGCTCGGCTACTGGAACCGGCCCGAGGACACCGCCCGCGTGCTGGTGCCGGACCCCTTCCGGGAGGGCGGGATCGTCTGCCGATCCGGCGACATCGTGGTGGAGGACGAGGCCGGCTTCTTCACCTTCCTCGGGCGCGAGGACGCGATGATCAAGACGCAGGGGTTCCGCGTCAGCCCGACCGAGGTCGAGGCCGCCCTGATGGAGACGGGGGCCTTCCGGCAGGTCGCGGTCATCGGCCTGCCGGATCCGAGTCTCGGCGAGCGCGTCCACGCGGTGGCGGTCGCGGCCGACCCGACCCTGCCGGAAGCGGAGGTGCTGCTGATCGCGCGGGCCAAGCTCGCCCCTCACATGGTGCCGCGTGCCGTCGAGACGGTGGCGCGGCTTCCCGTGACGCCGAACGGCAAGGTCGATTACAAGCGCCTCGTCGCGGAGCGCCGATGACGATGCCGGAGACGGACGACCCCGACCTCGCCGCGCGCCTGATCGCGGAGAATTTTTCGCGGATCGACGGCATCCTGCATGTCGGCGGGCTCGATCTGCGGGCGCTTGCCGAGGCCCACGGCACGCCGCTCTTCGTCTACGACGCCGCGCTCCTGCGCCGATCCTACCGGGCGCTGGCGCAGGCCGTCGCGGGCTTCGCCAGCGTCGATTACTCGGTGAAGGCGAACCCGAACCCGGCCGTGATCCGGATCTTCCGGGAGGAGGGGGCCGGCGCCGAGATCGCCTCGGCTGCCGAGTTCGACGTTGCCCTCGCGGCAGGGGTACCCCCGGATCGGATCCTGTTCGCGGGGCCGGGCAAATCCGACGCGGACATTGCCCGCGTCGTCGCGGGGGGCATCGGCGAGATCCATCTGGAGAACGACGAGGAGATCGCTCGCGTGGCGGACGCCGCCCCGGCGGGCCGGCCGGTGCGGGTCGCGATCCGGATCAACCCCGGCGCGGCCGCGCAGGGCGGGGCGATGCGGATGGGCGGCAAGCCCTCGCCCTTCGGCTTCGACGAGGAGGAACTGGAGGCGGTCGTCGACCGCGTCGAGGCCGAGCCGCGGCTGCACCTCTGCGGCCTCCACCTCTTCGCGGGCACGCAAGGATTGAGCGCCGCGACGCTCCTCGCACAATGGGCCTATGGCCTCGACCTCGCCGCCCGCCTCGGCGCCCGCACGAAGCGGCCCCTCGAGACGATCGACCTCGGCGGCGGCCTCGGAATCCCCTATTTCGCGGGCGACGCCGCCCTCGACCTCGCGGCCCTGCGGGACGGGCTCGGGCATCTGCGCACGCGCGTCGCCTCCGATCCGCTGCTCGCCCCCGCGCGGATAGTGCTGGAACCCGGCCGTTTCCTGGCCGGTCCGGCGGGCATCTACGTTGCCCGGGTACGGGCCGTGAAGATCTCCCGCGGCAGCCGGTTCGTGATCACAGACGGGGGATGCACCACCACCTCGCCGCCTCGGGCAATCTCGGCCAGATCGTGAAGCGGGACTACCCCGTCGTCGCCGTGGCGGAGGAGGCGGGTGCCGCCCGGACGCCCGCTTCGGTCGTCGGCCCCCTCTGCACGCCGCTCGACATTCTGGCCCGGTCCGCACCGATGCCGGACCTCAGAGCGGGCGATTTCGTGGCGGTGCTGCAATCGGGCGCCTACGCTCTCACGGCGAGCCCGACCGGCTTCCTCAGCCACCCGACGCCGGCCGAGATTCTGGTCGATCGCGGTCGGGCCGAATCCATCCGGGCGCGAGCGGGGTGAGGAAGCCTCAGGCGTCCGAATGCGCCTCCGCGAAGCGCCGGAACGCTTCGAGCGTCTCGCCGCTGACGTGGTGCTCGATACCCTCCGCGTCCCGTCGCGCAATCTCGGGACTGACGCCCAGCGCGCACAGGAAACGCTCCACGATGCGATGGCGCTCGCGGCTCTGCTCGGCCAGGGCCTGCCCCGCCTCCGTGAGGAACACGCCGCGATAGGGCCGCTGCTGCACGAAACCGTCCTCGGCCAGCCGCTTCAGCATCTTGGCCACCGTCGGCTGCGCCACGCCGAGGCGGGCGGCGATGTCGACCTGCCGCGCCTCGCCGCCATCCCCGATCAGATCGGCGATCAGCTCGACGTAATCCTCCACGAGTTCCAGGCGCCGCGCCTCGCGGGCCTGCCGGAAACTCTCGACATGGACTTCCGGGTCGAGGAGCGCGGGTTCGGGGCAGGCCGTGAGGTGTCCTGCATGATGCCGGCTGTCTCCCGCTTGGCCGAGCCCGCTCCGGCGCGAGCCTCGTTGCTCTCCGGCCACCTTCTAGCAAATCCGGGCGGGGAGGGGAGTCCCGTTCGAACTCGACACTTGATCTTGAGCCCAGGCACATCATTATAGCTGATGCTATAAAGAACCGTAGCGCACGGGCGAATCATGCCGGCACAGACCCTGACCAGAGATGCGCTTCCGGCGCAGCCCCCCGAGGGCTTGAGCCGCCGCACCGAGCGCGAGATCCGCGACGTCCTCGACGGGCGCCACCGCGGGCGCGGTCGATTCTTGCTGTTCACCGGCCCCGCCGTGATGGCCTCGATCGCCTACATGGACCCGGGCAATTTCGCGACCAACATCCAGGCCGGCGCCAAGTACGGCTACACCCTGCTCTGGGTGGTGCTGGTCGCGAATCTCGTGGCCATGCTGTTCCAGGCGCTCTCGGCCAAGCTCGGCATCGTGACGAACCGCAACCTCGCCGAGGTCTGCCGGGACGAGTTCTCGAAACCCGTGCGCCTGACGATGTGGGTGGTGAGCGAGCTCGCCGCGATGGCGACCGACCTCGCGGAGTTCCTGGGCGGCGCGATCGGCCTCGCGCTCCTGACCGGCATGCCGCTCTTCGCCGGCATGGTCGTGACCGCGATCGTCACCTACGGGATCCTGCTCCTGGAGCGGGGCGGCTTCCGCTGGATGGAGATCGTGATCGGGACCATGGTCCTGACGATCGGGCTCTGCTACGCGGTCGAGCTGTTCATCGCGCCGATCGCCTGGGGCGACGCGGCGAAGGGGCTCACCACGCCGCGCATCCCGGACGCGGAGGCGCTCACCATCGCGGTCGGCATCATCGGCGCCACCGTGATGCCCCACGCCCTGTTCCTGCATTCGGGCCTGACCCAGAGCCGCACGATCGCCCGCGACGATTCCGATCGGCGCCGGCTCCTGCGCTACTCGAACCGCGAGGTGGTGATCGCCCTCGCCATCGCGGGCCTCGTCAACATGTCGATGGTGATCATGGCGGCCTCCGCCTTCCACCTCGGGCACAGCGACGTGGCGGAGATCTCCCAGGCCTACCACACCCTGACCCCGCTCCTCGGGCCGGCGGCTGCGGGCGTGTTCCTGGTCTCGCTGATCGCCTCGGGCCTCTCCTCCTCGGTGGTCGGCACGATGGCGGGGCAACTCGTGATGCAGGGCTTCGTCGGCTGGCGCATCCCGCTCTGGCTGCGCCGCCTCGTGACCATGCTGCCCGCCTTCGCGGTGATCGCGATCGGCGTCGACCCGACCCGGGCGCTCGTGCTGAGCCAGGTCGTGCTCTCGCTGGCACTGCCCGTGCCGATGATCGCGCTCGTCCTGTTCACCCGTCGGCCGGACCTGATGGGGGCCTTCGCCAACGGCCGGCTCACGCAGATCGCGGCCGTGGCCGGAGCGACCATCGTGCTCGCGCTCAACGTCGTGCTGCTGGCCCAGGCCTTCGGGCTGCCGGTGCCGGGGCTCGCGGGGGATTGAGGATCACGTCGGGCTGACGACGATCTCGACGAGGTTCGGCACGCCGGAGCGGATGCCGGCCTCAACCGCGGGCGCGATGTCGGCGGCCCGATTTACCCGGCGAGCGGGCACGCCCATCGAGGCGGCGAGCGCGGGAAAGTCGATGCGCGGGTCGACGAGATCCATGGCGATGTAGCGATTGGCCCGCGCCGAGGCGTAGTGCGCCTGCCCCCGCATGAAGCGCTTCAGGATGTTGTACTCGGCGTTGTTGATGACGACGAAGGTCACGGGCAGCCGCTCGTGAGCCGCGCTCCACAGGGCCTGCGGCGAGTACATCGCCGCCCCGTCGCCGACCACGTTGACGACGGGCGCCCGGTCGAGGCCGAGCGAGAAGCCGACCGCCGCCGGCATGCCCCAGCCGAGCACCCCGCCGCGGATCGAGGAATATTGCCGTGTCCAGGCGCTGTGCAGGAAGGTCCGCAGGTGGCCGAGGGTCGCCGGCGCCTCGTCGACGATCGCCGTGTCGGCCCCCACCGCCCGGGCGATCTCGCGGGCGGCGACGAGGGGCTGGATCACGGGGTCGGCGAAGGCCGCGTCCGCCGCCGCCGAGAGGCGGGCGCGCCGCTCCTCGTAGGTCGTCACCGCCCGCGCACGGAGGGCCGCGTAGGTCTCGGCCCGGTCGGCGATGCGTGCTTCCAGAAGGGGCTGCAATGCCCTCAAGGAGGCGCGGATGTCGCCGACCATGGAGAGCGCCGTCGAGTAGGTCCGGCCGAGGTCGCGCACGTCCGCCGAGAGCTGGAACACCTGGGTGCCGGGGGCACCGCCGGCCCTTCCGTGTAGAGCACCGTGATCAGCGACTTTCCGCCGAGCGCGAAGACGGCGTCGTAGGCGCCCAAAATCTCGGCGATCTCGGTGGCTTTCGTCGGCAGGTTGCCCGCCCAGAGCGGGTGCGCCGTCGGGAAGGGGATGTGGGCCGGCCAGGACGAGCCGTAGACGGGGGCGGCCAGCGCGTCGGCGAGGCGGACGGCCTCGGCCGAGGCGTCGCTCGCCTCGATCTCGTCGCCCGCGATGATCGCGAGGCGGCCCGGTGCGAGGCCGGCCAGGTGATCGGCGAGCCTGTCGAGGGAGCCGGCGACCGCGCAGCGGTCGATGGTCGAGATCTCGCCGGGGGAGGCGTCCGTCATCTCCTCCATCACGTCCATCGGCAGCGACAGGAAGACGGGGCCGGAGGGAGCCGCGCTGCTGTCGTGGAAGGCGCGGCGGAGCAGGATCGGGAGCTGGTCGGCGTGGGTGACCTCGCGGGCCCACTTCACGGTCGGCGCCGCGATGGTGACGAGATCGCCGAACAGGAGCGGATCGGTGATGGCGTGCCGCGAATCCTGCTGGCCCGCCGTCACCACCAGGGGGGTGCCGGCGATCTGGGCGTTGAGCAGGTTGCCGAAGCCGTGGCCGAGGCCGCCCGCCGTGTGCAGGTTGAGGAAGGCGGGCCGGCGCGCCGCTTGCGCGTAGCCGTCCGCCATCGCCACCGCGCTCGCCTCCTGCAGCGCCAGCACGTAGGCGATGTCGGGCGCGTCCGTCAGGGCGTCGATCAGGGGCAGCTCGGTCGTGCCCGGATTGCCGAAGATGTAGCGCACGCCCTCGCTGCGCAGCACCTCGACGAGCACGGCGGCGCCGCGGCGGCGCCCGAGGCCCTCGACCGTCTCGATGCTCATCGCGCCGCACCTCCTCGCGCCTGTACGCCGGAGGACAGGCTACGCCTTCGGGGCCGCGAGGCAACGGGTGTGCCGTCAGCGTCTCACGCCCGCAGATGCGCCACGAAATCCTGCGCGAACACGGGCAGCGATTCCAGGCTGCGCAGGCACAGAGTGAGATCGCGGCTCGCCCAGCCGTCGGCGAGGGGGACGATCCGGATCGCCATGCCGCGGGCGGCGCGGCGCGCCGTGGTCTCGGGCACGATGCCGAGTCCGACCCGGCACTCGACGAGGCGGCAGACCGCGTCGAAGCTGCGCAACTGCACCCGGAGACGCATCGGCCGCCCGATCCGGGCCGCCTTGTCGGCGAGGAAGCGGGTGATCGCGCTCATCCGGTCGAGGCCGACGAGGTCGTGGGCGAGCACCTCCGCGAAGCCGGCCGAGTCCCTTTCCGCCAGGGGGTGATCCGGGGCCGCCACGAGGACGAAGCGGTCCTCCCGGAACGGGAAGGTCTGCAGTGCGCCCGTATCCACCGTGCCGGAGACGATGCCGAGATCGGCCGTGCCCTCGGCGACGAGGCCGACGATCTCGTCGGAGGTCCGCTCGTCGATGTCGACGCTGACACCCGGATGGCGGGCGAGGTAGGCCGAGAGCACCTCCGGCAGGAACTCCGTCAGCGCGTTGGTGTTCGAGAGGATCCGGATCTGGCCCGCGGTGCCGCCCGAGTAGGCCGACATCTCCTCGCGCATCCGCTCGATGTCGGCGAGCAGCGTCCGGGCGTGGGCCAGGAGCGTCCGCCCGGCCGGCGTCGGCGTGACGCCCTGACGGTTGCGCACGAGGAGGGCGGCGCCGAGGCTGTCCTCCATCGCCCGGATCCGGGCGGAGGCGGCGGCGAGGGCGAGGTTCGCCCGCTCGGCCCCGTGCGTGATCGAACCGGCCTCGACCACGTGCCGGAACAGGCCGAGATCGACGATATCGAAGCGCAGCATCGATCCTCTCCGCAGGCGCCGACCGCGCGGGCTTGCGCGAGCGGCGAAGGCTGGAGCATCGTGGATCCCAGCGGTCAACCGCGAAAGCCCGAAATGTCCTTGGTATGCCACAGACAGCGCCGGGGAGTTACAATGACGATCCTTCGTCATTCGCGAAGGCTCCGTCGCCCGATCCCGAATTGCGAACGGGTCCAATTCCAGGGAAGAGTCCGGCTTCGCGAGGCGTCGGCACAGGCGCCCGCCCGTTCCATGTCTCAGGATCCTTTCTCAGCCGATGCAGGCTCAGGCTCCCCTGGACGGCTTCCTGAACGGCTGGCTCGCGGGCCTGACGGGCGGGGACGCCGCCCTTCTCATCACGGCCGCTCTCCTCGTGCTCTGCATGGGGCTCTGGGCCACGGCGAGCGTCGCCGAAGTGGTGACGGCGATGCTGTTCTTCGCCGCCGCCATGCTGTTCCGCCTCGGCGCGCCCTCGACCGTGTTCTCCGGCTTCGCCTCCTCGGCCTTCTGGCTGGTGCTCAGCGGCATGGTAGTGGGGCTCGCCATGACCCGCACCGGCCTCGGCGCGCGCCTCGCCCGCTCCCTCAGCGGCCATCTCGGCGGCTCGTACCCGCGCCTCATCGCAGGGCTCACGGCCTTCTCCTTTGCGCTCGCCTTCGTGATGCCCTCGAATCTCGGGCGCATCGCCCTCCTCGTGCCCGTGGTCCTGGCGCTCTGCGACGCCTTCGGCCTCGCGGCGGGCCGCAAGGGGCGCACCGGCGCGGTGCTCGCGGTCGGCGTCGCGACGCCGATCCTGCCCGCCAACGTGCCGAACCTCGTGATGGCGGGCACCGCCGAAGTGCAGCACGGCCTGCACCTCGCTTATCTCCCCTATCTCTGGCTGCACGCGCCCGTGCTGGCCCTCGTGAAGGGCGCGTTCCTCGTCTGGCTGACGCTGAGGATCTTCCCGGACCGGCTGGAGGCGCCGGCGGCCAGCCTGCCACCACTGCCCCCGCTCTCGGGCGAAGAGCGGCGCCTGGCGCTGATCCTCGTCGGCACGCTGGCCCTCTGGGTCACCGACAGCCTGCACCACATCGCCCCGGCCTGGGTCGGCCTCTCGGCGGCGGTGATCTGCCTTCTGCCCCGCATCGGCGTGCTGCGGCCCGAGGCGTTCGGCGCCGTGAACCTCAGGACCTGCTTCTACATCGCGGCGCTGCTCGGCCTCGTCGCCCTCGTCAACGAGACCGGTCTCGGCGCGCGCCTCGGCCACGCGCTGCTGGCAGTCGCGCCGCTGGAGCCGGACGCGCCGGCCCGGAACTTCGGCGTGCTGACCCTGATCGCGAGCGCTCTCGCCCTCGTCGTCACGGCGAACGGGGCGCCCGCCCTCTACACCGCGCTCGCCTCGGAGATGTCGCGGGCGACGGGCCTCGACCTGATGAGCGTCGTGATGGTGCAGGTGGTCGGCTACTCGACCCTGTTCCTGCCCTATCAGGCGCCCCCGATCGTGTTCGCGAGCGACCTCGGGCGCGTGGCCCTCGCCGACGCGACCCGCCTGACCCTGGCGCTCGGCCTCGTGTCCCTGATTGTGGTTGCCCCGCTCGACTACTTGTGGTGGCGCATCCTGGGACAGATGCCGTGAGCACCGTGACAGATGACGGCCGGTATCAAGCCGATACGGGTTCGCCCCTTGTCGCATTGCGGGTTGCGCTGCACCGCACTAGCGATACGTGAGTTTAGAGACAGTCCAGTTTCGGAAAGCACCCGAGGATCCGCATGGCCCCCACCGCCAGACCTACGGTCGCCCAGCCGCTCTCGCCGCATCTCCAGATCTATCGCTGGACCTGGACCATGGCGATGTCGGTGTTCCACCGGGTCACCGGCACGGCGCTCTACGGCGGCTCGGCCCTCGTCGCGATCTGGCTGGTGGCGCTCGCTTCCGGCCCGGCCGCCTACGCCTGGGTCGCGTGGTTCTTCGGCTCGTGGCTCGGGCTCCTCGTCCTGTTCGGCTACACCTGGATACTGATGCACCACATGCTGGGGGGCCTGCGCCACTTCGTGTGGGATTTCGGGGTCGGGCTGGATCGCGGCGAGCGCATGTGGCTGTCCCGCGGCACGCTGATCGGCTCGGTGGCGCTGACCCTCGTCATCTGGGCGCTCGCCCTGACCCTGCGCTGAAGGAGGCTCCCCGATGGCCGACAACCGCCAGAACACGAACCTCTCGATCCGCACGCCGCGCGCACGCGTCCGCGGCCTCGGCCCCTCCGGCCACGGCGCCAGCCACTGGTGGCTGCAGCGCCTGACTGCGGCCTCGAACGCGCCCCTGATGCTCGCCTTCGTGGTGATCGTCTCGCTGATGGCCGGCCGGCCCTATCCGGAGGCGGTGGCGCTGATGGGCCACCCGATCGTCGCGCTGATACTGATCCTCGCCGTGATCTCGGTGACGCTCCACATGCGGCTCGGCATGCAGGTGATCATCGAGGACTACGTCCACGACAAGGCTCTGCGCATCGCGGCGCTGTTCGCCAACAATTTCTACGCGGTCGTCGTCGCCGTGGCCTGCCTCTACGCGATCCTGCGCGTGGGCCTCGCCCGCCTCGCCTGACCGAGAAGCCCCGAGAGATCAAGGAGCCGCCGATGGCCAACGGAACGAACGGGAGCCGGCCCGCCTACACTATCCACGACCACAGCTTCGACGTGGTCGTGGTGGGCGCCGGAGGCGCGGGCCTGCGCGCCACGGTCGGCTGCAGCCAGGCAGGCCTGCGCACCGCCTGCATCACAAAGGTGTTCCCGACCCGCTCGCACACGGTGGCGGCGCAGGGCGGCATCTCGGCCTCGCTGGGCAATATGGGGCCGGACGATTGGCGCTGGCACATGTACGACACCGTGAAGGGATCGGACTGGCTCGGCGACCAGGACGCGATCGAGTACCTCGTGCGCAATGCCCCGGCGGCAGTCTACGAACTGGAGCATTGGGGCGTGCCCTTCTCGCGGACGGACGAGGGCAAGATCTACCAGCGGCCCTTCGGCGGCATGACCACCGACTACGGCAAGGGCACGGCCCAGCGCACCTGCGCGGCGGCCGACCGCACGGGCCACGCCATGCTCCACACCCTCTACGGGCAGGCGGTGAAGAACCACACCAACTTCTTCATCGAGTACTTCGCCCTCGACCTGATCATGGACGAGGACGGCCGCTGCCGCGGCGTCATCGCGATCGACCAGGCATCGGGCGAGATCCACCGGTTCCGCGCCCAGATGACGGTGCTGGCCACCGGCGGCTACGGCCGCTCCTACTTCTCGGCCACATCCGCCCACACCTGCACGGGCGACGGCAACGCCATGGTGCTGCGCGCGGGGCTCCCGCTGCAGGACATGGAGTTCGTGCAGTTCCACCCGACCGGCATCTACGGCGCCGGCTGCCTGATCACGGAGGGCGCGCGCGGCGAGGGCGGCTACCTCACGAATTCCGAGGGCGAGCGCTTCATGGAGCGCTACGCGCCGAGCGCGAAGGATCTCGCCTCCCGCGACGTGGTCTCGCGCTCGATGACGATGGAGATCCGTGCCGGCCGCGGCGTCGGCCGGCAAGGCGACCACATCTTCCTGCACCTCGACCATCTCGACCCGAAGATCCTGCACGAGCGCCTGCCCGGCATCTCGGAATCGGCCAAGATCTTCGCGGGCGTCGACGTCACGAAGGAGCCGATTCCCGTTCTGCCGACGGTGCACTACAACATGGGCGGCATCCCCACGAACTATCACGGCGAGGTGCTGACCCTCCGGGACGGCAACCCCGACACCGTGGTGCCCGGCCTGATGGCGATCGGCGAGGCGGCCTGCGTCTCGGTGCACGGGGCGAACCGCCTCGGCTCGAACTCGCTGATCGACCTCGTGGTGTTCGGTCGCGCCTCGGGCCTGCGCTGCGCCGAGATCGTCGAGGCGAACGGGCGCCAGCCGGAGCTGCCCAAGGGTTCGGCCGACAAGGCGCTCGGGCGCCTCGACCGCTTCCGCTACGCCGACGGCGCCACACCGACCGCGCAGCTCCGCCTCGAGATGCAGAAGACCATGCAGAACAATTGCGCGGTGTTCCGCACCGGCGAGGTGCTGGAGGAGGGCAAGGGCCTGATCCACGAAGTTTGGAACGCGGCCGCCGACATCCGCATCACCGACCGCTCGCTGATCTGGAACACGGACCTCCTGGAGACGCTCGAGTTCGACAACCTGATCGGCCAGGCGGTCGTCACCATGGAATCGGCGGCCAACCGCAAGGAATCGCGCGGGGCGCACGCCCGCGAGGACTTCCCCGACCGGGACGACCGGGAGTGGATGAAGCACACCCTCTCCTGGCTCGACGAGTCGAGCCACCAAGTCGCGATCGATTACCGCCCGGTCCACACCTACACGATGTCGAACGAGATCCAGTACATCGAGCCGAAGGCGCGGGTGTACTGACGCGTCATTCCCGAATGCGGCGACCCGAGAGGAGCGGACACGCGGTCCCGTCTCGAGGTCGCCGCTGCGTCTCCGGCTCGTGAGAGCGAGAAATCCATGGCCCAGTTCACCCTTCCCAAGAACTCCCAGCTCCGTGAGGGCCGGTCCTGGCCGGCGCCGACGGGGGCGAAGAACCTCACCGAGTTCCGGGTCTACCGCTGGAACCCGGACGACGGCGCCAACCCGCGGATCGACACCTATCAGGTCGATCGGGACGATTGCGGGCCGATGGTCCTCGACGCCCTCCTGTGGATCAAGAACAAGGTCGACTCGACGCTGGTCTTCCGCCGCTCCTGCCGCGAGGGCATCTGCGGCTCCTGCGCCATGAACATCGAGGGGCAGAACGCGCTCGCCTGCACGATGGGCATCGACGCCTGCAAGGAGCACGCGGCGGGCAAGAAGACCGCCGCCGTGCGGATCTATCCCCTGCCGCATATGCCGGTCCTGAAGGACCTCGTGCCGGACCTGACGAACTTCTTCGCCCAGCACGCGGCCATCGAGCCCTGGCTGCAGACCGAGACGCCCGCGCCCGAGACCGAGTGGAAGCAGACGCCCGAGGACCGCGCCCGCCTCGACGGGCTCTACGAGTGCATCCTGTGCGCCTGCTGCACCACGAGCTGCCCGAGCTACTGGTGGAACGGCGACCGTTTCCTGGGGCCGGCGGCGCTGCTCCAGGCCTATCGCTGGCTGATCGACTCGCGCGACGAGAACACGGGCGAGCGCCTCGACGGGCTCCACGATCCGTTCCGACTCTATCGCTGCCACACGATCATGAACTGCGCCAACACCTGCCCGAAGAACCTGAATCCGGCGAAGGCGATCGCCGAGATCAAGAAGATGATGATCGCCCGCGAGGTCTGAAGGCGGCCTGCGGGCGCCCGGTGAGGCGCGCCCGCCACACTTCCCCGAAAACCGGCCACACCCCGGCAATCCCCACGGGGCACCCCCGTCCTCGCCTTGCGGGTAGCGCATTTGCCGGTGAGGCAGGCGGGCAAAGGCGCCGGGTCGAGGCGCTGAAGGGAAGTGGATCGATGCCGCGCCAGTTGCTGTCGTCTCTCGCCGTCGCCGCGCTCACCGTCAGCCTCGCGGCCTGCGGCACCTCGCGCTTCGACGGGCCGCGTGCGCGGGCGGGCGTCGGCCCGCAGGCGGCGCTCGAACCGACCGTGCCGGCCGTGCCCTCCGGCGCCGTGACCGCGGCCCCGCTCGCCCCCCGCCCGGCGCGAGCGCTGCTCCCGACGGGCCGCCGCCCGTAGGCGGCGAAGTCGCGGTCGTGGCGCCGGGCTCGAACGTCATCGCGGAGCCCGTCACCCCGCCGCCTGCCCCGCCGCCGGTGGTGGCGACCGGCCGCTCGGCCGTCGTCGGCAGCTGGACCGCGCGGGACGCGGCGGGCGCGAGCTGCAAGGTGTCGCTGTCGAGCGCGCCGGCGCTCGACCTCTACAAAGCCTCGGCCGCGGGCTGCGCCAACAAGGATCTCGCCAAGGTGACGGCCTGGGACTACCGGGACGGCGAGGTTTACCTCTATCAGGCCGGCGGCACCGTGGCGGCGCGCCTTCGCCAGGGCGGCGGTTCCCTCGACGGGGCGCTCACCAAGTCCGGCGCCTCGCTGGCCCTGGTCCGCGGGGGCTGAATCCGGAGTTCCGCCAGCTTCAGGGGTTCACCCGCACGCCGAACAGCAGGGTGTTGTCCTTGAAGCTCGCGCCCGCAACCGTGCTGTCAATCTGCTGGTAGATGTAGCTGCCGCGGAACGCCAGCCAGCGGTTGAAGCGGTAATCGAGCCGGGCGGTCGCCGAGAATCCCGTCTCGCGGATGTTCGTCCCCTCGTACTCGTTGTTGAGGAGCGCCCCGCCCAACGTGATTGAGAGGTTGCGCAGGAGGTCGTGCTGGACCTCGAGCGTCGTCGCCTCCGTCAGGATGCCGCTCGACCCCTGCACCGCCGTCTCGGTCACGCCGCTCACCACACCGAAGCGCACGGTGGTCAGCGGGCTGGCGCTCCAGACGAGCGCCGCGTTGAGGAGCGGCGCGTTGATGTCGTGCAGCGACGGATCGACGTAGGTGCGGTGCTGGAAGCCCGCCGAGACCTCGCCCGTGACGGTGCGGGCGAGGGCGAAGGTGGCGCCCGCCGTGATCCCGACGCCGTCCGAGTCGCGCCGCAGGCCCGTCGAGTCGCGTTGCAGGTCGTAGATCCGGGTATCCGCCAGAAGGTCCACGAAGGGCGTGATCACCGGCGATATCTCGTAGGCCGTGCGCAGGCGCAGGCCGTACTGGTTCAGGTTGCGGTCGGACTGGGGCAGGACCGTGCCGTTCGAGAGGCGGGCATCCTCGAATTCCGAGCGGTCGACCGAGCCGCGCAGCGAGACCTGCAGGCGGTTGAAATTCTGGGTGGCGCCGAGCGAGGTGCCGTAGGTCGCCACGATCGGCCGAAA
The DNA here is from genome assembly GCF_003173715.1 of Methylobacterium durans. NCBI lineage: Bacteria > Pseudomonadati > Pseudomonadota > Alphaproteobacteria > Hyphomicrobiales > Methylobacteriaceae > Methylobacterium > Methylobacterium durans. Next base: position 6,388,453 of record NZ_CP029550.1, on the reverse strand, counting down.
GACCGCCGCCGCCTGTAGGTCGGGACTGCTCGTGCGCTGCGTGTCGACGAGGAAGCGCCCCTCCACATCGACGCGCAAGTCCCGGTTGGCATCGAGGCGAAGCCGCACCGCGCCGGCCCCGTTCGGCCGGCTCGCCGCGTCGTTCTCAGGGAAGTTCGAGTAGCCGCCGCGCAACTCGCCCGCGAACTCATGCGCCGACCAATCGCTGCGGAAATTGAGCTCGCCCTCGCTCCTCAGGGCCACCGAGCCCCGCGCCAGCCGGTTCGTGGTCTGGTCCGGGTTGGTGTCGTAGCCGAGGCTCTGCGTGAAGGACGGGAACAGCGTGAAGCTGCCGAGCCTGATCCCAAGCGGCGCGTAGGCGTCGTCGGTGGCGAGCGGCCGGCGCAGGGCGTTGGCGAGGAGCGAGCCCGGCGTCTGCAGGCCGAGCGTCGGCAGGAAGGCCGGCGAGAGGGCGGGCAGGGGCACGCCGACGACCGGGTTCTGCACGACCGGGCTGAGGCGCAGCGCGGGCGGCGGGATCTGCGTCGCCTGCTGCGTGATCCGGCGCGTCGCCGTGCCGATGCGCCGGGGCGGAGCCGCGCGCTGGCGCAACAGGGTCGAGAGGGCGCGGTTGCTCGCCTCGAGGCCGGTGACGGCGGCACTTCGGCCCGTGAGGCGGGCCTGCGTCCCGGGGCTGGGCGCCGACCGGCCCGTGGCGCTGCCGGCCGAGTCCTCGCCCTCGGCGGAGAAACCGGCGAGCCCGGATGCCGGCGCGCCGGGGTCGCGGTTCGGGCGGAGCGTCGGCAGGCCGTCCTGTCCGGCGAGGAGGCCCGCACCCGGATTGTCGGGCTGGCCCGTGACGGGGCTCGTGGCCGTGAAATTCGGGCTCTGAGCGAGAGCGGGGCCGCCGATGGCCGCGAGCAGCGCGAGGCCGCCCAAGGCCGGGCCGACGACGCGGCCCGGCACTCGCCTTCCTTGCGCGATCGGCCTGCCCCGCTTCACCGGCCTTTGTCCCCCGCCCGTGCCCCGCGGGCGGTCCGCCCGTCGCGGGTGGGGCCGTCGCGTCGATACCCCGGGCCCGCGCGCACCGAGGGGTGCCGGGCGGCCCGCAGCTTGACTGTCGGTAAACGAACAGGGTTAGCAGTGCCTTAACGGCCCCGGCCGTACCCTGCCGGCCCGGCCCCGCTGAGACCACATTCGCCGGCCAAGGATCCCGCGGATCGGGCCTCGCGGGGCCCGCAACGGCACAGCGAGGGGAGCGGCCCGTTCATGGCCCTGGCACAGCGGATCGGCGAGCGCGACGAGGCGGCGGAGACCGTTGGGGGAGCAGCCGGGGCAGCGGTCGCCTCAGCGCTTCGCACCATCGGCACCGAACGCGAGGGCCTCGCTTGCCTGATGGAGGCGGTGGCGAACGGCCTCGGCGCGCCCTTCACCGCGGCGGTCGAGCGGATCGGCCGGGCGCGGGGCCGGGTGATCCTCACCGGCATGGGCAAGTCCGGCCATATCGGCCGCAAGATCGCGGCGACGCTGGCCTCCACGGGCACGCCCGCCCTCTACGTTCACCCCGCCGAGGCGAGCCACGGCGATCTCGGCATGGTGCAGCCGGACGACGTGGTGGTGGCGCTCTCCTGGTCCGGCGAGACGACGGAACTCGCCGACATCATCGGCTACGCCAAGCGCTACCGCGTCGGGCTCGTTGCGATCACGTCGAACGCGGCCTCGACGCTCGGGCGCGAGGCCGACGTCTGCCTGGCCCTGCCGAAGGCCCGGGAAGCCTGCCCGAACGGCTTGGCGCCGACGACCTCCACCGCCATGCAGCTGGCGCTGGGCGACGCGCTCGCGGTGGCGCTCCTGGAGGCGCGCGGCTTCTCGGCACGGGAATTCTCGATCTACCACCCGGGCGGACGCCTCGGCGCCTCGCTCCGGCAGGTGCGCGAGGTCATGCACACGGGCGCGCAGCTGCCCGTCGTCGCCCGCGGCACGCCGATGCGGGCGGCCATCGCCGAGATCGACGCCAAGGGCTTCGGCTCGGTGATCGTGGTCGAGGCCGACGGGCGCCTTGCCGGCATCGTCACGGACGGCGACCTGCGCCGCAACGTGTTCCGAACCGACCTCGACCGGGTCTGCGTCGAGGCGGTGATGAGCACGCATCCCCGCACGGTGAACCCTGAGACCCTGCTCGCCAAGGCCCTGGAGATCCAGGAATCCATGAAGATCACGGCGCTGATCGTCGTGGAGGAGGGCCGCCCGGTCGGCATCGTGCACTACCACGATCTGCTCCGCTCTGGCGTCGCCTGACAAAATCTGTTCTCGCCCTGATCAATAACGGCTCAGAGACTATACTTGGAACCTCAATCGATCCGCGCTACGCCCAAGCTCGGCCACAGAGATGGCCGATTCGGGGGATTGGACCATGCGCATTTCGTCTCTTCTCGGCGCGCTCGGCGCGGCCGGGATGCTGCTGCTTGCCGTCGGCACCGCGACGGCCGCCAATCGGCACGTCGACATCGTCAACAAGACCGGCATGTCGATCAAGCACTTCTACGCTTCCACGACCGGCACGGACGATTGGGAAGAGGACATTCTCGGCCGTGACGTGATCGAGAACGGGGAAACTTTCGACATCAACATCGACGATGGCTCGGGCGCCTGCCGCTACGACTTCAAGGCGGTGTTCGAGAACGGCCAGTCGCTGGTGCGCAACAACATCAACGTCTGCCAGATCAGCACCTTCACCTATACGCGCTGAGGGGCGGGCAAGCGCCTGGGTCGGCTCGCGCAGGCGCGGGCCGACCCCTATAGTGACGCGGCATGCCCAGCCCTGCCCGCCCGGTCCGCCGCCTCGACCCCATCCTCGTCGATCGCATCGCCGCGGGCGAGGTGGTGGAGCGGCCGGCCTCGGCCGTGAAGGAACTCGTCGAGAACGCGATCGACGCTGGCGCCCGCTCGGTCGAGGTGACGATCGAGGGGGGCGGGCGCCGCCTGATCCGGGTCGTCGACGACGGCATCGGCATGGATCCGGAGGATCTGGCGCTCGCGGTCGAGCGCCACGCCACCTCGAAGCTGCCGGACGGGGACCTCACCCGCATCGCCTCCTTAGGCTTTCGCGGCGAGGCGCTGCCCTCGATCGCGGCTGTGGCGCGCCTCACGATCACCACCCGGACGGCGCATGCCTCGTCCGGCGCGAGCCTCACCGTCGATGCCGGCATCAAGGGCGCGGTGCGCCCGGCACCTGCCGCCCGCGGCACCCGCATCGAGGTGACCGATCTGTTCTCGGCGACGCCCGCCCGACTCAAGTTCCTGAAATCCGACCGAGCCGAGACGGCGGCCATCGCCGACATGCTGCGCCGTCTGGCGGTGGCCGAGCCCAGCATCCGCTTCACGCTCCGCACCGAATCCGGCCAGCCGATCGTCTTCCCGGCCGAGACGGAGGGGGGCCGGAAGCGATGCTGCGCCGGCTCGTGGCGGTGCTCGGACCCGATTTCGGGCCGAACGCGCTGCCGCTCTCGATGGCGCGGGAGGGCCTCGCGCTCGCGGGTCATGTCGGGCTGCCGACCTTCCACCGGGGGGCGGCCACCCACATCCACTTCACGGTGAACGGACGGCCGGTGCGCGACCGGCTGCTGCTGGGCGCCGTGCGCGGCGCCTACGCCGACACCATGGCCTCCGACCGGCATCCGGTCCTGGCGCTCTGCCTCACCTGCGACGCGGGCTTCGTCGACGTGAACGTGCACCCGGCCAAGACCGAGGTGCGGTTCCGCGATCCGGGCCTCGTCCGGGCCCTGATCGTCAGCGCGATCCACGAGGCCCTGCGCCGGGGCGGTGCCCGCTCCGCCACCACGGGCGCCGCCCGCGCGCTCGAGGCCCTGCGGCCGGCATGGGCGGAGGGTCCGGCGGCGGGTCCGGAGGACGGGCCGGCGCCGCTGCGCCCGCATACGGGCGCGGCCGCCCCGAGCCTGTTCCGCCCGGCCCGGCCGAGCTTCCACCCCGGCCGGGCGCCATCCTTCGGCGCGCCGTCGGAGCCTTGGCGGGAGGCGGACGGGCCCGCCCCGGAGCCGCAGGGCTTCGGCGAGGCGGCCCAGGCGCTGCTCGAACCCGGCCTTTCGGATCCCCCCCTGGCCCCGCCGGCGGCCGAGTGGCGCGCGGGGCCCGGGAGCGAGCCCCTCGACCATCCGCTCGGGGCCGCGCGGGCGCAACTCCACGAGACCTACATCGTCGCCCAGACCCGCGACGGGATCGTCCTCGTCGACCAGCACGCCGCCCACGAGCGCCTCGTCTACGAGCGGCTCAAGCGGGAGCGGGCGGAGGGCGGCATCGCCCGGCAGGGATTGCTGATCCCGGACGTCGTCGAGATGGCGTCCCACGACGCGGAGCGCCTCGTTGCGGCGGCGGCCGACCTCGACCGGCTCGGGCTGACGGTCGAGGCCTTCGGCCCCGGCGCCGTGCTGGTGCGCGAGGTGCCCGCGATCCTGGGGCAGGCCTCGATCCGCGACCTCGTCACGGACATCCTCGACGCGCTGGCCGAGAGCGGGCTGGAGGAGGGGGCCGAGGCGGAGCCGGAATCCGCGGGGCCGCTGGGGCGGCGGCTCGACGCGGTGCTCTCGCGGATGAGCTGCCACGGCTCGATCCGGGCGGGGCGGCGCCTGCGGCCGGAGGAGATGAACGCGCTGCTGCGCGAGATGGAGGCGACGCCGCTCTCGGGCTCCTGCAACCACGGCCGCCCGACCTTCGTGACGCTGAGCCTCACCGACATCGAGAGGCTGTTCGGGCGCCGCTGAGCGGGCCCGGAGCGATCACGAACCGGCACCATCCGCGTAGAGCGCGATCATCACCGCCGTGTCCCCATAGACCCGCCGCTCCAGGCACTTGAAGGCCGGCGGCAGGGTGAGCGCGGCGTCCGCGGCTTCCTCGATCACCGCGAGGGCGCCGGGCTCCAGCCAGCCGCCCTCCGCCGCCGAGGAGAGCGCCGCAGGCGCGAGGTCGCGGCCGTAGGGCGGATCGCAGAAGGCGAGGGCGAAGCGCCCGCTCGTCCCCGCCGGGCCGAGCCGCGTCGCGTCCCGGCGGAACAGGCGGGTGGCGCCCTCGAGCCCCAGCGCCTCGATGTTCTGGCGGATGAGGGCGCGCGCCTCCGCCCCCTCGTCGACGAGGAGCGCGTAGGACGCGCCCCGGGAGAGCGCCTCGAAGCCGAGGGCGCCGGTCCCGGCGAACAGGTCGAGCACACGCGCGCCGGAGACCGCGTCCGCGTAGGCGTGGGCCAGCACGTTGAACAGGGCTTCCCGCAGGCGGTCCGAGGTCGGGCGGATCGCGTCCGTGCGCGGCGCGGCGAGGCGCCGGCCGCGGAGCGCGCCCCCGACGATCCTCACCGCCCGCCGCGGGGCTTGCCGCCGGGCCTGCCGCCAGCCTTGCCGCCGCCGGCGCGCGGGCCCGGCCGGCCGCCGGGCTTACCGCCGAACCCCCCGCCGGGCTTGCCGCCACCGGGCTTGCCGCCACTGGGCTTGCCGCCGCCGGCGCGGCCCTCCGGCTTGCCGCGGAAGCCGCCGCCGGGCTTGTCCCCGAACCGGCCCCCCGGCTTGCCTCCGGGCTTGCCGCCGGGCCTGCCGCCGAAGCCGCCGGGCTTGGCGTCGCCCCGGGGCCGGGGCGCGGACCGCTCGACCGGCGTGCCTCTCCCTCGCCGCCCTCCTGGCGCCAGCGGGCGCCGGCCGCCGGGCCGCGGTTGCCGGTCTCCGCCCGTGGGCCGCCGCGCGTCTCCGCTCGGGGGCCGCCGCGCGAAGTCTCGCCCCGGGAGGGACGCTCCCGGAAGGGACGATCCTGATCGGGTCGCTCGCGGGCAGGACGCTCGCGGGCAGGGCGGTCCCGGTCCGGACGGTCCCGGTCCGGACGCTCGCTGCGCGGGCCGGTGCGGGTCAGGCGCGCCTCGCCCGGCGAACCCCGCCGCTCGGACGGCGCGCGCCCGGCACCCTCCGCACCCCCGCCACCCTTGGCACCCGCGCCCCCTTGGCGCGGGCGAACGTCCGGGCGCCGGTCACGGGGTCGAGGGTGGCGAACTTGGTGCGGCGGTGCGGCTCGGGGGCCGGCTCCGGCGGGCTCGCCTTCAGGCGCTCCACCAGGACGCGGCGCTCGCCGGTCTGGATCGAGCCGACACGCTCGCGCCCCCGCTCGGCGGCGGCCGCGCGCTCCGCCTTCGGGTCGGCGCCGCGGCGGGGCACCTTGGCCGGACGCAGGGGTGCGGGGCCATCCGTCTCGTCCGACCGCCAGACCGAGCGGCGGGGCCCGGGCCCCATGCCGCCGGTGGGCACGCGGGCCGGGGGGCGCTCCGCCGGGAAGCCCGGTCCGCCGCGCCCGGCCGGGACGCCCCGCGGCGGCGCCTCGCCACCGCGCCGGGGCGGGCCCTCCCGCCGGGTGTCTCCGCGGGCCGCGCCCCGCGCCGCGGCGGCGGCCTCGCGCGCCGCCGCCTTCGGCGAGCCGAACGGGGAGACGGGCTCGCGCACCGGGCTCTCGAAATCGACCTCGGCCTGCGCCGAGAGGCCGGGGCCGAGCTGCTCCTTCAGCACCTTGGTGCGCACCTCCTCGACGAGGCCGGCCTCCAGGTCACCGAGCTGGAAGGGCCCGAAGGAGAGGCGGATCAGCCGGTTCACGGAGAGGCCGAGATGCTCGAGGATGCGCTTGACCTCGCGGTTCTTGCCCTCGCGGAGCCCCAGCGTCAGCCAGAGGTTGTCGCCCTGCACCCGGTCCAGGCTCGCCTCGACGGGTCCGTACTCCATGCCCTCGATGGTGACGCCCTTGCGCAGACGGTCGAGCTCGGCCTGGGTCGTCTCGCCGTGGGCGCGCACCCGGTAGCGGCGCAGCCAGCCCGTGTCGGGATGGGCGATCACCTTGGCGAGGCCGCCGTCGTTGGTGAGGAGGAGGAGACCCTCGGTGTTGATGTCGAGCCGGCCGACCGCCACCACGCGGGGCAGATCCTCGGGCAGGGTCTCGAACACGGTCTGGCGCCCCTCGGGGTCGCGGGCCGTGGTCACGAGGCCGCGGGGCTTGTGGAACAGCCAGAGCCTCGTGCGCTCGCGGGCGGGCAGGGGCTCGCCGTCGACGGTGATCTGGTCGGCATCCGTGACGTTGATGGCGGGCGAGTCCAGGATCTCGCCGTTGAGGCTGACGCGCCCCTCCGCGATCATCGCCTCCGCGTCGCGGCGCGAGGCGATCCCGGCCCGCGCGATCGCCTTGGCGATGCGCTCGCCCTCGGGCGTGCCCTCGCCCTCGGGGGGCGCCTCCGCGGCGGTCTCGGCGCGTCGTCCCTTCGCGGCCTTGCGGGGCTCCGCGCTGCGCTCGGGCTTCGCCGCGGCCTGACGGCGGGGCTTCGGGCGGGCCTCGGAATCCGGGCCCGGCACGCCCGCGTCGGTCGCGGGCGCCCAGGCGGGGGCAGGGGAGGCGGGAGCCGCGTCCGGGCGGTCGCCGGGCAGGTCGGTCTCGGGCTTGTCGTCGGGCGGGGTCGCGTTCATGGGCGCCCCATAACAGAGGCGGGCGGGCCGCGCGAGGGCGATGCGGACCTGACGGGCGCGGGCCCGAATCCGCGCGGCCCCTGAAAACGACAGAGGCGGCCACGAAGGCCGCCTCTCCCGCCGGATCGATCCGGGTTTGCCGGCTCGTCAGAGCCTCGGCGAACGGCCGCGCATCACGCCGAACACGGCGGAGATGAGGAACAGCGCGATCGCGACGAAGAAGACGATCTTGGCCGCCTCCATGGCGGTGCCCGCGATGCCGCCGAACCCGAGCAGGGCTGCGATGACGGCGACGACGAGGAAGGTGACTGCCCAACCGATCATGGTGTTCTCCGTGACTTCGATTATGTTGCCGGTTCAACGGCCAAGCTGGGCCGGCGGTTCCGGACGTCGTCCGCCGCCTGAAGCTCGCGCCCGGCGGCGTTCCCTACGTCCCGACTTTACGCCGGGCCGCGCCATTCAGTTCCTCCGGCCCCGGCCGCGAGGCCGCCGCGCGCCCTCGTCCGCAGGGGGCATGGGCGCTTCCCCCGCCGCCCGGCCGCGCCTAGATTGCGGCCCGTGCCCGGACCCGACCCCCTCCCTCCCGACCCGCTGAGCCTCGCCTTCGCGGCCGCCCGCCGGGCCGCCGCCGAGGGCGAGGTTCCGGTCGGCGCCGCGATCGTGCGCGACGGCGCGGTGCTGGCTGTGGCGCACAACCGGCCCCGCGCCTTGAGCGACCCGACCGCGCACGCCGAGATCCTGGCGATCCGCGCCGCCTGCGCTCGCCTCGGCGACGAGCGCCTGACCGGCTGCGACCTCTACGTGACGCTCGAACCCTGCCCGATGTGCGCGGGCGCCATCTCCTTCGCGCGGATCCGGCGGCTCTACTTCGCCGCCTCCGACCCGAAGGGCGGCGGCGTCGAGCACGGGTCGCGGGTGTTCAACCAGCCGACCTGCCACCACGCGCCGGAGGTCTACGGGGGCCTGCGGGAGGCGGAGGCGGCGCAACTGCTGCGCGGCTTCTTCGCGGCGCGGCGCGAGCCAGAGGGAGAGACGGGATGATTCCACGCTACCAGCGCGCCCTCATCGTCGGGGCCGGCTCGGGGCTCAGCGCCTCGCTCGCCCGGCTCTTCGCGGGGGAGGGGATGCGGGTCGGGCTCGCCGCCCGCGACGTCGGCAAGCTCGACGCCCTCGCGGCCGAGACCGGGGCGGCCATCCACGCCTGCGACGCGTGCCGCCCGGCCGAGGTCGAGGCGCTGTTCGCCCGGCTGGAGCTGGCGCTCGGCGGCCACCCGGACGTGGTGGTCTACAACGCGAGCGGGCGCCTGCGCGGCCCCCTCGTCGATCTCGATCCGGCGGCGGTGGAGCGGGCGCTCGCGGTGACGGCCTTCGGCGGCTTCCTGGTGGCGCAGGCGGCCGCCCGGCGCATGCTGCCCGCCCGGCACGGGGCGCTCCTGTTCACGGGCGCCTCGGCCAGCCTGAAGGGCTTTGCCGGGTCGAGCCCCTTCGCCATGGGCAAGTTCGCCCTGCGGGGCCTCTCCGAGAGCCTCGCGCGCGAATTGCAGCCCCAGGGCATCCACGTCGCCCATTTCGTGATCGACGGCGCCATCCGGAACCCGGCCCGCGGGGGCGAACCCCCGGACGCGCCGGACAGCACCCTCGATCCCGACGCCATCGCCCGCGCCTATCGCGACCTCCTCCGCCAGGACCGCAGCGCCTGGACCTCGGAGGTGGCGCTCCGCCCCTGGGTCGAGCGGTTCTGACCGCGCTCGGGCGAGGCGCTCCCGGACGGATCGTGCGCGGGCCCCGTCTCGTTCCGAGAGGGACAGGGTGAGGGGGACAGGTCTTTCCGGACAGGTCGCACCCCTCACCCGGTGCGCTCACGCGCACTCGACCTCTCCCGGACGGGAGAGGTGGTGCGTCGCGCCCGCGCCGGGAGCGCCGGCGCCGGCGACCGGTCAGCCCGCCAGGAAGGCGCGCAGGGCGCTCAGCGTCCGGCCCGGGTTCTCCTCGGCCAGGAAATGCCCGGACGGGATGATCTCGCCCGTCGCCCGCGGCGCGAAGGTGCGGTGCCAGGACGCCAGCGCCGTCTCGGGCCTGCCCGGCTCCAGATAGGCGTCGCTCGACAGGACGAGGACCGGCATCGGCAGGGTGCGGCCGGCGGCGAGGTCGGCCGCGTCCGCCGCCCGGTCGGGCCCCGCGCCCGCCCGGTAATCCTCGCACATCGCGTGGATGCGCTCGGGCACGTTCCAGGATTGCCGGTAGAGGGCGAGCGCCCGCGGATCGAAGGGCGCGAGGTCCTTCGCCTTCGTCCAGCCGGCGAGCAGGCCCTCGAAATAGGTGTCCGGGCCGCGGGCCAGGATCTCGTCCTCCGGGCGCGGCGCCGGCTCCGCCAGGAAGGGCCAGTGCGGGTTCGCGCCCGGCTGCGCCTCGATCCGCTCCCACTGGACCAGCGTCGGCACGATGTCGAGGAGAGCGAGGCGGGCGACCCGGCCGGGCTCGTCGAGGGCGAGCCGGTAGGCGACGCGGGCGCCCCGGTCGTGCCCGCAGAGCGCGAAATGGACGTGGCCGATCTTCTCCATCAGGGCCACGATCTCGCGCCCGAGGGTGCGCTTGGCATAGGCCACGTGATCCGGCCCGCCCGCGGGCGCCGCCGACCAGCCGTAGCCCTTGAGGTCGAGGCAGATCACCCGGTGGTCGCGGGCGAGGTCGGGGGCGAGGCGGTGCCACATCGCGTGCGTCTGCGGGAAGCCGTGCAGCAGGAGGAGGGGCGGCGCCTCCGCCGGGCCGCCGGCCCGCGCGAAGGCGCGCCCGCCCGGCCCCTCGATCCAGAGAGCCTCGAAGCCCGGGAACAGATCCCCACCGACATCTTCGTCCATGACACGCCTCCCTGAGCCTTTTCGCGGGTGCCGGAACCAACCCGCCCGGAGCATTCCGGCTCCCATTCGTGCATTCGCTCGACGCAACAAGCCCGAATATTGTGCAGCCTGCGCAGAATTCGGCCGAGAACAATTCTTAAGACATGCCCGGGAAGATGAGCGCGTACCGCGACGGTGGTCCGATGCCCGCACAGCTCCTGGAAGATTTCGCGCAGGTCGCCTCGGACTGGTTCTGGGAGACCGGCGCGGACGGTTGCTTCACCTACCTGAGCCCCGGCATCGGCCGCTTCCTCGGACGGGACGTCGCCGATCTGATGGGCCGCTCCCGCCTCGCGATCGCGGTCAACGGCGGGGACGAGGCCCACTGGAAGCCTTACCGCGAGGCGATGGCGCGGCGCGAGGGGTTTCGCGATTTCGACTACCCCTATTCCCATCCGGACGGCGGCACGCGCTGGCTGCGCGTCAGCGGGGAGCCCCGCTTCGGGCGCGGCGGCGCCTTCGAGGGCTATCGCGGCGTCGGCACCGACGTGAGCCGCGAGCAGGCGGCGCGCTCCGCCCTCTCGACGGCGCTCGCCGACCTGAAGAGCTCGAACCTGCGCCTCGCCGAGCAGAACCGCCTCTTCGAGGCGGCGCTCAGCAACATGGTGCAGGGCCTGTGCATGTTCGACGCCGCGTCGCGCCTCGTCGTCTGCAATCACCGCTACCGCGAGATCTTCGGCCTGCCGCCGGAGGCGGTGCGCTTCGGCATGAGCCAGCGCGAGCTCTGCGAACTCCTGGTGGCGCAGGGCTGGTACCGGCGGGAGATCACCGTCGACAGCCTGTGCGAGGGCACCCGTCTGGCGCTCATCGCCGACGAGGCCGGGCCGACCCACCGGGAACTCGCGGACGGGCGCATCCTCGCCGTCTGCTACCGCCTGATCGAGGGCGGCGGCTGGGTCTCCACCTTCGAGGACATCACCGAGCGCCGCCGCAACGAGGCGCGCATCGCCCACATGGCCCGCCACGACGCCCTGACCGACCTGCCGAACCGCACCGCCCTGCGCGAGCACGGGATCGGCCTGATGGGGAATGGGCGGGTGGACGAGGGCCAGCGCCTCGCCCTGCTCTGCCTCGACCTCGACCGGTTCAAGGCGGTCAACGACACCCACGGCCACGCGGTCGGCGACGGGCTCCTGCGCGCGGTGGCGGACCGCCTGCGCGCCCATGTCCGCGGCGGCGACCTCGTGGCCCGTCTCGGCGGCGACGAGTTCGCCGTGCTGCACCGGGTCGCCGACGAGGGCGGCGCCCTGACGCTCGCCGAGCGGCTGATCGCGGTGGTGAGCGCCCCCTACGAACTCGGGATCTACGCGGTCGAGATCGGCATGAGCGTCGGCATCGCCATGGCCGGCGCCGGGACGGACGACGTCGAGCGGCTCTTGGGCAACGCCGACACCGCCCTCTACCACGCCAAGGGCGGCGGGCGGGGCCAGGCCTGCCTGTTCGAGGCCGCGATGGACGAGACGGCGGAGGCGCGCCGCGCCCTGGAACGGGATCTGCGCGCGGCCGTGGGCACCGGCGCCTTCGAATTGCACTACCAGCCGCTGGTCGAGGCCGGCAGCGGCTCCGTCACCACCCTCGAGGCGCTGATGCGCTGGCGCCACCCGGAGCACGGCCTGATCAGCCCGGCGACCTTCATCCCCGTCGCGGAGGAGACCGGGCTGATCGTGCCCCTCGGCGCGTGGGTGCTGAACCAGGCGACCCGCGACGCCGCCGCCTGGCCGGCCGAGATCAGCCTCGCCGTCAACGTCTCCGCGGTGCAGCTGCGCCACCGCGCCTTCGCCCAGACCGTGCTGCTGGCGCTGGCCGCCAGCGGCCTGAGGCCGGAGCGGCTGGAGCTGGAGATCACCGAGAGCGTCCTCCTCGACGACACCGAGGCGAACCTGGAGACCCTGCACCTGCTGCGCCGCACCGGCATCCGGATCTCGATGGACGATTTCGGGACCGGCTATTCGAGCCTGAGCTACCTGCGCCGCTTCCCCTTCGACAAGATCAAGATCGACCGCTCCTTCGTGCGCGAGGCGGGCCACCTCGCGGAATCGGGGCCGATCATCCGGGCGCTGGTCGGGCTCGGCGCCAACCTCGGCATCACCACGGTGGTGGAGGGGATCGAGACGGCCGACCAGCTCGCCGCGGTGCGGGCGGAGGGGTGCGACGAGATCCAGGGCTTCCTGTTCAGCCCGCCGCGCCCGGCCGGCGAGGTCGCCGAGATGCTGGCGGCCCTGCGCGGGCGGGCCGCGGAGGCCGCCTGAGCCGCCTACTTGTCCTGGAAGCCCTTCGCCACGCCGGCGAGCCGCTTGGCGGCCCGGCGGGCGGGCGCGTCGACCGCGTCGAGGAACAGGATGCCGCCCATGACGGAGGCGACCATGAGGAGGAGTTGGGCCAGCGCGTGCGTCATCGACCGGGCTTTCGTGGTTCGGCTAGGGCTCGCCCCGTTCTGGCGGGGAGGCCGGCCACGATTCAACCGGAACAGGGTGAACGCGGGGTAACCGGCCGCACTTTCCCGGCGGGGTGCGCCCCGGATGCCACGCCCCGGGCGCCGCGTCCGGGGCCGGTCAGATCCCCTCGCCCGCGACCTCGCGCGCCACGGCGCGGCGGCCGATGTCGCGGCGGCAGAAGCCCTCGGGCCAGTCGATCCGGGTGATGGCGGCGTAGGCGCGGGCCTGCGCCTCCATCACGCTGTCGCCGAGTGCCGTGACCGCGAGCACGCGCCCGCCATCGGCGAGGAGCCGCCCGCCCTCGGCGCGGGTGCCGGCCTGGAACACGAAGGTGGCGTCGCTCGCCGCGGCCTCCGCCACGCCGCGGATCTCGGAGCCCCGCACCACCGTGCCCGGATAGCCCGCCGCCGCCATCACCACGGTGAGCGCCGCCCGGTGCGGGTCGAATTCGAGGGCGACGCCGGAGAGGTCGCCGTCGCAGGCCGAGAGCAGGGCGGGGACGAGGTCCGAGGCGAGGCGCGGCATCAGCACCTGCGCCTCGGGGTCGCCGAAGCGGGTGTTGTACTCGATGAGCTTGGGCCCGTCCGCGGTCAGCATCAGCCCGGCATAGAGGATGCCGGTGAAGGGCATGCCCCGCTCGCGCATGCCCCGGAGCGTCGGCGCGATGATCCCCTCCATCACGGCGCGCTCGATCTCCGGCGTCACGATGGAGGCGGGCGAGTAGGCGCCCATGCCGCCCGTGTTCGGGCCCCGGTCGCCGTCGAAGACGCGCTTGTGGTCCTGGGCCGTGCCGACGGGGATCGCGCGGGTGCCGTCGCAGAGGGCGAAGAAGCTTGCCTCCTCGCCGACGAGGCATTCCTCGATCACGATCTCGGCGCCGGGCTCGGCGAGGAGCGCGCGCACCGCCCCTTCCGCCTGCTCCAGCGTCTCGGCGACCGTGACGCCCTTGCCGGCGGCGAGCCCGTCCGCCTTCACGACGATCGGCGCGCCGGTCTCGCGCAGGTATTCCAGCGCCGGCTCGAGCGCGGAGAAGCGCGCGAAGGCCGCGGTCGGGATGGCGTAGGCGGCGCAGAGATCCTTGGTGAAGCCCTTCGAGCCCTCGAGCTGGGCGGCGGCCCGCGTCGGCCCGAAGGCGCGGATCCCGGCGGCGGTCAGGTCGTCGACGAGGCCCGCGACGAGGGGCGCCTCGGGCCCCACCACCACGAGGCCGACCGCCTCGGCCTCGCAGAAGGCGCGGACCGCCGCGTGGTCCGAGACGGGCAGGTCGGGGCGGTTCTCGCCGTGCTCGGCCGTGCCCGGATTCCCGGGCGCGGTGAACAGGCGGGTGCAGAGGGGGCTCTTGGCGAGGGCGTAGGCCAGCGCGTGCTCGCGCCCGCCCGAACCGATCAGAAGGATGTTCATGGCCACGGGGTTTTCCTCAAAAACCGGCCCGGAGGAAAGGAGAATCCGACGCGCTCACGCGGCCCTGCACGGGAACGGCGCCCGCCGCCCGCGGTTCTGGCGGGGAGGGGACGCGGGGAGGCCGGATGACGGACGAGGGCGGGAGAGCGCGCTTCACGGTGGAGCGGGCCGCGAGCCTGACCCAGACGCTCGCCATCGTCGCGGCCGGCGCCTGGGCGGTCTACACCTTCATCTACGAGGCGCGGATCAAGCCGGGGCTGGAGCCGCCCGCCGTCTCGGTGAAGACCGACCTCGTGCGGGCGGGCGAGCGCGGCGACCGGGTCGCGATCCGCTCGACCCTCACCCGCACCAATGTGGGCAAGACCGGCGTGCGCGTCCTCGGCCTGACCTACAACGTCGTCGGGATCAGCGCCCGCTTCGGGGCCGATCCCGCCCGGGCCGACGCCTTCGCGGGAAGCCTCCACGGCGCGGCGAGCGTCGGGGCAGCGCGCGACTACGCGCTCACCGAGCCCGGTGCCGTGATCCTGCGGCAGGGCACGCTGTTCGAGGGCGCGACGGAGGGGCCGGCCGAGCCCTCCGACCTCAACCCGGGCGAGGCCGTTTCCCGCGACCTCATCCTCTACGCCGACCGGACCCGGTTCGATTTCCTGCGCGTCGAGGTGAGCCTCGCCTACGCGAAGGCCGACGAGCCGCCGGTTCGCTTGCGCTTCCGGGCCGGGGAGGGCGGGCGCCTGTCCCTCAGCCCGCAGGCCGATTGCGGCGCCGAGCCCGAGACCTGCCGGCGCCTCAAGACCACGGACTTCGCCACCGAGTTTTCCCTCTGGTGAATCGCGGGCAGCGGCCCAGAGTGGCCCCGGCGCCCTCGACCGGGGCCGCGCCCGGCGCTAGCCTCCGGCCCCATGTCCATCCTCGCCGCCCTGACGCAGCCGCAGCCGAGCCCGAGCCAGGCCGCGGCGACGAACGAGACCGAGTGGAGCGTCGGCGACCTCGCCGCGGCGCTGCGCCGGACGCTGGAGGACGCCTTCGGCCACGTGCGCCTGCGCGGCGAGATCTCGGGCTATCGCGGGCCGCACGGCTCGGGCCACGCCTATTTCTCGCTGAAGGACGGCAACGCCAAGATCGACGCCGTCGTCTGGAAGGGCACGCTCAACCGCCTCCGGCAGAAGCCGAAGGAGGGGCTGGAGGTCGTCGCCACCGGCAAGATCACGACCTTCCCGGGCAAGTCCTCCTACCAGATCGTGATCGAGAGCCTGGAGCCCGCCGGCATCGGCGCCTGGATGGCGCTCTTGGAGGAGCGCAAGCGGGTGCTCGCGGCGGAGGGGCTGTTCGCCCCCGAGCATAAGCGCCCGATCCCCTATCTGCCGCGCGTCGTCGGCGTGATCACCTCGCCGACCGGCGCCGTCATCCGCGACATCCTGCACCGGCTGGAGGACCGCTTTCCCCGGCCGGTCCTGGTCTGGCCCGTGCGGGTGCAGGGGGAGGGGGCGGCCGAGGAGGTGGCGGCCGCCATCCGCGGCTTCAACGCGCTTGCCCCCGGCGGCCCGATCCCGCGGCCGGACGTGCTGATCGTCGCCCGCGGCGGCGGCTCGATCGAGGATCTCTGGGCCTTCAACGAGGAGATCGTGGTCCGCGCCGCCTTCGAGAGCGCGATCCCCCTGATCTCGGCGGTGGGCCACGAGACCGACACGACGCTGATCGACTACGCCGCCGACCGCCGCGCCCCGACGCCGACCGGCGCGGCCGAGATGGCGGTGCCGGTGCGCGTCGAACTGATGGCGCAGATCGACGATCTCGGCCGCCGCCAGCGGGGGGCGATCCTGCGCAAGCTCGACCGGGACCGCGGCGACCTGCGCGCGAGCGTGCGGGCCATGCCCGGCGCCGACGCCTTCCTGGCGGGCAAGCGCCAGCGCCTCGACCTCGCCGAGGCCCGCCTGCGGCCGGCGCTCGCGGGCAACGCCCGCACCTTCCGCGAGCGGCTCGGCCGCGTGCTGGAGCGCCTCGCCCGCCACCCGCCGGAACTCGGGATCGCCCGCGCCCGGGCGCGGCTCGCCGCGATCGACCACCGGCCCCGCACCGCCATCGCCCACCACATCGCCCGCCGGGCCGACGCGCTGGCCGGCCTCGACCGCCTGCTCGGGTCGCTGAGCTACAAGGCGGTGCTCGCCCGCGGCTACGCCCTGGTGCGGGACGAGACCGGCGCCAGCGTGCGAGCGGCCGGCTCGGTGCGCCCCGGCGAGCGCCTGAGCCTTACCTTCGCGGACGGCACGGCCGGCGTGCGGGCGGACGGGGAGGGCGAGGACGCGCCGACGCCCCGGCGCTCCGCCCGCCGCCCGAAGGCCGCCCGCCCGGAGCCCGCCGCCGAGGCGACCGCTACGCGCCAGGGCAGCCTGTTCTGACCCCCACCTCTCCCGTTCGGGAGAGGTCGAGTCGGCGCGAGCCGACCGGGTGAGGGATGCGACCTCTCCGGAGACCTCGCCCCCCTCACCCCGACCCTCTCCCGAACGGGAGAGGGGGCGCGGCGTGCCGGTCCGTGCTCCAATGGCGAGACCGAATCAGCCCCCACCCCCTCGTCCCATGAACCAGTCGACCGAGCGGGCGCGCGCCCTGCGGCGGCACCAGACCGCCGCCGAGGCCACGCTGTGGCGGGTGCTGCGGGGCCGCGGGCTCAACGGGTACAAGTTCCGCCGGCAATGGCCGATCGACGGGTTCGTGGCGGATCTGGCCTGCGTCGAGGCCGGGCTGGTGGTCGAGGTCGACGGGGCCACGCACGGGCGGCCGGCCGAGCAGCGCCGAGATGCCGAGCGCAGCGCCGCGCTCGCCCGCTGCGGCTTCGAGGTGCTGCGCGTCACCAATGCGGACGTGCTGCGAAACCTCGACGGCGTGCGCGAGACGATCCTGGCGGCCATCGAGCGCCGCGTGACCCTCTAACCACCCCACCTCTCCCGTTCGGGAGAGGGGACCCGCGCGCTACAAGGGCCGGCGCCCCTGGAGGCGCGCGCTCGCGCGCCCTACCCTTGAGAGGCTGCGTTTCCGCCGCGTGAGGTCCGCGTTCCCGTGTCCGAGCCCGTCGCCCCGAACTTCCGCTCGCTCTATCGCCACGGCCTCGCCCGGGTCGCGGCCTGCACCGGCCGCAGCCATCCGGCCGAGCCCGCCCGCAACGCGCAGGAGATCCTGAGCCTCGCGGGCCAAGCCCACGCGAAGGGCGCGGTGCTCGCCGTCTTTCCCGAACTCGCGCTCTCGGCCTACGCGATCGAGGACCTGTTCCTGCAGGACACGCTCCTCGACGCGGTCGAGGCGGCCGCGGCCGAACTCGTCGCGGCCTCGGGAGCGCTCCGCCCGCTCCTGATCGTCGGCGCGCCCCTGCGCTGGCGCAGCCGGATCTACAACACCGCCCTCGCGATCCAGGGCGGCCGGCTCCTCGGCATCGTGCCGAAATGCTACCTGCCGAATTACCGGGAATTCTACGAGAAGCGCCACTTCGCCTCCGGCGCGAGCATCGCGGGCGAGACGATCCGCGTCGGCGGCATCGAGGCGCCCTTCGGCACCGACCTCCTCTTCGAGGCCGAGGATCTGCCGGGCCTCAGCGTCGGCATCGAGATCTGCGAGGATCTCTGGGTGCCGGAGGGGCCGGGGATGCGGGCGGCGCTCGCGGGCGCCAGCGTGCTCGCCAATCCCTCCGGCAGCCCGATCACGGTCGGCCGGGCCGATGCCCGCGAACTCCTCTCGCGGGCCGCCTCGATGCGGGGCCTGTGCGCCTACGTCTACGCGGCGGCGGGGCTCGGGGAATCCACCACCGACCTGTCCTGGGACGGCCAGACCAGCATCGACGAGCTGGGCGTCCGCCTCGCCGAGGGCGAGCGCTTCGCGGCCGGGCCGCTCGCCACCTTCGCCGACATCGACCTGGAGCGGATCGCGCAGGACCGCCTCCAATCCGGCAGCTTCGACGACAATGCCCGCACCCGCGAGGGCAGATACCGGCGCGTCCCCTTCCGCGTCGCGCCGCCGGGGGACGATCTCGGCCTGATGCGGGCCGTCGAGCGCTTCCCCTTCGTGCCGGCCGACCCCGCCCGCCTCGCGCAGGATTGCTACGAGGCCTACAACATCCAGGTGGCCGGGCTGCAGAAGCGCCTGGAGGCGACGGGCACGAGCAAGGTCGTGATCGGCGTCTCGGGCGGCCTCGATTCGACGCACGCCCTCATCGTGGTGGCCAAGGCCCTCGACCGGCTCGGCCTGCCGCGCGCCAACATCCTCGCCTACACCCTGCCGGGCTTCGCCACCTCGGACGCCACCAAGGACAACGCCCACGCCCTCATGAAGGCGATCGGCTGCACGGCGGCCGAGATCGACATCCGCCCCGCCGCCCGGCAGATGCTCACCGACATGGGCCACCCGTACGGGCGCGGCGAGCCGGTCTACGACGTCACCTTCGAGAACGTGCAGGCGGGCCTGCGCACCGATTACCTGTTCCGCCTCGCCAACCAGAACGGCGCCATCGTGATCGGCACCGGCGACCTCTCGGAGCTGGCGCTCGGCTGGTGCACCTACGGCGTCGGCGACCAGATGAGCCATTACGGCGTCAACGCGGGCGTGCCCAAGACCCTGATCCAGCACCTGATCCGCTGGGTGATCGGGACCGGTCAGTTCGAGGCCGAAGTGGGACGGATCCTCCAGGCGATCCTCGACACCGAGATCTCGCCCGAACTCGTGCCGGCGGAGGCCGATGCCGGCCCGCAGAGCACCGAGGCCAAGATCGGCCCCTACGCGCTGCAGGATTTCAACCTGTTCTACACGCTGCGCTACGGGTTCCGGCCCTCCAAGATCGCCTTCCTCTCGCTGCATGCCTGGGGTGACCGGGCGGCCGGGATCTGGCCGCCGGATTTCCCGGACGCGAAGCGCGGCGCCTACGATCTCGCCGAGATCCGGCACTGGCTCGGCGTGTTCCTCGGCCGCTTCTTCGGCTTCAGCCAGTTCAAGCGCTCGGCCCTGCCGAACGGGCCGAAGGTCTCGGCCGGGGGCGCCCTGTCGCCCCGCGGCGACTGGCGGGCGCCCTCGGACGCGAGCGCCGCGATCTGGCTCGACGAGCTCGCCCGCAACGTTCCCGAAACCTGATCGACACAAACGCGACGGATTGTGCGAGTATGCCTCCGCCCGGTCCTGACCCCGCGATTCACGGCCTCCGGGCCCCGCGGGGGTCCGTGCCGCTGCAGGAGCCCGGAACGCATCGGCCGGTGATTCACCGGCCGGCGCGCTCTCCGGCGGCCAAGCGGAGGTGAGCCGATGCGAAGCTACAACCTGTTCCGCCTGAAGAGCGTCGAGGGCCTGTGCTGCGCGGTGCCGGAAGCCTGTGCCGTGCCCGCCTTCCTCGGCGGCGGCCGCTGGACCTTCGGCGGCAAGCTCGACGACCACGGCCCCGCCCCCCTCGATTTCGACGGCCGGGCAGCCGACACGGCGATCCGCTTCAACGGGTTCTACCTGTTCCAGACGGTGGACAGGCGCTTCACCTGCCCGTGAAACCGGCGCGGGTCCCGCATCGCGGCGAACATTCCTTAAGGGCTGCCATGCGAGCTTGCGGGCGCTGACGGATCGCTAGAGGCCGACCGATGTCGGAAAACCGCAAGGAGGCGCGCCAGAGGGTCTTCCTCAAGGGGCGCATCATCTTCAACAACAACGCGTCGAGCATGGATTGCCTCGTGCGCGACCTGTCGCCGGCCGGCGCCCGCCTCGCCCTCAGCGAGACGACGACGCTGCCGGAGATGTTCGACCTGTACATCCCGCAGAAGGAGCGGACCTACCGCGCCCACATGCGCTGGCGCCGCCCGGACGGGATCGGCATCACCTTCGTTGATGATTCGGCGCGCCCCGAGCCCGCCGCCGCGGCACCGCCGCCGCCGGCCGAGGACGCCTCGATCGCGGTGCTGCTGCGCCGGGTGAGCGAACTCGAGGCCGAGAACGCGACCCTGCGCCGGTTGCTCGCCACGATGGCGCAAGGGGGCACCCCCGCGAGCGCGGCCTGAGATCCGGGCCCCGCTTTCGTCCGGCAGCGATAGGCCCTCAGCCCTCGCCGGCCTCCAGCGCCGCGCGGATGCGCGCGGCGTGCTGGGCCAGCAGTGCGGGATCGGCCATGCCGCCCTCGTGGCGCTTGAGCGGCACCCCGTCCCGGCGGGGCACGATGTGGACGTGCAGGTGGAACACCGTCTGCCCGCCCGCCGGCTCGTTGTACTGGAAGATCGTCAGCCCGTCCGCCGCGAAGGCCGCCTTCACGGCCCGCGCCACCCGCTGCACGCTCGCCATGAGTGCGGCGAGAGAGGCGGGGTCCGCGTCGAGCAGGCCGCGCGCCGGCGCCTTCGGGATCACCAGCGTGTGGCCCTCGCCCTGGGGCATCACGTCCATGAAGGCGAGGGTGGCCTCGTCCTCGTAGACCCTATGGGCCGGGATCTCGCCCCGGAGGATCCGGGCGAAGATGTTGTCCGGGTCGTAGGGCGCGCGCGGCGCCGGGCTATCGGTCGTCATGTCGGCTCCGGATGATCGAGGGCGCGCACGATGCACGCCGGCCCGCCCCGCGTCCACGGGCGCCCCGGTTTCGCCCGAACCCTGCGCGGCCCCGCGGCGTTGTGCCTCCACGCGAAACAGCGAGGCTTGGCCGGCGGCGGGCCCGGACGACAGGGAAGCGGAGCGCATGGCCCACGAGAGCACGAGCGCCATCTACACGGCGGCAGGGGCCAACCTCGCCATCGCGGGCGCGAAATTCGTCGGCGCCTTTCTCACGGGCAGTTCCGCGATGCTCGCCGAGGGCGTGCACTCCCTCGTCGACACCGCGAACCAGATCCTGCTCCTCGTCGGACTCAAGCGCGCGAAGAAGCCGGCAGACGCCCGCCACCCCTTCGGCTACGGGCGCGAGGTCTATTTCTACGCCTTCATCGTGGCCCTGTTCATCTTCCTCGGCGGCGGCGCCTTCGCGATCTACGAGGGCATCCACAAGATCGGCCATCCGGAGCCCGTCGAGGACGCGGTCCTGTTCGGCCGGCACGTCTCCGGCTTCTGGGTGAACCTCGCGATCCTCGGCTTCGCCGTCCTGGCGGAGGGCTATTCCTGCTACGTGGCGATCCGGTCGTTCTGGGCCGAGAAGGGCGAGCGCCCGCCGATCACCGCGATCCGCCGCAGCAAGGACCCGGCCCTGTTCACCGTGCTCGTCGAGGACGTCGCGGCGCTCCTGGGCCTCGTAATCGCGCTCGCGGGCGTGATCCTTTCCGAGACCCTCGACCTGCCCGTCCTCGACGGCTGGGCCTCGATCGGGATCGGCCTCGTCCTGATCGGCATGGCGATCTTCCTGATGATCGAGACCCACGGCCTGCTGATCGGCGAGGCGGCCGACCCCGAGATCGTCGCGGCGATCCGGGAGGTGGCCCGCGCCGAGCCCGGCGTCCACCACGTCAACGAGGTGCTGACCCAGCATCTCGGCCCCGACGACATCCTGGTCAATGTCAGCCTCGACATGGATGACGGCCTCAGCGCCGGCGAGGTCGAGCGCATGGTCGAGCGCCTCGACCGGGCGTTGAAGGAGCGCCATCGCAAGGTGCGGCGCGTCTTCGTCGAGATCCAGGCGCGCAGCGCGGCCGAGGCGCAGATCCGGGCCGTGCAGGCCGCGCGGGCCTGAGTCAGATCCCCTCGCCGAAGACGCCGTCGCTCTCGGCCAGGGCCGCGACGATCGCCGCCTCCAGCGCCTCTGGCTTGGTCTGGGGCGGGTAGCGCCCGATCACGCGGCCGTCGCGGCCGACCAGGAACTTCGTGAAGTTCCACTTGATCCCGCGCGTGCCGAGCAGGCCCGGCCGCTCCGCCTTGAGATGCTCGAAGAGCGGGTCGGCCCCCGGCCCGTTCACCTCGACCTTGCCGAGGACGGGGAAGCTGACCGCGTAGGTCAGGCTGCAGAAGCGGGCGATCTCCTCCGCGTCGCCGGGCTCCTGCGCGCCGAACTGGTTGCAGGGGAAGGCGAGCACCGCCAGACCCGCCTCGCGGTGGCGGCGCCAGAGCGCCTCCAGCCCCTCGTATTGCGGGGTGAAGCCGCATTTCGAGGCCGTGTTGACGATGAGCACGACCTGGCCGCGGTAGCGCGCGAGCGGGTGGGGGGTGCCGTCGGCGGCCTCGGGCGTGAAGTCGTGGATCGTGGTGCTCATGGTCTCGTCATGCCCTGCCGGAAGCGCCTGCGGAAGGGTGCGGGCGCGGGAGCGCCTGCGGAAGGGTGCGGGCGTCCTCGGGGGTCAGGCGGCGGTGCGCCGCTCGACCAGCCGCGCGAGGTAGGCGCTGCCGAGCGGGATGATGCTGTCGTCGAAGTTGAAGGCGGCGTTGTGCAGGCCCGGCCCCGGCGTGCCGCCGAGCCACGCGTAGGCGCCGGGCACCGCCATCACCATGTCGGCGAAATCCTCGCTGCCCATCCGGGGCACGCAATCGGCGTCGACGTTCTCGGCGCCGAACAGCTCGGTCGCGACCGCGGCCGCGGCCGCCGCCTGCTCCGCGCTGTTCTCGAGGACCGAGAAGACGTCGCGGAGCTCGACCGCGATCTCGGCGCCGTAGGCCGCGGCGAAGCCCTCCGCCAGCGCGCGGATGCGCAGGCCGGCCATCTCCCGGATCTCGCCGTCGAAGGTCCGGATCGTGCCGGCGAGATGGGCGGATTCGGGGATGACGTTGTAGGCCGCGCCCGCGTGGATCTGGGTGATCGAGACGACGCAGGACTTCAGCGGGTCGGCGTTGCGCGAGACGATCGACTGCATGGCCTGGGCGAGCGCGGTCGCCACCACGATCGGGTCGATGCCGCGCTGCGGCTCGGCCGCGTGCGCGCCGCGCCCCTGGATCCGGATGTCGAAGAAATCGGCCGCCGCCATGATCGGCCCGGGCCGCGTCTTGAGGCGCCCGTGCGGGCCGTTCGGGGCGTTGTGCAGCGCGTAGATCTCGTCGACGGGGAAGCGCTCGAACAGGCCGTCGCGGATCATGGCGCGGGCGCCCCCCAAGCCCTCCTCTGCCGGCTGGAAGACGAAGATCGCGGTGCCGTCGAAGTCGCGGGTCTCGGCGAGGTAGCGGGCGGCGCCGACGAGCATCGTCGTGTGCCCGTCATGCCCGCAGGCGTGCATCTTGCCCGGCACGGTCGAGCGGTAGGGGAGGTTCGTCGCCTCCTCGATCGGCAGCGCGTCGAGCTCGGCCCTGAGCCCGATGCGGCGGCCGTTGTCGGAGCGGCCCTTGAGCACGCCGACGACGCCGGTGCCGCCCAGGCCCCGGTGCACCTCGATGCCGTAGCCCTGCAGCAGGTCGGCGACGAGCCCCGAGGTCCGCACCTCCTCGAAGCCGATTTCCGGGTGGGCGTGGATGTCGTGGCGCAGCGCCGTCAATTCCCGAGCATAGGACTTGATGCGGTCGATCGGGCTCATTCTCCGGTCTCCTCTCCGGCCTCCTGCCCGCAGGCGCGGCGGAACGGCGTCATCGCGTCGAGGACGTCGACCGCCTCCTCGACATGGGCGCGCTCGCGCTTCAGGTAATCGGCCACCGCCCGGCGGAAGCCCGGGTCGGCGATGTCGTGGGCCGAGTGCATCAGCACCGGGCGGTAGCCGCGGGCGAGCTTGTGCTCGCCCTGGGCGCCGGCCTCGACGCGCGCGAGCCCGCGCTGAATCGCGAAGTCGATCGCCTGATAATAGCAGACCTCGAAGTGCAGGAACGGGTGATCCTCAATGCAGCCCCAGTTGCGCCCGTAGAGCGCGGCGTCGCCGATCAGGTTGAGCGCGCCCGCGATCGGCCGCCCCGCGCGGGAGGCGAGGATCAGGAGCACCCGTTCGCCCATGCGCTCGGACAGGAGCGAGAAGAAGCGCCGGTTCAGGTAGGGCCGGCCCCATTTGCGGGCGCCCGTGTCCATGTAGAACCGGAAGAAGGCGTCCCAGTGCGCCTCCGTGAGGTCGGCACCCGTCAGGTGCTCGATCGTGATGCCGGGCGACAGGGCCTCCCGGCGCTCGCGCCGGATCGCCTTGCGCTTGCGGGAGGCGAGGGCGCCGAGGAAATCCTCGAAGCTCGCGTAGCCCCCGTTCTCCCAGTGGAATTGCTGGTCGGTGCGCTGCAGGAAGCCGAGCGCCCCGGCCTGCTCCCACTCGCGCGCCTGCATGAAGGTGACGTGAATCGAGGAGGCCTGCGTCTCGGCGCGCAGGGCCCGCAGGCCCGCGACGATCCCGGAGACGGCGGCGTCCGGGTCCTCGCCCGGCGCGATCAGGAAGCGCGGGCCGGTGACCGGGGTGAAGGGCACGCTCACCTGCAGCTTCGGGTAATAGCTGCCGCCCGCCCGCTCGTAGGCGTCGGCCCAGCCGTGGTCGAACACGTACTCGCCCTGGGAATGGGACTTCAGGTAGCAGGGCGCGACCCCGATCACGCGCTCGCCCCGCTCCACCGCGACGTGGAGCGGCAGCCAGCCGCTGCGGCGCGAGACGCAGCCGGAATCCTCGAGAGCCGACAGAAAGGCGTGAGAGACGAAGGGGTTGTGGGTTTCGTCGCCGGCCGCGAGCGTCTCCGGCGAGGTGGCGCAGGCATCCCACGCGGCGGCCCCGATCTCCTTGAGGCCGGTAACCGCGCGGACCCGAAGCTCCGCCCCCGCGGCCTCGGCCGCACTCCCGCGTTCGTCCATGCGGGCCAATCTAGCCGCGCAGGGAGGGTGGGCAAGCGGAGGAGAGGGGAGGCGAGGTCGCAGGTCTCCCGCATTCCTGGTGCCTCTCACCTCTCCCGTTCGGGAGAGGTCGAGTCCGCGGGACGCGGACCGGGTGAGGAGTACGCCATACCCGGAGACGTCGCATCCCTCACCCCGACCCTCTCCCGGACGGGAGAGGGGGCCCGTCGCGCCTCGTTCGACCTCAGGGCCGGAAGCCCTCGAACACCATCTGGTCGGCGTACGCGCGCGCGAGGCGGCGCTGATCCTCGGTGCGGACCGTCCAGGTCATCACCGGCCGCCCCCGAGGAGGCGGGCGAGATGGGTCGGCGCGCAGGGGAGGTCGTCGACCCGCCAGGACAGGAAGTCGGGCCGCGTCTCGTCGAAATGCAGCAGGTTCGAGAGCGAGCGGCGCACCCTGTCGGACATCGGCGCGTAGGCCGGGTCGTCCTGCGTCGTCTCGGCGACGATGCCGCGGGGGATCGTCGGGGCCAGCTCCCGCAGGGCCGCGACGATGCCGGGGTCGAAGGATTTCAGGGCGACGGGACCGTCGTAGCCCGAGACCGTCTCGACGACGCGCCGGGTCAGGGTCAGATCGCCCGAGTAATGCGACTTGATCTCGACGACGAGGGGCACCCGGCCGCCGATCTCGGAGAGGAACTGCGACAGCGTCGGGATGCGCTCGTCCGTGCCGGCGACCGTCAACGTCCCGAGCTCCGCCGCGGGGCGCGCGGCGACGGGCTGCGTCATCCCGGTGAGGCGGCCCAGCGCGGCGTCGTGAAACACCATCGCCTCGCCGTCCGCGCTCGGCTGGACGTCGCACTCGATCGCGTAGCCCCCGCGATCGCGGCGCGGGCCGCCGCGATCGTGTTCTCGGGGATGCCCGCCGCCCGGTCGTGCAGGCCCCGGTGGGCGATCGGGCGCGCGGTGAGCCAGGCGGGGGCGTTCGGCGCCACTCAGGCGACCTCGAACATCGCCTCGACCTCGACCGCCGCGTCGAGGGGCAGCTCGGCGACGCCCACCGTCGAGCGGGCATGGCGCCCGCGGTCGCCCAGCACCTCCACCATCAGGTCCGAGGCGCCGTTCATGATCGGGGCGAGGCCGGAAAAGCTCGGCACCGCGTTGATGAAGCCGCCGAGGCGCACGCAGCGGGCGACCGCGTGGTCGAGGTCGCCCACCGCCGCCTCGAGCTGCGCCAGCACGTTGAGGGCGCAGAGGCGGGCCGCGGCGATGCCGGCCTCGGCCGGGACCTCGGCGCCGAGCTTGCCCGTGTGCTCGGGGGCGAGCTTGCCGTCCGGCCCGAAGCAGATCTGGCCCGAGATGACGACGAGGTTGCCCGTGCGCACGAAGGGCACGTAGTTCGCGACCGGCGCCGCGGCCTTCGGCAGGGTGAGACCCAGGCGCTCCAGACGTTCCTTCACCGAACTCATGTGGTTCCTCCCCGCGCGATGGCGTGTCCGTCGGCAAGGCTCGCAGCTCAAGCGCGCTCCTGCGCGCAAGGCTCACAGCACAAGCGCGCTCCTGCGCGCAAGGCTCCATCAGCGCGCTCTTGCGTGCAAGGGTGGCGCGCAAGGTGGCGTGCGAGGCTTCGCGGGGCAGGCGCCCGCCTCCACGCGAGGGCGGGGCGGAACGCGCCCTCGGGGCCGCCCGGGTACGCGGCCCGACACCCCCGTGAGCCCGCCCCGCGATTGACAGACGGGGCCGCTTTCATAGTAATCGCGCGCGTGCCGCCCCCCGACGAGGCGGCACTTTCATTTCGGGCGGGTGGTGAGGCGGCTCGCCGAGGCCCCGGCCCGAGGCCAGACACGGAGACGGGAACGTGACCTCCGCCCTTCTGCCGACCTATGCCCGGCCCCCATCGCGTTCGAGCGCGGCGAGGGGGCGTGGCTCGTGGCGCGCGGGGGCGAGCGATACCTCGATTTCGGGGCCGGCATCGCCGTCAACGCGCTCGGTCACGCCCACCCGCATCTCGTCGCCGCGCTCACCGAGCAGGCGGGCAAGCTCTGGCACACCTCGAACCTGTTCGAGATCCCGGAGGGCGAGCGCCTGGGCCGGCGCCTCGTCGACGCCACCTTCGCGGACGTCGCCTTCTTCGCCAATTCCGGTGCGGAAGCGAACGAGGCCGCCATCAAGATGGCGCGCAAGTACCACGCGGCGGGCGGCCAGCCGGAGCGCTACCGCATCGTCACCTTCGAGGGCGCCTTCCACGGGCGGACGCTCGCCACCATCGCGGCGGGGGGGCAGGCCAAGTACATCGAGGGCTTCGGTCCCAAGGTCGAGGGCTTCGACCAGGTGCCGACCGGCGACTTCGCGGCGCTCGAGGCCGCGATCACGCCGGAGACCGCCGCCCTGATGATCGAGCCGATCCAGGGCGAGGGCGGCCTGCGGGTGATCCCGCACGCTGCTCTGCGGCGGCTGCGCGAGATCTGCGACGCGCGCGGGCTCCTCCTCATCATGGACGAGGTGCAGACCGGCGTCGGGCGCACCGGCAAGCTGTTCGCCCACGAATGGTCGGGGATCGCCCCCGACATCATGAGCGCGGCCAAGGGCATCGGCGGCGGCTTCCCGCTCGGCGTCTGCCTCGCCACGCGCGAGGCCGCCCGCGGCATGACGGCGGGCACCCACGGCACCACCTTCGGCGGCAACCCGCTGGCCATGGCGGTCGGCAACGCCGTCCTCGACGTGGTGCTGGCCGACGGCTTCCTGGAGCATGTCCGCCGCACCGGCCTCCTGCTCAAGCAGAAGCTCGCCGGGCTGAAGGACCGCTACCCGCAGGTGATCCAGGAGATCCGCGGCGAGGGCCTGATGCTGGGCCTGCGGCTCGGCGTGCCGAACACGGACTTCACCGCGGCGGCGCGGGCCGAGCACCTCCTCGTGATCCCGGCCGGCGACAACGTGGTCCGCCTCCTGCCTCCGCTCATCGTGGGCGAGGCGGACGTCGCGGCAGCGATCGAGCGCCTGGAGGCGACGGCCGCCGCCCTGGACCCGATGAAGGACACCCCGCTGCGCGGGGCGGCCGAGTAGGCGCCGCCCCCGGATCACCCGTTCTCAAAGATCGACCGAGATGAACGCCCAGACCAACGGGACCGCGAGGGTCCCCAGCGCGCCCCGGCCCCATTCCGCCGGCCCCCGCCACTTCCTCGACCTCAAGGATTTCTCCGGCGCGGAGCTGCGCGCGATCCTCGACGCGGCCGCCGGTATCAAGGGCCGCCGCCGCCGGGGCGAGCCGCCGGCCGAGCGGCCGCTCGCCGGCAAGACCCTGGCGATGGTGTTCGACCGGCCCTCCACCCGCACCCGCGTCTCCTTCGACGTGGCCATGCGCGAGCTCGGCGGCGAGACCCTGATGCTGACGGGGGGCGAGATGCAGCTCGGCCGCGGCGAGACCGTGGGCGACACAGCCCAGGTGCTCTCCCGCTTCGTCGACGCGATCATGATCCGCATCCTCGACCACGGCCTGATGCTGGAACTCGCCGAATCCGCCAGCGTGCCGGTGATCAACGCGCTGACCAAGGTCTCGCATCCCTGCCAGATCATGGCGGACGTGCTCACCTTCGAGGAGCATCGCGGGCCGATCCGCGGCCGCACCGTGGCGTGGTCGGGGGACGCCAACAACGTGCTGGCGAGCTGGGCCCACGCCGCCGCCCGCCTCGACTTCACCCTCAACATCGCCGCCCCCCGGAGCTGTCGGCCCCGCCCGCGCTGATCGCCTGGGCGCAGGAGCAGGGGGCGAAGATCAACGTCACCACCGATCCGTTCGCGGCGGTGGAGGGCGCCGATTGCGTCGTCACCGATTGCTGGGTCTCGATGGGCGACGACGACGACAACCACCGCCACAACCTGCTCGGCCCCTACCAGGTGAACGCCAAGCTGATGGCGGCGGCGGCCCGGGACGCGGTCTTCATGCACTGCCTGCCGGCCCACCGGGAGGAGGAGGTCACGGCCGAGGTGATCGACGGGCCGCAATCGGTGGTCTTCGACGAGGCCGAGAACCGCCTCCACGCCCAGAAGGGCATCCTGGCCTGGTGCTTCGGCGCGAACGGGCTCTGAGGCTGCTTGCGCGGCTGGCGCGGCTGGCGCGGACGCACCATATGGGCGTTCGAGCGTTCGCGCTCCTCCCCAGCAGGCGACGGATTCGAGGTTGCGCGCGGCCGGACCGGTCGCGGGCGGCGCGACGGCGCCCCTCTCCCGTTCGCGAGAGGGGGCCCGTGCCGGTCTCTCGCCCGATGCGGGGGGAGCGCACCCGGATCGACACAGAGCGGAGAGGCCATGACCGCCGGAACCGAAATGTCTCCCACCCCCGCCGACGGCCGCGAGGGCCACGACGACGCCGTGCTGCCCTTCTCCGTCGAGGCCCTCGACGTGCGCGGGCGCGCCGTCCGGCTCGGGCCCTCGATCGACACCATCCTGCGCCGCCACGGCTATCCCGACCCGGTGGCGCGCCTCCTCGGCGAGGCGGCGGCGCTCACCGTGCTCCTCGGCTCGTCCCTCAAGTTCGAGGGCCGCTTCCAGCTCCAGACCAAGACCGACGGCCCGGTCGAGATGATCGTGGTGGATTTCGAGGCGCCGGACCGCGTCCGCGCCACCGCCCGCTTCGATGCCGGGCGCGTCGCGGCCCTGGGCACGGGCCCCCTGAAGACGGCCGATCTCGTCGGCGAGGGGCACCTCGCCATGACGATCGACCAGGGCTCGGCCGCGAGCCGCTACCAGGGCGTCGTGGCGCTGGAGGGCCAGAGCTTCGAGGAAGCGGCCCACCAGTATTTCCGCCAGTCCGAGCAGATCCCGACGCAGGTGCGGCTCGCCGTGGCCGAGGAATTCGAGGACGGCGAGGCCCGCTACCGGGCGGGCGGCCTCCTCGTGCAGTTCCTGCCGCAATCGATCGACCGGGCCCGCCTCGCCGACCTGCCGCCGGGCGACATCCCGGAGGGCCACGCCCATCTCGACGCCGGCAGCGCGCCGGAGGACGATGCCTGGGTCGAGGCGCGCTCCCTCGTCGGCACGATCCAGGACCACGAGCTCGTGGACCCGGCGGTCTCCTCCGAGCGCCTGCTCTACCGCCTGTTCCACGAGCGCGGCGTGCGGGTGTTCGAGGCACAGGGCGTCTCCGAGCAGTGCCGCTGCTCGCCGGAGCGGGTGATGGGCATGATCCGCTCGTTCTCCCCGGAAGACCGGCAGGCCATGGTGGCCGATGACGGGCGCATCGGCATCACCTGCGAATTCTGCTCGCGGCGCTACGATCTGGACCCGGCCGAGGTCGAGGCCGAGATCGCGGCCGGGGCCAAGCACTGAGCGAGCCCCGGCGCCCACGGTCGAGCTGAGCCGCGGTTACGGCCAAGCTCTGACCAGATGATTCGCCCGCGAAAACTGCCAACCTTCGATTGAACCCTTTCGCGACGAGACGCGTTTCGAAGCGTCAAAAGTCACGGAGGTCACGCGATGAAGAAGTTTGCAGTCGGTTTGGCGGCTCTGCTGTTCAGCACGTCCGTCTACGCGCAGAACGCGGCCGGTAACATGGACAAGGGCGCCGCCGGCAATGCCGGTGCGGCCCGCTCCGGCATGTCGGCCGAGCGCGGCGGCAACCGCGGCGCGGAGACGGGCGGCCAGCGCGAGCAATCCGCGCAGCGCGAGGCCGGCGGCCAGCGCGAGGGCGGCCAGCAGGCCCGCAACGCCGGCCGCGAGGGCATGGATCGCGGCGACCGCCAGGATCGCCAGGGCGGCGCGGATCGCGCCGAGCGCCGGGACGGCGAGCGCGGCGATCGCTCGGCCCGGGCGGAGCGCGGGAGCGAGCGCGGCGATGTCCGCGAGAGCCGCCGCGACCGCGTGACCGAGAGCCGCCGCACCGACCGCACCGACGTGCGTTCCGAGCGCGTCTCGGGCGGCTTCCGCCGCGAGGGCCGCTTCGTGTTCATCGGCGGCCGCCGCGTCGTCTACGGCTCGCCGGAATATCGCCGCCTCGTCACCGTCGAGCGCCGCGAGAGCGGCCCGCGCCGCTACGTCACGATCCGCGGCCAGCGGGTGATCTACGGCTCGCCCGAGTATCGCCGCCTCGTGACGATCCGCGACGAGCGCCCGAGCCGCGTCCGCTACGTCACGGTCCGCGGGCAGCGCGTGCTCTACGGCTCGCCCGAGTATCGTCGCCTGACGGTCTCGACGAGCGAGCGCCGCGGCGGCACGGTCAACGCGAATTTCAGCGAGCGCAACCGCAGCACCGTCGAGCACCGCGGCCGCACGGAGGAGCGCAGCGCCGCGCGCGGCACGGAGCGCAATGAGCGTGGCTTCCGCGGCGGCGAGGGCAACCGCGGCGAGGGCAATCGCAACGAGCAGGCCAACCGCGGCGGCCGCGAGCAGGGCAACATGCGCCAGGGCGAGCGTGACCCGTCCGCCGTCCGCAACGCGGCCGACCGCGGCGGCGCCGAGCGCGGCGGCATGAGCGGCGAGCGCGGCCAGATGGGCGGTGACCGCGGCGGCATGAACGCCGGCAACCGCGGCACGGCCGGCGGCGAGCGCGGCGCGGGCGGCGAGCGCGGCGGCCGCAACTGAGCCGACGCAGGCATCGTTCGCGGGAAGGGGCCGGTTCGCCGGCCCCTTTTTCGTGGTCACGCCTTCAGCACCGGCTCCGCGATGTCTCCGCCGCCGCGCTGGGCGAGGTAGTCGGGCTGGAACAGGCACATCCGCATGGCGTCCCGGTATCGCCCGTTCACGAAGAACTCGTCCCGGAGCACGCCCTCGGGGCGGAAGCCGCAGCGCTCGTAGATGCGGACGGCCCGGGCGTTGTCCTTGTCGACATGCAGGTAGAGCTTGTGGATGTTGAGCACGCTGAAGGCGTAGTCGATGGCGATCCGGGTCGCCTGCCCCGCGTAGCCGCGCCCCTGGAAGGCGGGATGCAGCGCGATCTGGAACTCGCAGCGCCGGTGCAGGTGGTTGATCTCGACGAGCTCGACCATGCCGGCGGAATCGTTGCCCGCGGTCGCGACGATGAAGCGCCGCTCGGTCTGGTTGTGGATGTTGCGCTCGTAGAGCTGCGCCAGCTCGGCGAAGGATTCGTAGGCCTCCTCGAACCAGTAGCGCATGATGCTGTCGTTGTTGTTGAGCTGATGCACGAAGAGCAGGTCCTCGCGCTCGAGCGGCCGCAGCTTGACCCGGCCCGGCTCCGGCGCCCCGCTCACGCCGTCTCCTCCGCGCAGGCCCGGCCCAGGCGGCGCATGAAGGCCGCCCCGTCCTCCAGCGCCTCCAGGGTGATGTACTCGTCCGGCTGGTGCGCTTGGTCGATCGAGCCCGGTCCGCACACGATCGTCGGGATCCCGGCGACCTGGAAGCGGCCGGCCTCGGTCGCATAGGGCACCGTGATGGTGCGGTTGCGCCCGGCGACCCGCAGGGCCAGCCGCTCGGCCTCGGAGCCGGGATCCGGCTTGAGCCCCGGCACAGAGACCTCCTCCAGGGTCTCGATCGAGCCGTAATCGCCGTAGCGGTTCAGCCGCTCGCGGGTCACCGCCTCGACCTTGGCGGAGAACAGGTCCGGGATCTCGGCCATGTCGAGGCCCGGCAGGCCGCGGAACTCCCAGTGGAAGGTACAGACCTTCGGCAGGATGTTGCGGGCGGTGCCGCCCTGGATGGTGCCGACATGCACGGTCGTCGCCGGCGGGTCGAAGCGGCCGGACGGGTCGCCGCGGGCGACCATCAGGTCGGCGATGCGGTTCAATTCCGAGACGAGATCGGCAGCCGCCATCACGGCGTTGGCGCCGAGCATGGGCTTGGCCGAGTGCGCCTCGTGCCCGTGCACCGTGGTGAGGTAGGTGACGATGCTCTTGTGGGCGTCGGCCACTTCGAGATCGGTCGGCTCGCCGACGATGACGGAACCGGGCCACGGCAGGTCGGCGCCGAAGCGGGCGATCGTGTCT
This sequence comes from Methylobacterium durans, assembly GCF_003173715.1. Classification (NCBI taxonomy): domain Bacteria; kingdom Pseudomonadati; phylum Pseudomonadota; class Alphaproteobacteria; order Hyphomicrobiales; family Methylobacteriaceae; genus Methylobacterium; species Methylobacterium durans. The sequence continues at coordinate 6,355,684 of NZ_CP029550.1, read as the reverse complement.
GCGACGCCGAGGCAGGTCGTCTCCTCGTCGTAGGAGAACAGGAGATGGATCGGGCGCCTCAGATCCGCCGCGAGGAAGTCCGGCACGGCGGCGAGCGCCAGCGCGAGGAAGCCCTTCATGTCGACGGCGCCGCGGCCGTAGGCGCGCCCGTCCGCCACCCGCAGGGTGAAGGGGTCGGAGGTCCAGCTCTGGCCCGTCACCGGCACCACGTCGGTGTGGCCCGAGAGCACGACGCCTCCGTCCCGCGCCGGGCCGATCGTGGCGAAGAGCGCCGCCTTGTCGCCGGCCGCGTTCGGCACCCTGAGGCTCCCGACGCCGAGGCCATCGAGATAGGCCGCGATCCAGTCGATCACCGCGAGGTTCGGCTTGGAGCTCTCGGTGTCGAAGGAAACGAGGCGCTCCAGGATCGCGAGCGGGGTCATCTGCTCCGGCTGTCCCGGCATCCGGTTTCCCGGCATCGCTTGGCATCCTTTCGAGGTCGCGGGCGCCGTCCCCGGCGCCCGGCCCTCAATGCAGGCTGCGGCGGACGTGCGGGCTGTCGAGGGAGAAGGCGGGGATCTCGGCCTCGAAGCTCTCGCCGGCCACCGTCGCCATCGTGTAGCTGCCGGCCATCAGCCCGTCCGGCGTCGTGAGGGGGCAGCCGCTGGTGTAGCTGAAGGACTCGCCGGGCTCCAGCACCGGCTGCTTGCCGACGACGCCCGCGCCGCGCACCTCCTGGCAGGCGCCGTGCCCGTCGATGATGCGCCAGTGGCGGGAGCGGAGCTGCACCTGCTCCGAGCCGTTGTTCACGATCTCGACCGTGTAGGCGAAGAAGTACCGGCTCTCGCCCGGCGAGGATTCCTCCTCGACGAAGCGGGGCATCACGGTCACGCTGATTCCGCGCGTCTCGGCCTTGTACATGGTCCGGACCTGCCTCCCTGGCCGAGCCCAAGCCTCGCGCCCCGCATCGTCGGCGAAGCACCGCGACAGCCTCGGAGCGCCGTGGTACGTGGCGGCGAAAACGCCGTCAATCACGGCGGAGTACGTCGCGCCGGGCGCGGCGCTTTCAAGGGATCGGGGCCGCATGGCCGGGAAGACCCTGCAGCATCGTGGGCCGCTCGCGTGGACGTCGAGGCACCGGTCGGGCCTCCGCGACGGGGCCGTCCGCGTCGGCCTCGCGGGCCTCGCCCTGGCGCTCGGCTGGCACGCGCCGGAGGCGAACGGCTGGGCGGCGGCGGCGCTTCTGGCGAGCCTCGTCCTCGACGCCGCGGGCCGGCTCGCCGCCGCCAGGGCCGGCCGCGACGGCGCGCTCGCGGCGCGGCTGCGAGGCCCCTCGCTCGGGCTGCCATCCCTGGTCCTCGGCCTCGGCTCCGGCCCCGGCCTCGCCTGCGGGACGCTCATCCTCGGCGTGGCCCTCCTCGTGCGGCCCGACGCGTTTCCCCTGCTCGGCAGCCTGCTCGCGGGGCTCGTGGCGATCGGCGCCTGCGCCCGGCTCGCCCTCGCCCGGATCGTCCTGCGTGTCACGCGCGACGAGCTGGATTTAACGCGCCCTTAGGGCAACGGCGGGACAACCGGAGGAGCAGGCGTTTCGTGGAACGGGACAGGCGCGCGGTGACGAGAAACACGACGGGGGAGGCCGCCGGCGAGATCCTCCGCGAGGGCATCCTCTCGGCGCGCCAGATCGCGGCGCTGACGGAGCAGGGCGGGATCCGCCCGGCGAGCCCCTACGCGCCCGACCAGATCCAGCCCGCGAGCCTCGATCTCCGCCTCGGGGCCCGCGCCTTCCGGGTGCGCACGAGCTTCCTGCCGGGCGGCCGCCGCAGCGTGTCGGACTGCGTCCGGGACTTCTCCTTCCACGCGATCGACCTCAGGGAGGGCGCGGTGCTGGAGACGGGCTGCGTCTACATCGCCGAGTTGCAGGAAACGCTCGCCCTGCCGCCGGACCTCTCGGCCGGGGCCAACCCGAAGAGCTCGACGGGCCGCATCGACGTCTTCACCCGCGTCATCACCGACCACGCGACGGCCTTCGACCAGGTGGAGGCGGGCTATGCCGGCCCGCTCTACGCCGAGATCTCGCCGCGCACCTTCCCGGTCCTCGTGCGCACGGGCTCACGCCTCTCGCAGATCCGCTTCCGCCGCGGCGAGGTGCGCCTGCGCGAGGCCGAGCTCGCCGAGCTTCACGCCCGCACCCCGCTCGTCACCGCGGCGAGCCCCTCCTTCCAGGGGGGCGTGGCGGTCTCCGTCGACCTCGCAGGATTCGACGGGCTGATCGGCTACCGGGCCAAGCGCCATACCGGCCTCGTCGACGTCGACGCGCCGGGCCGGCACCGGACCGCGGATTTCTGGGAGCCGCTCGCGGCGGACGGCTCCGGCATGCTGATCCTCGATCCCGGCCAGTTCTACATCCTGGCCTCGAAGGAATCCGTCGTGGTGCCCCCCGACCACGCCGCCGAGATGGTGCCCTTCGACCCCCTCGTCGGCGAGTTCCGGGTCCATTACGCGGGCTTCTTCGATCCCGGCTTCGGCTACGCGGAAGCCGGCGGGGCGGGGGCCCGGGCGGTGCTGGAGGTGCGCTCCCGCGACGTGCCGTTCCTCTTGGAGGACGGCCAGATCGTCGGCCGCCTCGTCTACGAGCGCATGGCCGAGGTGCCCGCGACGCTCTACGGCGCGGGCGCCGGCTCGAACTACCAGGCGCAGGGGCTGAAGCTCTCGAAGCACTTCGCCTGAGGGCGCCGCCGGCCCGCTCAGGCGGCTTGCTTCGGCTCCGCGATCAGTTCGTCGGCCGGACCGAAGAACTCGAACCGCACCCGCTCGGCCGGGACGCCGCTCCGCAGGAGCCCGCCCACGAGCGCGCTCAGGAAGGGCTTCGGCCCGCACAGGTAGTAGGTCGCGCGCTCGTGCGGCGTCGCCGTCACGAGCCACTCCGCCGTGATCAGGCCGGGGCGTCGTAATGCTCGCCCGGCCGGTCCAGCGCCTCCGGCTCGGCGTAGAAGGTGCGCAGGCGCAGGTTCTCGTTGCTCGCCGCGAGGGCCCGGGCATGGTCGCGCATGGCGTGCACGCGGCCGTTCAGGGCCCCGTGGACGAACCAGGTCGGCCGGTCGGGGCTCGCCTCGGCGATGGTCTCCAGCATGCTCATCATCGGCGTCAGCCCGACGCCGCCGCTGACGAGGACCACCGGGTCGCCGGTCTGCCGGTCGAGGAAGAAATCGCCCGCCGGCGGCGCCGCCTTCAGGCGGGTACCGGGGCCCGCGCAGTCGTGCAGCCAGTTCGAGACGAGGCCGGCCGGCTGCTCCGCACTGCCCTCGCGCTTGACGGTGATGCGGTAGGCCCGGTCGTTCGGCGCGCAGGAGATCGAGTAGTTCCGCTTGAGGACGCCGTGCCCCGGCAGGTCCAGGAGGAAGCCGAGATACTGGCCCGGCTCGTGGCGCAGGACCGGGCGGCCGTCGGCCGGGACCAGGACGAAGGAGCGGATCGTCTCGCTCTCCGGCGTGACGCTCTCCACCACGAAGTCGCGCCAGCCGTTCCAGCCGCCGGGCTTGGCGGCGAGATCCCGGTAGATCGCGGCCTCGCGCCCGATCAGCAGCTCGGCCAGGAACCAGTACGCCTCGCCCCAGGCGGCGCAGATCTCGGGCGTCGCCGCCGCGCCGAGCACGTCCTGGATCGCGCCGAGGAGGGCCTCGGCCACGTGAGGATAGTGCTCCGGCAGGATGTTGAGCGCGACGTGCTTCTGCGCGATCCGCTCGACGGCACCGCCCAGCACCCCGAGATTGTCGATATTGCGGGCGTAGGCCAGCACGGCCTGGGCGAGCGCCTTCGGCTGCGAGCCGGTCTCGCCGTGATGCGACTGGTTGAAGAGGTCGCGGATCTCGGCGTTCTCGAACAGGCGCTCGTACATGCGCCGGGTGATCGCGAGGCCGTGCGCCTCGAGGGCCGGGACGGTGGCTTTGACGAGGGCGATCGCATCGGCGGAGAGGGGGGTCGGCATGGGCGTCTCTCAAAGGTGCATCTTTCATGCACCTTTTAGGTCGGCCTTTGAAAAGGTGCAACCAGAAAGTACCTTAAAGGCCCACGGAGTTTTCATGCGCCTGACCCGCTACACCGACTACGCCCTGCGGACGCTGATCTATGTCGGCCTGCAGGAACCCCGGCAGAGTTCGATCGCCGAGATCGCGCGCGCCTACGGCATCTCGGAGAACCACCTGACGAAGGTGGTGCATCAGCTCGGGCGCCTGGGGCTGATCCGGACGATCCGGGGCCGCGGCGGTGGCCTGCGCCTCGCGAAGCCGCCGGCCGAGATCGTCGTCGGCGCCGTGGTGCGCCAGACCGAGGACGACTTGGCGCTGGTGGAGTGCTTCGCGAGCGGCGCCTGCGCGATCACGGCGCCGTGCCGGCTTCGTCGGGCGCTGGGCGAGGCGCTGGCCGCCTTCCTCGCGGTCCTCGACCGCTACACGCTGGCGGACCTCCTCGGAGGCGCCGAGGGCATCGAGATCGCGGGGCTGCTCGGGCTTCCGGTTCCGTCGCCCGGGGCGGCGGGACAGGTGGCCTCAGCCTAGCCCGACCCGGTGCGGACGGGGCGTCAGTGCAACCGCTCGGCGTAGATCGAGAGCGGATTCGGCGCGTAGGGGCCCGGCGCCTCCTCGGCGGACGCGGGAGAGGGGCCTTGCGCCCGCTCCACGTCCTCCATCGCGTGATCGATGATGGTCCAAGGGTCCTCGCCCTCGGCGACGATCGTCCGCAGTGCCGCGACGAGCTGCTCGTGAGCGTCCGACATGGTGGTCACCCTCCTTGGTGAGAGACGACTAGAGCGCGATGCGGCGCCGGAGGCTGTGCGCTGGTTCACATGGCGGGGCCGCGGATGCGGGTCGCGGCAGCCCGGCCGGATGCGACGGACCTCCCTCGGCGTCGCGCTCTCACAGGACGCTCAGCCTATTCGGCGCAGGATAAACCAGGGCTGAATGAAACTCGACCAATCAAACGGTGTAGCCGCGCCGGGTAATACTGAATCAATATTCAGGTTTGGCCGCTCGTCCGTAAGGATGAAGGCTCCGGACGGGCCCGCGCGCCGCATCGGCCCGCGGCCGGAATCGCGCCGCGAGGCCGCGTATCGACCGCGCGTGCGAGGGCTCTGCAACCGCCACGCCCCGCCTGTCGTTTCTCAGCGCGGCTCAGACCGGTCGGGCCCGACGGAGCAGGAGACACCGTGACACGCTTGCTGATCCTCTTCGCGATCCTGCCGGCCGCAATCCTGAATGCGTCGGCCCGGGAGAGATCACCCGAGCGCGCGGCCCTGCAGCGCTATTGCAGCGGTGATCTCATCACCTACTGCGACGGCCTGTCCCCGGACGGGCCGGAGGTGCGCGCCTGCTTCAAGACGCACATGGCCGAGCTCTCGCCCGGATGCCGCAAGGCGATCAAGCGCTTCCGCAAGGACGGGACCTGATCGGAGCGGCGGCGTCCCCGGCCCGCGATCTTCCTAGGAATCGACGCCCGCGCGGAGGCTGGAAAGCGCCCAGCGCCAGGAATATACGGCGCGGCCCAAGACAACGGGCGGATCTGCCGGGGTGAGGAGGTTTAGCAAGTCCGGTTGCAACGGGGCTTTAACGAATTGTTAACCCTGCGGACCAAGGCTGTGCTTGTCGTGAACGTCCCTTTTCGAGCCGTTCCTCCTCCTTCCTGGCGGTTTCCTCCATGCGCCTGCCTCTGCGCCTCATCGTCGGACCGATGGTTCTGGCACTCATGGCCACGACGGCGAGCCATGCCGAGCCGAGTACGGCTCAGCGCGAGGCCTGCACGCCAGACGTCTGGCGGCTGTGCAGCGGCGAGATCCCCAACGTGACCCGCATCACCGCCTGCCTGCGGCGCGAGAAGGCGCGTCTGAGCCCCGATTGCCGCGCCGTGTTCAACACCTCGGGCCGGCCGCGCTCCGCCGGACTCTGAGCAGCCCCGAATTCTCCGCCTGAACCCTCCGTTCGCGCCTCAGGGCGCGGCCCGGGCGACGCTCGCGGGCGGCCGCTTCGGAGGAAGCGGCTTGCGCTGGGCCGGCTTCGGCGGGGGGGCGTAGGCGGGCTCCGGGTCGATCTCGGCCGCCATCTCCTGCAGGGCCGGCAGGTCGAGGGACGCGGGCGGGCGGGCGGCCGCCTCGACGGGAGACGGGGGCGGGGCCGCCGCGTCCGGCACGGCGGCGGGGATTTCGGCGCGGCGGTCGGAGGGCGGTTGGGGCGCCGCGACGGGTTCGGCGCGCACGGCCTTGGCCGGCGCGGATACGGGCGTCGCCGGGCCGCGGGCGAAGACGAGGGGCAGGCTGAAGGCCGCCAGCAACGCGACCCCGACGAGACCGCCGAGGAGGGCGCCCGCGGCCGCGCTCGGGCCGCGCCGCCGGCGCACGCTGCGCAGGGGGCCCGGCACGAAGCGGCCCCGGCGCAGCGCGCCGAGGGCCGCGCCGCGCTGTCGACGGATCGGGCGAGGTCCACGCCTCCCACTGCGCGCGCCATGCGGCGTCTCCCGGATGCCGGGCGAGATGCCCGGACCGGAACGGAGCCCGGTAACCTGCGGCGAAATTATGGCACGCCGCGACGGACCGGTGCGGGCGCACAAGTCATGGCTGTGCAACCGTTTTCGATCGCGCCGGCAGTTGCAGCTTCGGTCCGGGCGAGCGGGGGCGGCGCCCTCCGGCCGCTTCCCCCGGCAACCCGTCCGGCCTGATCATCCGGCCTCGGCCGCCGCCTCGTCGATCAGCCAGGCTACCTGCCCCGCGCTCGTCACGCGCGAGGCCGGCAGGGCCTCGCCCGCCGCGAGCCGGCGCAGCGGGTCGCGCTTGCCCGCCCCCGTCACCAGGAAGAGCACCCAGCGGGAGGCGGCGAGCGCCGGGTAGGTGAGGGTGATGCGCGGCACGAAGGGCGCCATCCCGGGCTCCGGCACGGGGGCGGCCCAGGCGCTCGCCTCGCCGAGCGCCGGCTTGCCGGGAAAGAGGGAGGCGGTGTGGCCGTCCTCGCCGAGGCCGAGCAGGACGAGATCGAAGAGCGGGCGGGCGGGGTCGAGGCTCTCCGCCCCGTAGAAGTCCCGGAGCGTCTCCGCGTAGGCACGCGCGCCCGCCTCGGCCCCGAGGTCGGAGGGGATGAAGTGCAGATGGGTCGCCGGGATCGGCACGCCGTGGCCGAAGGCCTCGCGGGCCATGCGCACGTTGCTCAAGGGATCGTCCCAGGGCACCACCCGGTCGTCGCCGAAGAACCAGTGGACGCGCGCCCACGGCACCCGGTCGACGTAATCGGGCCCGGCGAGCAGGGCGTAGAGGCGCTTCGGCGTCGAGCCGCCGGAGAGGCAGATCGCGATCCGGTCGCCCGGTGCGTCGGCGCACACGGCCACGAGACGATCCGCCGCTGCCCGCGCGACCGCCTCCGCATCGGCCAGGATGTGGGCACCGGGGGGCAGGGGGATCGTCATGGCGGGACTCCTGTCGGGATCGATCCGGCGCCGGCCGGCCTATGTCGGCTCCACGTGCCCGCCGAAGCCCTTGCGCATGGCCGAGAGCAGCTTGTCGGCGAAGCTCGCGTGCTCGCGGGAGCGGAAGCGGGCGTAGAGGGCGGCCGACAGGACGTTGGCCGGCACCGATTCCTCGATCGCGGCGTTCAGCGTCCAGCGCCCCTCCCCGGAATCCGCGACGAAGCCCGAGAAGGCGTCGAGTTGCTCGTCGCCGGCGAGCGCCTGGGCGGTCAGGTCGAGGAGCCAGGACGAGACCACGCTGCCGCGGCGCCAGACCTCGGCGATGTCGCCGATGTCGAGATCGAAGCGCTGCCCCTCGGGCAGATCCTTGGAGCCGGCGTGCTTCAGGATGTCGAAGCCCTCGGCGTAGGCCTGCATCAGGCCGTACTCGATGCCGTTGTGGACCATCTTCACGAAATGGCCGGCCCCGCTCGGCCCCGCGTGGATGTAGCCCTGCTCGGCGCGGGGGTCGCGGCCCTCGCGGCCGGGGGTGCGGGGCACGTCGCCGAGGCCCGGCGCCAGGGTCGCGAAGATCGGGTCGAGCCGTCCGACCGCGGAGGCGTCGCCGCCGATCATCATGCAATAGCCGCGCTCCAGCCCCCAGACGCCGCCCGAGGTGCCGACGTCCACGTAGTGGATGCCCTTGTCGCGCAGGGCGGCGGCCCGGCGCAGATCGTCCTTGAAGAAGGAATTGCCGCCGTCGATGATCACGTCGTCGGCCTGCATCAGGGTGCCGAGGCTCCGCACCGTCGCTTCCGTGATCTCGCCCGCCGGCAGCATCACCCAGGCAGCGCGGGGCAGATCGAGCTTGGCGACGAGATCCTCCAGGCTGTCGGCTCCGGTCGCGCCCGCCTCGACGAGGGCGGCCACCGCCTTCGGGTTCTGATCGAACACCACGGCCGTGTGGCCGGCGCCCAGCAGCCGCCGCACGATGTTGCCGCCCATCCGGCCGAGGCCGATCATCCCGAGTTGCATGGCCGCTCTCCGGTTGCCGCCCTCGTGACAGGGCCGTGGGGTTTCCCGTCCGCCCGCCGGCTCGCGCCCGCGCGAGATCCGATCTCGATCGCCTCTCCCGAACGGGAGAGGCGTGCCGTCACCGCTCAGGCCAGCGTCGCCTCGATCGCCGCGGCGATGCGCTTCAATCCCGCGGCCACGTCGCCGCCCTTGATGTGGACCCGGAGCGCCCGGCGCCCGCGCTCGGCGAGCACCGCGAAGTCGCCGCGGGCCTGCGCCGCAACCACCGTGCCGAAGCCGAGCTTGCGTCCGGGAATCGCGAGACCCTGCGCCGGATCGGCCGTGATCTGGACGAAGACGCCGGTATCGGGCCCGCCCTTGTAGGCCTGCCCCGTCGAGTGCAGGAAGCGCGGCCCGAATTCCAGGCAGGTCGCCACGCGGCGCGCGTCGCGCAGGCGCACCCGGGGCGCCTGCAGGATGCCGAAGGTGTCGGCGTTGCGCGGCACGTAGGCGAGCAGCGCGAGATAATCGCCGTCCCGCACGCGCGCGAGCTGGGCGCGGATACCCGCCTCCAGGCCCTCGCGCGCCTCGGGGAGCGCTTCCGCATTCGCCGGGTCCGCGTAGAGGGCGATCGTGTCGTCCTCGAAGAGCGGTGTCTCGGGCGGCAGCGCCCCGCTCTCCTCGGCCGCCGCGAACAGCTTCTTCGTCTCGATCTTGCTCGCCTCGACGTCCGGCTGGTCGAACGGGTTGATGCCGATCACCGCGCCCGCCACCGCGGTCGCCATCTCGAAGCGGAAGAATTCCTGCGGCAGCTGCTCGACCGTGTCGAGGGTGATGCGGGCGACCGGGTGCCCCTCGCGCTCTAGGTTGCGCACCGCCTCGTCCTGCTGCGCGTCGGCGAAGCCGTCGAGGCGCAGGTACACGAAGAAGCGGTCGCGCCCGTAGACGGCCGGCACGTCGACCGGCTCGCCGTCGATCGGGATCAGGCCGAGGCCCTGCTTGCCGGTCGATTCCGCGATGAGCTGCTCGGCCCAGGCGCCGAAGGTGACAATCGCCGGCGAGGCGATCAGCGTGACCTTGTCGCGCCCCTCCGTCACGGCCGCCTGGCCGAGCGCCGTGCCGAGCAGCACGCCCGGGTTCTGCGCGGGCGGCACCGCCGGCCCGCAGGAGCGGACCATGACGCGGGCGATCCCGAGGAACTCGGCGACGTCGATGCCGATGGCGGCGGCCGGCACGAGGCCGAAGGCCGAGAGCACGGAGTAGCGCCCGCCGATCTGCGGCACGCCGTAGAAGATCTTCTCGAAGCGGTCGTCTTTCGCCGCCTTCTCCATCGCGGAGCCGGGATCGGTGACCGCCACGAAGTGGGAGCCGGCCTGCTCGCCGACGACCTCCTTCATGCGGGCGAGGAAGTAGTCGCGGAAGACGTTGGGCTCCAGCGTCGAGCCCGACTTGCTCGCCACGATGAAGAGCGTCGAGGGCAAGTTCACGGCGGCCTCGACCGCGCGGACCTCGTCCGGATTCGTCGAATCGAGGATGCGAAGGCGCGGGAAGCCCTCGCGGTGGCCGTAGGTCTCGGCGAGCACTTCGGGCCCGAGGCTCGACCCGCCCATGCCGAGAACCACGGCGTCCGTGAAGCCGCGTCCCTTCACCCAGGTGGCGAAGGCGGCGTAGTCGCCGGCCTTCGCGAGCTCGTCCTCGACGATGCGCAGCCAGCCGAGCCAGCGATCCTCGTCGGCGTTCGACCAGACGGTCCGGTCATGCGCCCAGAGCCGGCGGATCGCCCCGCTGGCGCGCCACGATTCGACGGCCTTGGCGGCCTCCGCCTTCAGCCCGTCGGCGAGGCCGAGGGTCTGGCCGTCGAGGCGGGCGCCGAGCAGGGTCGCCCGCTTCTCGGCGACCGCGCCGAGGAGCTTGTCGGCCGCGTCGATGAAGAGCTGCACGCCCTCCTCGACGAGCTGCCGGCCCACCGCCTCGATGTCGATCCCGGCGCGCGCCAGACGCTCCATCACGGCGCGGGCGCCCGCGACGTCCTCCTCGATCGTGGCCCGCACCGTCCCGTGATCGCGGAAGGCGTCCATCGTGGCCGGCGGCATGGTGTTGACGGTGTTCGGGCCGATCAGTTCCTCGACGTAGAGCACGTCGGAATAGGCCTTGTTCTTGGTGCCCGTAGAGGCCCAGAGCAGGCGCTGCGCCTTGGCGCCCTTCTCGGCGAGCCTCTGCCACTCGGGCGCGGCGAAGATCGACTTGTAGCTCTGGTAGGCGAGCTTGGCGTTGGCGATTGCGACCTTGCCCTTCAGCGCTTCCAGCGCTGCCTTCTCGTCCGGGTCGTTGGCGGCCGCGATCTTCTCGTCGAGCGCCTTGTCGACGGCCGAGTCGATGCGGCTGATGAAGAAGCTCGCCACGCTCGCCACCCGCGAGATGTCGCCACCGTTGCGGTCGAGCTCGGTCAGGCCCTCGATGAAGGCGCGGGCCACTGCCTCGTAGACGCTTTGCGAGAACAGGAGCGTGATGTTGATGCTGATGCCCTCGGCGGTGAGCTGGCGGATCGCCGGCAATCCCTCCGGCGTCGCCGGCACCTTCACCATCAGGTTGTCGCGGGAGACCGCCTTGTGCAGGCGCCGCGCCTCGGCGAGCGTCGCCTCGGTGTCGAGGGCGAGGTAGGGGGAAACCTCGAGGCTGACGTAGCCGTCGGCCCCGTCGCTCGCCTCGTAGACCGGGCGCAGCACGTCGGCCGCGTTCCGGATGTCCTCGATGGCGAGCCCCTCGTAGAGGTCGATGACGCGCTGGTCGCCGGCCTCCTGGACGGTCTTGAGGGAGCCGTCATACTCGTTCGAGGCGCCGATCGCCTTCTCGAAGATCGCCGGGTTCGATGTGACGCCGCGCAGGCCGTCCTCCTCGACCAGCGCCTTCAGCTTGCCTTCGGCGATGAAGCCGCGGGCCACGAAATCGAGCCAGACGGCCTGATCCTGTTCGGTGTGAAGGGCCTTGAGCGCGTTCATGCCGATCGATCCTTGCAGTCTGAACCGAAACCCGCCTCCCCCTCACGCGGGGAGGCACGGGTGATGGGGGTTTGGCGCCGCAGGGAGCGCGGCGATACCGTCTTCGCCACCCCCGCGCGGATGATGGCCGCGCGGGAGCAGCCGTCCGTCAGCGCCTGTGCCGCCGCGCCTGATCGCGGGCGGCCTCCAGGACCTTGTCCGGCGTGAAGCCGAACTTCTTCAGGAGGTCCTTGAGCGGGGCCGAGGAGCCGAAAGTGTGCATGCCGATGATGGCGCCGGACGAGCCCGCGTAGCGGTCCCAGCCGATCACCGAGCCCTGCTCGACGGCGACGCGCGCGAGCACGTCGGGGGGCAGGACGCTCTCGCGGTAGGCTTGATCCTGCCGCTCGAACAGGTCCCAGGAGGGCATCGAGACGACGCGCGCCTTCACCCCTTCCGCCTTCAGGGTCTCGTAGGCGGAGACGCAGAGCTGCACCTCGGAGCCCGAGCCGATCAGGATCACGTCCGGGCTGCCCTCGCTGTCGGCCAGCACGTAGGCGCCCTTGGCCACGCCCGCGGCGCTTGCGTACTGCGCCCGGTCGAGGGTCGGCAGCGGCTGGCGGGAGAGGGCGAGCACCGCCGGCTGGTTCTTCAGCGAGAAGATCAGCCGGTAGGCCTCGGCGACCTCGTTGGCGTCGGCCGGGCGGAGGGTGACGAGGCCGGGGATGGCGCGAAGCGAGAGGAGCTGCTCCACCGGCTGGTGGGTCGGGCCGTCCTCGCCCACGCCGATCGAATCGTGCGTGAAGACGTGGAAGATCGGCAGCTCCATCAGCGACGCGAGGCGGATCGGCGGCCGCATGTAATCGGCGAAGACGAGGAAGGTGGCGCCGTAGGCGCGCAGGCCCACGAGGCCGAGGCCGTTCACGATCGAGCCCATCGCGTGCTCGCGCACGCCGAAATGGATGTTGCGCCCGCCCGGCTCGAAGGGCGCCAGCGTGCCGGCCCCCTCGAATTCGAGCTTGGTCTTGTTCGAGGGCGCGAGATCGGCCGAGCCGCCGAGCATGAAAGGCACGTGCGGCGCGATGGCGTTCAGCACCTTGCCCGACGATTCGCGGGTGGCGAGCCCCTTGGCATCGGCGGGGAAGACCGGGATGTCGCGGTCCCAGCCCTCGGGCAGGCGCCCTTCGAGGAAGGCCGTGACGTCCTCGGCATGCTCCGCGTCGGCCTCCTTGGCGGCCTTCAGGAAGCCCTCCCACTGGCTGAACAGCGCGGCGCCGCGGGCGCCGATCCCATCGCGAAAATTCTGGACGACGCCGTCGGGCACGAGGAACTGGGCGTCCTCCGGCCAGCCGTAGGCGCGTTTGGCGCCCTTGACCTCGTCCTCGCCGAGGGCGTCGGAATGCGCCTTGGCGGTGTTCTGCTTCTTCGGCGCGCCGTAGCCGATGATCGAGTTGACGATGATGATCGTCGGCCGGTCGGAGGATTGCAGGAAGGTCTCGAGCGCGCTCGCGATCGCGTGCACGTCGTTGGCGTCGGCCACCCGCAGCACCTGCCAGCCATAGGCGAGGAAGCGGGTCGCCACCTCCTCCCCGAAGGCGAGCTCGGTGTGGCCCTCGATGGTGATGGTGTTGTTGTCGTAGATCCAGCACAGGTTCGACAGGCGCAGGTGCCCGGCGATCGAGGCGGCCTCGCCCGAGACGCCTTCCATCAGGTCGCCGTCCGAGCAGATCGCGTAGACGTTGTAATCGAAGAGCGGCAGCTCCGGCTTGTTGAGGCGCTCGCCGAGGAAGCGCCCGCCCATCGCCATGCCGACCGAGTTCGCGACGCCCTGGCCGAGGGGGCCGGTCGTCGTCTCGACGCCGGTGGTGAAGTGGTACTCGGGGTGGCCCGGCGTGCGGCTGTCGAGCTGGCGGAACTGCTTGATGTCGTCGAGGGAGACGGCAGGCTCGTTGCCGCCATCCTCGCGCGCCACGCCCGCAAGGTGCAGGAGAGCGTAGAGCAGCATCGAGGCGTGGCCGGCCGAGAGCACGAACCGGTCGCGGTTCGGCCAATGCGGACGTGCCGGGTCGTAGCGCAGGTAGCGGTTCCACAGGGTGTAGGCGACGGGCGCGAGCGCCATCGGGGCGCCGGCATGGCCGGAATTCGCCTTCTGCACCGCATCGATCGCCAGCGTCCGGATCGTGTCGATGCTGAGCTTCTCGACCTCGCTCAGGGCGGCCTTGGGGCCCGCGTCTGCTCCGCTCATGTCTGGTCTTCCTGAAACTGAAACTGCGTCGTCGGTTCGTCAGGCGCCGGCCGGCGCCGCTGCGGCAGGGACCGGCGCGCCGCCCGCGTGCCCGCGCTCCGCCGCCGCCTCCCGGTCCCGCGCCTCGCCCCGTTCCCTGGCCGGCCCCAGGGCGCGGCTGTAGTTCAGGATGGTGTTCACCAGGGCGACGTGACTGAAAGCCTGCGGGAAGTTCCCCACGAGGCGCTTCTCCTCCGGATCGTACTCTTCCGCAACCAGCCCGAGGTCATTGCAGACCCCGATCAGACGCTCGATCAGCGCCCGCGCCTCGTCGCACCGTCCGAGGCCGATCAGGTTGTCCGCGTACCAGAAGCTGCAGGGCAGGAAGGCGCCCTCGCCGCCGGGCAGCCCGTCCGTCCGCTGGTTCTCGGTGTCGTAGCGCAGCACGAAGCCGTCCCGCATCAGGTGCTTGCCGATCGCCTCGACGGTGCCGACGACCCGCGGGTCGTCCTGCGGCAGGAAGCCCATATGGGCGATGAGGAGCAGGCTCGCATCGAGCCTCTTCGAGCCGTAATACTGCACGAAGCTGTTGAGTTCCGGGTCGAAGCCCTTGTCGCAGACCTCGGCGTGGATGCGGGCGCGCAGGGCCCGCCACCGCTCGAGGGGGCGGCGCGGCCGACGCGCGGACGCTCCTCGTGGGCGCGGACCGCCCGATCGACGGCGACCCAGGCCATCACCTTCGAGTGCACGAAGTGCTTGCGCCCCCCGCGCACCTCCCAGATGCCCTCGTCGGGCTCGTTCCAGACCTTCTCCAGGTGATCCATCAGGGCGAGGCCGACGCGCCAGCCGTCGCGATCGTCCGACATGCCGCGGCGCGCGGCTTGGTAGAGGGCGTCGAACACCTCGCCGTAGACGTCGAGCTGGAACTGATCGACCGCGGCGTTGCCGACCCGCACCGGCTTCGAGCCCTCGTAGCCGGGCAGCCAGTCGAGCTCGATCTCGGGCAGCAGGCGCTCGCCCGCGATGCCGTAGAGGATGTGGGCCTGCTCCGGGTTGCCGGCGACCGCCCGCAGCAGCCAGTCTCGCCAGGCGCGGGCCTCCTCGATGAAGCCGCCGTCCATCAGGGCGAGCAGGGTGAAGGTCGAGTCGCGCAGCCAGCAGAACCGGTAATCCCAGTTGCGCACGCCGCCGAGCTGCTCGGGGAGCGAGGTCGTGGGCGCCGCCACGATCCCGCCGGTCGGCAGGTAGATCAGCGCCTTCAGCGTTAGGAGCGAGCGCTTGAGGATGTCGTCCCAGGGCGTGCCGCAGGCGCAGTGGCGCGACCAGTCCCGCCAGAAGCTGTCGGTGGCCGCCAGCACCTTGCGGGGCTCGACCGGCGGCGGGTCCTCCTCGTGGGAGGCGCCGTAGCTCAGGGTGAAGGCCACGCTCTCGCCGGCCTTGACCGTGAATTCCGAGACGGTGGTCTGGCCGACCCCGTGCAGGGGGGCCTTGGTGCGCAGCACGAGCTTGTGCGGCCCGGAGATCGCGCGAAGGTCGCCCCACTCGTTGTGCGAGACCCAGGGCACGGCCGAGCCGTAATCGAAGCGGATCGCCAGATCCATGCGCATGGCGACCCGGCCGTGCACGCCCTCGACGAGGCGGATCAGGTGCGCGCCGTCGTCGGCCGGCATGTAGTCGATGACGAGAACCTCGCCGTCGCGGGTCCTGTGGCGGGTCTCGAGGATGAGGGTGCCGTCGCGGTAGCGGCGGCTGGTCTCGACGTGCTTGGCGGCCGGTGCCAGGCGCCAGGAGCCGTGGTCCCGCGTGCCGAGGAGGGCCGCGAAGCAGGCCGAGGCGTCGAAGCGCGGGAAGCACAGCCAGTCGACGCTGCCGTCGCGGCTGATCAGGGCGGCGGTCCGGCAATCGCCGACGAGCGCGTAATCCTCGATCCTGGCTGCCATTCCGGCTCCCCTGCTCGGCCCGGCGCGGCGGCGCCTCCCCCGGCGGCCGGCCGCGCTGCGATCGGGTGCAGGTAGGTCCGGCCGGCCTCACGGTCCAGCCTGCTCACGGGATTGCGCGCCGCCGCACCGGCGCTCCGCCTGAAGATCCGATGATCGCGCGGCCGCTGCCGCCGACGAGGCGGGAGCCGATCTCCCGGCGCTCAGCGTAGCCGGTCGACCAGCACGCTCACCGAGCCGCCGAGCGCGGAGGCGCCGGTGCGCACGTAGCCGGCGGCGCGGTCGACCGCCCGGTCGACGACGCGCATTGCCGGCGCGAAGGGCAGGGCGAGGCGCGGCAGGAACGCGTCCTCCTGCGTCTCCGGCTCGACCGCCGGCGTCTCGGCGGCCCGCGAGGCGGGCGGAGCCTCGCTGCGCCGCGGGCCGGCCTCGCCGCAGGCGGAGCAGGGCGCGCGCCGGGGCGCGGCCGCCACGCGGCCGGGGCGGGTCGCCGCGGCGAGCCTCGGCTCGGCCGGCACCAGGCAATAGACCTGCGCGAAGGCGAGCGCCGCGGGCGGGCGCACGGTCTCGGCGGCCTCGGCCGGCGGGTGGAAGGCGAAATCGTCGATGACGGGCACGAAGGCGGGCTCGACGGCCGAGGCCGCCGCTGAGATCTGCGCGGAGGAGACCTGCGCGCGCTCGGGGGTCGGCGCCGTCTGCGACGGTTCGCGGCAGACGAGGGAGAGCGCCGCGATGGCGAGGGCGGTCACGAGCGTCGGCAGGAAGGGGAGGGCCGCGCCCGGCGCCGGCTCGGAGATCGGGCCGGCACCCATCGAGGGGATCGGGTCACGCTGCGTCATGCGACTCACGCCGAACCTCGCCGTTCATCCGTACCGCGCCGAGGATGCCGCCCACTTTGCGGCGGAACCGGGGCCGTTTGCTTTCCGGCGCGTAAACGATCGGGCTCGGGAGATCGGGGCACGCGGCTTGCGTCCGGAACCCGCGCCGCGCGACCGCCGCGGCCGGACCGCCGCGCCCGCCACCGCATGACGAAGCCCCAAACCGGGCCCCGATGACCGAATCCAGCCTCACCGTCGCCGTGATCGACCCGAGCCGGGCCCGTGCCGCCATCCTCGAGGAGGGCCTGCGCGCGGCCGGGGTCGGGCGCGTCGTCGTCATTCCCGATGCCGCAGACCTGCTGGACCGGGTCGCGAGCCTGCAACCCGACGTGGTGGTCATCCACCTGGAAAGCCCGAGCCGGGACATATTGGAGCAGATGTCCGGCGTCTCCCGGCAGGTCGAGCGCCCGGTGGCGATGTTCGTCGACCGCTCGGACGCCACCATGATGCAGGCCGCCGTCGATGCGGGCATCTCGGCCTACGTCGTCGACGGGCTGCGGCCCGAGCGGATCAAGCCGATCCTCGACATCGCGATCCTGCGCTTCAACGCCTTCGCGCGCCTGCAGCGGGAACTCACCGAGGCGCGGGGCGAACTCGCGGACCGCAAGCTGATCGAGCGCGCCAAGGGCATCCTCATGAGCCTCAAGGGCCTGTCCGAGGACGAGGCTTACAAGCAGCTGCGCCGCAAGGCCATGAACGAGAAGCGCAAGATCGCCGACATCGCCCGCGCCATCGTCACAACCGCGGATCTGCTCGGATGAGGCTGCATCTCGGCTACATCCCGCTCCTCGACGCGGCGCCCCTGATCGCGGCGGCCGAGTTCGGCTTCGCGGCGGAGGAGGGGCTCGACCTCGACCTCTCGGCCGAGCCCTCCTGGGCGACGCTGCGCGACCGGCTGGCGCTCGGCTACCTCGACGGGGCCCACATGCTGGCGCCGCTGGCGCTGGCGAGCGCGCTCGGCCTCAGCGGCCCGCCGGCCGACCTCGTCGTGCCGCTCGGCCTCAACCTCAACGGCAACGCCATCACGCTCTCGGCGGATCTCTGGCGGGCGATGGCGCCCGGCGACGACGCGCCCGCCACCGTGGCGCGGGCCTTCGCCGGCCTCGCCGAGGCGCGCAAGCGCGCCGGACGCCCGCTGACCCTGGGCACCGTGCACCCCTTCTCCTGCCACACCTATCAGCTCCGCCACTTCCTGGCGCTGGGCGGCCTCGACCTGTCGAGCGTCCGCCTCGTCGCCGTGCCGCCCCAGCACAGCGTGGAGGCCCTGGCGCGCGGGATCGTCGACGGATTCTGCGCGGGCGCGCCCTGGAACGGGGTGGCGGTGGCTGCCGGGATCGGCCGCATCGCGGCGCTCGCTTGCGAGATCGTGCCCGACGCGCCCGAGAAGGTGCTCGCCCTCTCGGCCCGCCTCGGCGAGGGCGCCCTGCCGCTGGTGCGGGCGGTGGCGCGGGCGGGGTTGTGGTGCGCGGAGCCGGGCAACCGGGCCGAGCTCGCCCACCGACTGGCGGCCCGCTCCGCCCTCGGCCAGGATGCGGGGCTGATCGCCCGCTGCCTCGAGGGCGAGATCGTCCTCGACGCCGCCGGCCGGCGCCGCCGCGCGCCCGGCTACATCCGCCTCGGCCGCCCCGCCCTGGAGCCCGGCGAAGCCCAGCTTCGCTGGCTCGTCTCCGAGATGGAGCAGGGCGGCCAGATCCCGGTGGGCGCGGGTGCCGCCGGCGCCTTCGAGGCGGCCCGGCGCATCTACCGGCCGGACCTCCTCGCCGCCGCCGGCCTCGACGCCTGAGGGCGCTCACGCAACGGTGATCCGCGACCGGCGCGCGAACCGCGACGGTGCCCCAGCGTACGCGGAACGGCCGAGCCCGGATTCCCGTTGATCTGCGCCATGCCCAGCTGCAACCGCTCCGTCAGCCCCTCCCACGCGCTCCGCCCCAGGCGCAGCCGGGTCGAGCTGTCACGCTACGTGCGGGTCCGGGCGGCGCCGCCGCGGGCGGCCAACGACAACCGCACCGGCGCGCCGCAGCTCTGGCGCTGGGCCATCGCGCTCGGCGCGGCCCCGACGCTGGCGGTCGCCCTCGCCCTCTCCCTCCTGATCTGAGCTCGGTCCGGCCCCCGCGGCGGATCTGATTTCGGGCCGAGCCTGGGCTGAGCCCGCGCCGATCCGTGCGCGTCGCCGGTTGCCTGCTTCCTGCGCACCGTGAAGCCCGTTCTTTGTGCAGCGCACGCGGACGATGCGGTGCGGGATGCCCGACCGAGCCGCGAAATGCCGCCCGGTGGCGTATCGAGGGCTCTCGGCATTCGCATGCGCTTGGCACGGAACCTGCTCCGCATCCCGGGTCCGTCAACGGCGACGGGCAGCACCGTCAGCGAGGCCGCTGATCCGGTCGTCTCGCGGGTGCCACCCGCGGGGCACGATCGGCAGCGGCTTTCTCATTCGCGCCCGACGGCCCGCCACCCATCACCCGAGGACGAGACCCGACACGCGATGGCGATTTCCCGGACGGACCCTGAGGCGGGGGCGCGCGAGCGCCTCGTCGTCGTCGGCAACGGCATGGCCTCCCTGCGCTTCCTCGAGCGTCTGACGGAGCGCGCACCGGGCCGCTACGACGTCACCGTGGTCGGGGCCGAGCCCGTCGCCGCGTACAACCGGGTCCTGCTCTCCTCGCTGCTCGGCGGCGAGGTCGACGAGGCGGCCTGCGCCTTTCGCGGCCTCGATTGGTACGAGGCCCACGGCATCCGCCTCCTCACCGGCGCCCCCGTCACGGCGATCGACCGGGAGAGCGGCCTCGCGATCGTCGGCGAGACCCACGTCCTGCCCTTCGACAAGCTGGTGCTCGCGGTCGGCTCCACGCCGATCCGGCTGCCGAAGCCCGGCATGGAGCTGCCCGGCGTCATCACCTTCCGCGATCTCGCCGACGTCGCCGCGATCCGCAAGGCGGCGGTGGAGCACGCCCGCGCCATCGTCATCGGCGGCGGGCTGCTCGGGCTCGAGGCGGCGGTCGGGCTTGCGCGCCGGGGCATCGACACCACGCTGCTCCACGTCATGGACCGGCTGATGGAGCGCCAGCTCGACCACGCGGCGGCCGGTCTCGTGCGGCGGGCGATGGAGGCCCGCGGCGTCAAGGTGCGGCTCAAGGCCGACACCGCCGCGATCGAGGGCCGGGGCAGGGTCGAGCGCCTGCGCCTCTCCGACGGCACCGTGCTGCCGGCCGACCTCGTGGTGATGTCGGTGGGCGTGCGCCCCTCGGTGGCCCTCGCGCGGGAGGCGGGCCTTGCCACGAGCCGCGGCATCACCGTCGACGACCGGATGGCGACCTCCGACCCCCGGATCTTCGCGCTCGGCGAATGCGCCGAGCACCGGGGCCAGATCTACGGGCTCGTGGAGCCCGCCTACGAGCAGGCCGAGGCCCTGAGCCGGCACCTCGCGGGCGAAGCAGCGAGCTACCTCGGGACGGCCCTGTCGACGAGCCTCAAGGTCTCGGGCCTCCCCGTCTTCTCGGCGGGCGTCGTCGACACGCCGGAGGGCGCCGAGGCGATCGTGCTGAGCGACCCGGGCGCGGGCCTCTACCGCAAACTCCTCGTGGAGGACGGACGGCTGATCGGCGCGGTCTTCGTCGGCGACGTCGCCGAGCAGGGTTGGTGCAAGGCCCTGATCCGCTCCGGCGAGCCGGTCGGCGCCCATCTCGACGATCTCATGTTCGGGCGCCCGGCGGCGCCCCAGACCCTCGCAGCGTGACGGAGACCGTTCGTGGCTGAAGACTTCAACACCGAGCAGAAGCGCTATCTCGAGGGCTTCGCCTCAGGGATAGCCGCCGCCCGGATGACCGGCGGCCTCAGCCTCGGGCAGGCGCCCGCGGGCGGGGTCAGCGAGCCGACGGGCCCCGACGCGATCCACATCAAGGCGCAGGAGAAGACCGTCAAGGCGGGCGGCAAGCTCTGCGACCAGGAGAAGTGGAAGCGCGCCGAGAACCCGTTCGAGGGCCACAACCGGCTGATCGAAGAGGCCGCGACCGGCAAGGCGCCGAAGCCCGAGGACAATTTCCGCTGGCGCTACCACGGGCTGTTCTGGGTCGCGCCCGCTCAGAACTCCTACATGTGCCGGCTGCGCATCCCGAACGGCATCCTGCACCATTGGCAGTTCTCCGGCATCGCCGACCTCGCCGACGCGCATGGCGGCGGCTATGCCCACGTGACGACGCGGGCCAACCTGCAGGTCCGCGAGATCACGCCCGAGCACGGCCAGCCCTTCCTCGACGGGCTGATCGACCTCGGCCTGACCGCGCGGGGGGCAGGCGCGGACAACATCCGCAACGTCACGGGCTCGCCGGTCGCCGGCATCGACGCGCAGGAACTCCTCGACACGCGCCCCCTCGCCAGGTCCTGGCACAACTGGATCCTGAACGACCGCTCGCTGTTCGGCCTGCCGCGCAAGTTCAACGTCGCCTTCGACGGCGGCGGCGTCCTGCCGGTGCTGGAGGAGACCAACGACATCGGCTTCCAGGCGATCACGGTGAGGGAGGGCGCGGCCGTGGCGCCGGGTGTGTGGATGCGCCTCGTGCTCGGCGGCATCTCCGGCCACAGGGACCTCGCCCGCGACACCGGCGTCGTCCTGAGGCCGGAGGATTGCAACCGGGTCGCCGACGCGATCCTGCGCGTCTTCATCGAGAACGGCGACCGCACGAACCGCAACAAGAGCCGGATGAAGTACGTCCTCGATGCCTGGGGCTTCGAGAAGTACCTCGCCGTCGTCGAGGAGAAGCTCGGGCGCAAGCTCGACCGGGTCGATCCCGCCCACGTGAAGCCGCGGGGCGGCTTCGACCGCTACGCCCATATCGGCGTGCACGGGCAGGCTCAGGCCGGCCTCAACTGGGTCGGCGTGGTGCTGCCCGTCGGCAAGATGACGACCGACGAGATGCGGGCGCTGGCCGAGATCGCGCGGGAATGCGGCGACGGGCAGATCCGCCTGACCGTCTGGCAGAACTTCCTGTTCTCCGGCGTGCCGGACGCCAGGGTCGCCGAGGTCGAGGCCCGGGTCGCGGCGCTTGGCTTCACCACCCGGGCGTCGAGCATCCGCGCGGGCCTCGTGGCCTGCACGGGCAACCGCGGCTGCAAGTTCGCCGCGTCCGACACGAAGGGCCACGCCCTCGTCATCGCCGACTACATCGAGGCGCGCGTGACGGAGCTCGACGTGCCGGTGAACCTGCACCTCACCGGCTGCCACCATTCCTGCGCCCAGCACTACATCGGCGATATCGGGCTCATCGGCGCCAAGGTCGTCGTCTCGGACGAGGGCGACACGGTCGAGGGCTACGACATCGTGGTCGGCGGCGGCTTCGGCGACAGCCCGAAGATCGGCACCGAGATCTGGAAGGCCGTGAAGGCCGACGATTGCCCCGGCCGGGTCGAGGCGCTGCTGCGCGCCTACCTCGCGGGCCGCGAGGGTCCGTCCGAGAGCTTCCAGGCTTTCACCGCCCGCACGGGCCCCGATTCCCTGCGTTCGCTGGCCGAAGACCAGCCCGTCCTGAAGGCCGCAGCATGAGCGAGCACGTGACGCCCCCCTCGTCCTGATCCCCGAGAACGCCCCATTCTCGGCGGACCAGCGCTCCTGGCTGTCCGGCTACTTCGCGGCGCTCCTCGGCCCGGCGGTCGAGGGCGCGACCGCGCTGGCGCCCGGCGAGGTGCCGGGCGGCGGGCCGGCGCTCGCCGACAACGGCGACGCGCCCTGGCACGACCCGTCGCTCGGCATCGGCGACCGGATGGAGATGGCGAAGGACCGCTCGGAGCCGCAGAAGCTGATGGCGGCGATGGCCCAGCAGGATTGCGGCCAGTGCGGCTACAATTGCGCGGACTACGCCAACGCGATCTTCCTGAAGAGCGAGGCGCGGCTGAACCTCTGCCAGCCCGGCGGCAAGGATACGCTGCGGATGCTGAAGAAGCTGGAGGAGGAGTTCGGCGCGGGCGGGGACGCGGCCAAGGCGCCCGCTGCGGACGGCGAGGCCGCCCCGCGAGCGGAGGCCGCGCTCGGGCCGCTCGGCTTCTGCCGCGAGAACCCGGTCGAGGCGACCTTCGTCTCCCGCACGCGGCTGAACGCACCCGGCGGCGAGAAGGAGACCTGGCACATCGAGATCGACCTGACGGACACGCCGATCGACTACGTGGTGGGCGATTCCCTCGGCCTGTTCCCGGCCAACGCCCCGGCGCTGGTCGACGCGGTGATCGCCGAGCTCGGCGCCCGTCCCGAGCGGATCATCGGGGGAAAGACCCTGCGGCAGGCGCTGCTCACCGATTACGCGCTCGGGGCGGCGCCCGACGGGCTCTACCAGCTCCTCTCGCTCCTGACCTCGGGGCCGGCGCGCAGGAAGGCGCAGGCGCTCGCCGCCGGCGAGGATCCGGACGGGGACGCGGCCTTCCTCGATGTGCTCGGCGCGCTCCACAAGTTCCCCGGCGCGCGGCCCGACGCGGAGGTGTTCCTCGAATCCCTCGACGAGTTGCAGCCGCGGCTCTACTCGATCTCCTCCTCGCCCAAGGCCGATCCGGGCCGGGTCTCGCTGACCGTCGACGCGGTGCGCTACAACCACCGCTCGCGGCTGCGCCTCGGCGTCGCCTCGACCCATCTCGGCGAGCGCCTGGCCGAGACCACCAAGGTCAAGGTCTACCTGCAGAAGGCGCACGGGTTCGCGCTGCCGGACGACCTCTCGAAGGACGTGATCATGTGCGGGCCGGGCACCGGCATCGCCCCGTTCCGGGCCTTCCTGCGCGAGCGCGCCGCGACGCGGGCGCCGGGGCGCAACTGGCTGTTCTACGGCCACCAGCGCCAAGCCTCGGACTTCTTCTACAAGGACGAGTTGAACGGGCTGAAGGACGACAAGGTGCTGACCCGCCTGTCGCTGGCGTGGTCGCGCGACGGCGCGGAGAAGACCTACGTGCAGGACCGCATGCGCGAGAACGGCGCCGAGTTGTGGAAGTGGCTCGAGGGCGGCGCCCATTTCTACGTCTGCGGCGACGCCAAGCGCATGGCCAAGGACGTGGAGCGCGCGATCATCGACGTCGCGGCCGAGCACGGGGGCAAGGCCCCCGACGAGGCGGTCGCCTACCTCGCGGCGCTGAAGAAGGCCGGCCGCTACCAGGCCGACGTCTACTGACGGGTCCATGCCCTCTCCCGTTCGGGAGAGGGTTGGGGTGAGGGGTGCGAGGCTTCCGGACAGGTCGCCCCCCTCACCCGGTGCGCCGACGCGCACGCGACCTCTCCCGGACGGGAGAGGTGGGGCGCCTCGGCCCGACTCTTGCTCACCTGAACGCCGCAAGACGCCCCCCGAGACGCACCCGAGGATTCTCGATGACCGCACCTCAGCCGGAGACGTCGTCCGCCGTGCGGACCACCTGCCCGTATTGCGGGGTCGGATGCGGCGTGCTCGCCACCCCGGACGGGCGGGGCGGGGCGGCCATCGCGGGCGATCCGGCCCATCCGGCGAATTTCGGACGGCTCTGCTCCAAGGGCTCGGCGCTGGGCGAGACCCTGTCGCTGGAGAACCGCCTGCTGCACCCGATGCTCGACGGGGCCCGCGTCTCCTGGGAGGCCGCGCTCGGCGCCGTCGCCGGGGGCTTTCGCAGGGCCGCCGAGACCTACGGGCCGGATTCGATCGCCTTCTACCTGTCGGGCCAGCTCCTGACGGAGGATTACTACGTCGCCAACAAGCTCGCGAAGGGCTTCATCGGCACCCCCCACGTCGACACCAACTCGCGCCTCTGCATGTCCTCCGCGGTCGCGGCCCACCGGCGCGCCTTCGGCTCGGACACGGTGCCCGGTTGCTACGAGGATCTCGACGAGGCCGACCTCATCGTGCTGATGGGCTCGAACACCGCGTGGTGCCACCCGATCCTGTTCCGGCGCATGGTGGATGCCCGCACGAAGCGCGGCACCAAGCTCGTCGTGATCGACCCGCGCCGCACGCAGACCGCCGAGGAGGCGGACCTGTTCCTCGGCCTCAGAGCCGGCAGCGACACCGCCCTGTTCTCGGGCCTCCTCGTCCACCTCGCCGAGACGAACGCCCTCGACCAGCGCTTCATCGCCGAGCACACGGCGGGCTTCGAGGCGGCGCTCGAGCGGGCCCGCCTCATCGCCCCGAGCCTGCCCGCCATCGCCGCCGCGACGGGCCTGGCCGAGGCCGACATCGCCCGCTTCTTCGAGCTTTTCCGGGGGACGCGCCGGGTCGTCACCGCCTTCTCGCAGGGCGCCAACCAGTCGGCGCAAGGGACCGACAAGGGCAACGCCATCATCAACTGCCACCTCGCCACGGGGCGGATCGGCGAGCCGGGCATGGGCCCGTTCTCCCTCACCGGCCAGCCGAACGCCATGGGCGGGCGCGAGGTCGGGGGCTTGGCCAACATGCTCGCCGCCCACATGCACTTCGCCCCCGAGGAGGTCGACCGGGTGCGCCGCTTCTGGAGCGCGCCGCGGATCATCACCGGCGAAGGGATGAAGGCGGTGGCCCTGTTCGAGGCGATCGAGCGGGGCAAGATCCGGGCGCTCTGGGTGATGGGCACGAACCCCCTCGTCTCGATGCCCCGCGCCGACGCGATCAAGGCGTCGCTCAAGAAGCTCGACCTCTACGTGGTCTCCGAGGCCGTCTCCGACAGCGACACGGCGAGGGCCGCGGGCAGGCGCACGGTGCTGCTGCCGGCGCTCGCCTGGGGCGAGAAGAACGGCACGGTCACGAATTCCGAGCGGCGCATCTCGCGCCAGAAGAGCTTCCTGAAGGCCCCGGGCGAGGCGCGGCCGGACTGGGCCGTCCTCAGCGACGTCGCCCGCCGCCTCGGGCACGGCAAGGGCTTCGCCTACCTGTCGGCGGCGGCCGTCTTCCGCGAGCACGCGGCGCTCTCGGGCTTCGAGAACAACGGCACCCGCGACTTCGACATCGGAGCCTTGAGCGACATCAGCGATGCGGCCTACGCGGACAACGCGCCGGTGCAGTGGCCCCTGCCGAAGCGGAGTCCGGCCGGAGCCAAGGGCCGGGCGCGCCTCTTCGCGGACGGGCGCTTCTACACCTTCGACCAGCGCGCCCGTTTCGTCGCCGTGCAGCCGCCGGCGCTCGCGCAGGACACGAGCGCCGAGTACCCACTCGTCCTCAACACCGGCCGCGTGCGCGACCACTGGCACACGATGACCCGCACGGGGAAGAGCCAGCGCCTCTCGGCCCACCGCGCCGTGCCCTTCCTGGAGATCCACCCGGACGATGCGGGCCCGCTCGGCATCCTCGACGGGGCGATCGCCGCGGTCGAGACGGCGCACGGAGCGGCCGAGCTCGAGGCGATCGTCACCGACGCCGTGCGGCCCGGCACCCTGTTCATGCCGATGCACTGGAGCGACATGACCGCCTCGAAGGCGCGGGTCGGCGCCCTGGTGCGGGGCGTCCCGGACCCCGTTTCCGGCCAGCCCGAGCTGAAGGCGACGCCGGCCCGCGCCCGCGCACTCGGCTACCGGTCCCGCGGCTTCCTGCTGACCCGCGGCCAGCAGGCCGCGCCCGCCGGCTGGTGGTGGGCGCGCGCCACGATTCCCGGCGGCTCCGCGCTCCAGTTCGCCACGCAGGACGGCTCCCGCGAGCTCGCCCTCACGATGCGCGGCCTGTTCCAGGGACTGGAACTCGCCGAGTACGCCGACCACGCCCGCGGGCGCTACCGCTGCGCCGTCTACGACGGGGACCGCCTCCTCGCCTGCCTGTCGCTGGCGCCGGCCGAGGACAAGCCCGACTGGGAGGCCGCCAAGGCCCTGTTCGCAGAGGATCAGCCGGAGGCGCCGGCGCGGCGCGCGCTGCTCTCGGGCCGCGCGGCGGCCGCCGCCGCCGGACCCACGATCTGCGCCTGCCACGGGGTCGGCCTTGACGTGATCGCGGGGGTGATCGCTGCCGGCGCCGGCAGCGTCGAGGCGGTCGGCGCCGCCTGCCGGGCGGGCACCAATTGCGGCTCCTGCATACCCGAGATCCGAAAGCTCCTGCCCGAGGCGCTTGCGCGCAGCGCGGCCTGAGCCCCATGTTGGGCGCACGGTGCCGCTCGGCGCGACGCGCCCCCTCTCTCGTGCGGGAGAGGGTTGGGGTGAGGGATGTGCCGGTTCCTGATATGGCAGGTCCCTCACCCTGTCCCTCTCCCGACGGGAGAGGGGACCCGCGTCTCATCCGAGTGCGCACACGTTCTCAAGTCCAACCGGCGTCGACACCATGAGCACTCCCCGCCAGCCCCGCGAGACGCGCGGTCCCGGCCTCGAACCCCTGGCGGTCCTGCCCGTCTTCGTGCCGCTGCAGGGCAAGCGGGCGGTCCTGGCCGGATCGAGCGGCGGCGCACCCTGGAAGGTGAAGCTGCTCGCCGCCGCCGGCGCCGAGGTCGAGGTCTACGCGGAAGACGCGAGCGAGGAGCTCGCCGCTGTCCCGGACGAGATCGTGGCGGGGCGCGTCACGCTGCACGCCCGCGCCTGGACGCAGGCCGACCTCGCGGGCGCGGCCTTCGCGATCGCTGCCATGGAGGACGAGGACGATTGCGTCGCCTTCGTCGCGGCGGCGCGCGAGGCCGGCGCCATCGTCAACGCCGTCGACCGGCCGCATCTCTGCGACGTGAAGTTCGGCGCCATCGTCAACCGTTCGCCCCTCGTCGTCGGCATCTCGACGGAGGGGGCGGTGCCGGTCTTCGGCCAGACCGTCAGGGCGCGCATCGAGGCGATGCTGCCGCGGGGCTTCGCGGCCTGGGTCGCCGCCGCCCGCGACTGGCGGGAGGGGATCAGCGCCCGCTTCCACGCCTTCGCCGAGCGCCGCGCCTTCTGGGAGCGCTTCACCGACCGCGCCTTCGCGGAGCCCGACAGGGCCCCGACCGAGGCCGACCTCGCCGCCCTCCTCGGCCAGATGGAGGAGGCGCCCCGCGGCGGCGCCGTGACCCTCGTCGGCGCCGGCCCGGGCGACGCCGAACTGCTCACGCTGAAGGCGCTGCGGGCGCTGCGCAGCGCCGACGTGATCCTCTACGACGACCTCGTCGCGCCCGAGATCCTGGACTACGCCCGCCGGGAGGCGCGCACCATGCTCGTCGGCAAGACCGGTCACGGGCCCTCCTGCCGGCAGGACGACATCAACGCCCTGATGGTCTCGCTCGCGAAATCGGGCAAGCAGGTGGTGCGGCTCAAATCCGGCGATCCCCTCGTGTTCGGCCGGGCCGGCGAGGAGATCGATGCCTGCCGGGCGGCCGGCATCCCCGTCGCCGTGGTGCCGGGGGTGAGCGCGGCGCAGGGGGCGGCCGCCTCCCTCGGCGTGTCCCTGACCCACCGAGACGCTGCGCGCCGCCTCCAATTCGTCACCGGCCACGACCGCCGCGGGGCGCTGCCCGAGGACCTGAACTGGGGGGCGCTGGCCGATCCGAGCGTCACGACGGTCGTCTACATGCCCAAGCGCACCCTCGGCACGCTGCTCGCCCGCGCGATCACTGAGGGGCTGGCGCCCGCGACCCCGGCCCTCGTCGTGTTCAACGCGACGCGACCCGGCCAAGCCGTGGTGCGGGGCACGGCCGCCGACCTCGCGGAGCGCGTCGAGGATGCGGGCCACGAGGGCCCGGCGATCCTGATGGTGGGCGAGGCGCTCGCCCGCGGCATGGCGGCGCTGACCGTGGCGGCGCCGGAGGCTGCCGCCGCCGCGTCGTGACGGCGGCCGCGCCCCCGACCGCACGCCCCCTTGCCACCGGGGCCGCCGCGTGGTTCGCCACGCGCGGCCCGCGCGATGCCGTGCGGGAGTTCGCGTAGAGGTACCCATGTCCGACCGGACGCGCCGTCTCCTCCTGCCGCTCGGGGCCTTCCTCCTCGGCCTGATCGGCCTCGCCATCGTGGCGGTGGTGATGCTGGTGCCGGAGCGGGCACCGGTGGCGACGTCGAGCGTCGGCGGCCCCTTCACGCTGGTGGACCAGACCGGGCGCACCGTCACCGAGAAGGATTTCTCCGGCGCGACGCACCTCGTCTTCTTCGGCTTCACCCACTGCCCCGACATCTGCCCGACGACGCTGCAGCAGATCTCGGACGTGCTGGCGGCGCTCGGCGACCGGGCAAAGGGGATGAAGGTCGCCTTCATCACGGTCGATCCGGAGCGCGACACGCCGGCGAGCCTGAAGACCTACCTGGAGAGCTTCGACCCGCGCATCACCGGCCTCACGGGCAGCCCGGAGCAGGTCGCCGCCGCGGTGAAGAGCTATCGCGCCTACGCGCGGCGCGTCCCGACGCAGGGCAACGACTACACGATGGAGCACACCGCCCTCGTCTACGTGATGGATGCCAGGAACCGCTTCCTCGGCGCCCTCAACCTGCAGCGGCCGGCCAGTGAGACGGCGGCGGAACTCGCCAAGCGCATCTGATCGGCGGCTCCCTCACGGACGCCGCGCCCGCCGCCGCAGCGCGCCCGTGCGCGAGGTGCGGAAGAGGCCGTGCTCGGTCTTGTTCCAGCGGGCGGGGGCCCGCACCAGCTCGACGAGGCCGAGCCAAGCCGCGAGGCTGACGAGCAGGAAGTAGAAGGGCAGGACCAGCACGAAGGGCAGGAGGTCGTACCAGCCGCGCCGGATCGCCCCGAGAGCCGCGGGCAGCATCATGGCGGCAAGCCCCGTGCCGAAGATCGTGAGCGCCAGTCCCTGCGGCAAATTCGGCCAGAAGGCCGGCCCCCCGCCCGGCCCGTGCCAGAGGAAGGCAAGGGCAGCCGCGGCCGTCAGGAACGGGTAGACCAGGGCCGAGACCACGGTGCCCGGCACCATCGTCAGGGCGCAGAACGCGTCGAGGGGGCCGAGCCGGCGCAGCGTCCGGAGCGGGCGGCGGCCGTGCGTGATCGTCGTCTGCGCGAACCCCTTCATCCAGCGCACGCGCTGGCGCAGCCAGGGGACGAGGCAGGCCGGCGCCTCCTCGAACGTCGCGCTCGGCAGGTCGCCGACCCCGTAACCGGCCAGCGCGAGCCGCAGGCCGAGATCCGCATCCTCGGTGACGTTCCAGGCATCCCAGCCCTGGAGTCCCCGCAGGATCGCCGTGCGGAAATGCGTCGAGGTGCCGCCGAGGGGCGTCGGCAGCCGCCAGTTCGCGAGCGCCGGGCCGAGCACGTCGAAGAGCCCCGCATATTCGAGGGCGAAGCAGCGGCTGAGCCAGGAATCGCCGGCATTGTCGATGACGAGCCGGCCCTGGAGGCAGGCGGTCTCCGGCGGCTCGCGCCGGAACAGGGCGGCGGCGAGGCGCAGCTGCCCCGGATCCGGCACGTCTTCCGCGTCGTACACGACGAGGCACTCGCCGCGGGCGAGCGGCAGGGCGACGTTGAGGGCGCGCGGCTTGGTGCGCGGCGCGCCGGGCGGCGCGATGATCACCTCGAACCGGGCCGGCAGCGGGATCGCGGCGAGCGCCGCCGCGGTGCCGAAATCGTCCGCCTCCAGCACGAACTTGAGGTCGAGCTTGGCCGCCGGGTAATCGAGGCGGGCGAGTGCCCCGACGAGGCGCGGCACCATGGCGGCCTCCCGGTGCAGGGCGACGAGCACCGTGTAGACCGGCAGATCCCGGTCGCTCAGGGGCGGCATCGCGCCGGGCGGAGGCTCGACCGGGCTCGCGAGGAAGAGGGCGCCGAGCCGGAAGCTCGCCATGGCAAGGATCGCGCCCTGCGCGGCCGTCACGGCGACGACGGCCAGCCCCGCCGGCAGGCCCGACAGGATCAAGAGGCCTGCGCCGGCGCCCAGCCCGAGCCCGGCCGCACGGCGGCCGGAGAGGCCCGGGCGGTAGGCCCAGTCGGGCCGCTCCCGCTCCAGCGCCTCGGCGGCGTGGTCCGCGACGGCGTGCGGCAATGCGGCGAAGACGGCCCGCCTCAGCCGCGTCGGCGACGTCAGCGCCGCCGTGCGGCCGAGGCCGATGCGCCCGGTGAGGTATCCCTCGATCTCGAAGCCCTCGGGCGCCCGGACGAGCCGCCCCGGCGGCCCGGCCAGCGGCGCCGCCCGCGCCGCGAGGCTCTGCGGGAATCGCGTCCCCGGCCCGAGGGCGCTCGGGCCGCCGAGATCGGGCAGGGCGAGATAGGACAGGCCGAGCGCCCGCGCGAGCGCCTCGTAATAGGGCTCCTCCGCCATCAGCCCGCCGCGCAGGAGGGCGCTGGCGCCGTCGGTGCCGCTTTCCGCGGCGAGCGCGGCCGCGCGGAGGAGGCGGGCGGGTTCGACGCCCTCGGCGAGCAGAAAGGCGAGGTCCGGCGGCAGCGCGTCCGCGCTGGACGCGGACCTGCTTGTCCCGAGGAACGACACCGACCCGCTCCCGAAGGCCCCGGAACATGCTAGGGGAGGCGCGTGAGCCCGACCTTCGCCGCCCGTCCGAAGCGCACCACGCGCGCGAAACCAGCGTCAAGGCGAGGCCGCGCCGGAAGGGCCGCGGCCGCCCTCCTGGCCGTGCTTTTCGTTGCGGGCGCAACCTTTCTGCCACAGGCACGGGCCGAGGTCGCGGCGGGTCAGGGCGTCGCGATCCCGAATTTCTGGAATCCGCGCAGCCGCGGCGAGCGGGTCGAGGCGCCCCAGACGGGCCGCGCCGTCCGCTTCCTCACGGACGACGAGTTCCCGCCGCTGCACTTCGCGGGCCCCGACGGCAACCCGACCGGTTTCGTGGTGGAACTCGCGCGCGCCGTGTGCGAGCGCCTATCGATCACCTGCTCGGTGCAGGCGCGCCGCTTCGACACGCTCCTCGACGCGCTCAACGAGCGGCAGGGCGACGTCGTCGCTGCCGCGATCCCGCTGACGCCGACGCTGCGGGGAAAATTCCTGGCGACGCGGCCCTATTTCCGCTGGCCGGCCCGATTCATCGCCCGGAGCGGCAGCGGCCTGCCCGAACCCTCGCCGGAGGCGCTCGCCGGCCGCAGCGTCGGCGTGATCGCCGGCAGCGCGCACGCGGCCTACCTGAAGGCGTTCTTCCCGAAGGCGGTGCAGCGGGAATTCACCGACCTCTCGGCGGCTGAGAGCGCGCTCCGGCGCGGCGAGACGGAATACCTCTTCGCGGACGGGCTCAACCTCGCGCTCTGGCTCGGCGGCTTCGAGGCCGGCGGATGCTGCGCCTTCTCGGGCGGTCCCTACCTCGAGAACCGCTATTTCGGCGAGGGCATCGGCCTCGTCACCCGCCAGGAGGATGCCGCCCTCTCCCGCGCCCTCGACGACGCCCTGCAGCGCCTGTGGGACGACGGCAAGTACGCGGAACTCTACCTGCGCTTCTTCCCGGTGAGCCCGTTCTGAGGATCCGCCCCCGTCGCTGGCATCCCGGGCGGCAGCGTGCACAAAAACACGCCGGGGAATTTCGCAGCGCGGCAAAGCGCACTAGGGTGCCGCGCTTCGCGCCCCCCGACACAGACCGACATTCCTCCGCCATGCCGTCCCCGCTCTTCCTCGACCCCGCCCTGATCGAGGCCGCCGCCACCGCGGCGTCCTGGCCGTTCGAGGAGGCGCGCAAGCTCGTCGCGCGGCTGGAGCGCAGGCCGAAGGCCGAGGTGCTGTTCGAGACCGGCTATGGCCCCTCGGGCCTGCCGCATATCGGCACCTTCGGCGAGGTCGCCCGCACCTCGATGGTGCGCCACGCTTTCCGGGTGCTGACGAAGGATAGCGTGCCGACCCGGCTCATCGCCTTCTCGGACGACATGGACGGCCTGCGCAAGGTGCCGGACAACGTGCCGAACCGGGAGATGCTGCGGGCGGCGCTCAACCAGCCGCTGACCCGGGTGCCGGACCCGTTCGGCACGCACGAGAGCTTCGGCGCGCACAACAACGCGGAGTTGCGCCGCTTCCTCGACGCCTTCGGATTCGACTACGAGTTCCGCTCGGCGACCGAGTGCTACCGCTCCGGCGTGTTCGACGCGACGCTGATGCTGGTCGCCGAGCGCTACGATGCGGTGATGGAGATCATGCTGCCGTCGCTGCGCGCCGAGCGCTCGGCGAGCTACTCGCCATTCCTGCCGCTCCATCCGGTCTCCGGCGCGGTGATGCAGGTGCCGATCGACGCGGTGCGGGCGGACCGGGGCACCCTGGTCTGGCGCGATCCGGAGACGGGCGAGAGCTACGAGACGCCGATCACCGGCGGACACGCCAAGCTGCAATGGAAGCCCGATTGGGCGATGCGCTGGGTGGCGCTCGGCGTCGATTACGAGATGGCGGGCAAGGACCTGATCGACTCGGTCAAGCTGTCGGGCCAGATCGCCCGGGCGCTCGGCGCCGAGCCGCCGGAGGGCTTCAACTACGAGCTGTTCCTCGACGAGAAGGGCCAGAAGATCTCGAAGTCGAAGGGCAACGGGCTCACCATCGACGAGTGGCTCGCCTACGGCACTCCGGAATCGCTCGCGCTGTTCATGTACACCAAGCCGCGGGAGGCCAAGCGCCTGTTCTTCGACGTGATTCCGCGCCACGTCGACGAGTACCTGAACTTTCTCGACCGCTACCCCGCCCAGGACGCGAAGCTGCGCCTCGGCAACCCGGTCTGGCACCTGCACGCGGGTGCGCCGCCCGCGCCGGAGACCGTCGGCGAGGCGGGTTCCAAGGGCACGACGCTGACCTTCGGCATGCTGCTGAACCTCGTGGCGGTGGCGAATGCCGAGGAGCCGGGCGTGCTCTGGGGCTTCCTCCGGCGCTACGCGGCGGGGATCGGCCCGGAGACGCATCCGGGTCTCGACCGGCTCGTGCACCACGCGCTCGCCTATTACCGGGACTTCGTACGGCCCGCGAAGACCTACCGCGCCCCGACGGAGGAGGAGCGGGCGGCGCTCGCCGACCTTTCGCAGGCACTTGCCGAGCATGCGGGCTCGACGGATCCCGAGGCGCTGCAGGCCGCGGTCTACGAGGTGGGCCGGCGCCACTTCCCGGACCTGTCCGGCAAGGCCAAGAGCCCGGACGGACGCCCAGGCGTGTCGCAGGCGTGGTTCACCTCGATCTACAACGTCCTGTTCGGCGAGGCCCGCGGCCCCCGCTTCGGCTCCTTCGTCGCCCTCTACGGGGTGGACGAGACCCGCGCCCTGATCGAGAAGGCGCTGTCCGGCGCGCTCGTGACCGAGCACGAGGCGGTCAGGGCGGGGCTCGCGAAGGCGAGCTGAGGGCCAGGGCCGTCAGGCGGCCGACAGGTCGCGGACGGCCGCCCGAAGCGCGTCGTTCATCCGGGTCTGCCAGCCCGGACCGGTCGCCTTGAAGGCCGCGACCACGTCCGGATCGAGCCGGATCGTGACCGGCACCTTGCGCCGCTCGGCCTTCGGCCGGCCGATGCGGCTGACGAAGGCGGCCGCCACGCCGGGCGGCATCCCGTCCGGTCCGGGACGCGCAGCGGCCAGCTCGTCGTCGATCAGGGCCGGGTTGTCGGACACCGCGTCCCAATCGTCCTGCGTGTAGCCAGGGTTCGGCACGTAGCCGGGCGCATGCTCAGGCTTCGGCATAGAAGGCCTTGTCCTCCGCGTTGGCGGGGCGAACACTCACGATGTCGATGACCTCGGATCCCAGAGGCGAGACGATCGCGACGACGGTCCGGCCGTGCCAGGATCCGATCAGCTAGAAGCGCGCCCGGCCTGTCGGACTCGGCTTCTCCGGAACGGTGAAGAAGCGGTCGAAGCTGAAAGCCCCCTCGAAATCGGCGAAGTCGAAGCCATGCTTAGCGATGTTCGCTCGGCGCTTCGGCTCGCCGTAGGTGAAATTCATGAGTTTCTGTACGTACAGAAATCAGACATGTCAATGAGGCCGCCGGCGACGGCCTCACCCCTCCCGCCCGACCTGGCGCAGGCTCAGTGCCCAGACCCGCTCCTGAATCGCCGGGTCGCGGCTGTAGGCCGAGGATTCGGCGATGCCCGCCTTGGCAAGGTAGCGCCCGCTGACGCCCCTCAAGGCGGGCGCGGTCGCGGCGTAGAGCGAGGTCTCGGCCCCGCTCCTCGGTGCGATCAGGAAGGGGCGGATCAGGCTCCAGGCGAAACCGAGGACGCCGCCCGTGTTGCGAGCGAAGCCCGTGTTGACGACACCCGGATGCAGGGCGTTCACGGTGACGCCCGTGCCGTCGAGCCGCCGCGCCAGCGCGTAGGTGAAGAGCACGTTGCCGAGCTTGGCCTGGGAATAGGCCTTGATGGCGCCGTAGCCGCGCCGGCCCTCTAGGTCGTCGAAGTCGATCCGCCCGCGGGCATGGGCGGCCGAGGCGACGTTGACGATGCGCGCCTCGCCGGTCTCCCAGGCCGCCGCCTTCAGGAGGTCGAGGAGGTCGAGGGTCAGGAGCACGTAGCCGAGATGGTCGAGGGCCCAGGTCCGCTCGATCCCGTCGGCTGTGGTCTCGCGCCGGTCGAAGATGGCGCCGGCGTTGTTCACCAGCACGTCGAGGCGCGCATACGCCTCCCGCACCGCGCCCGCGAGGCGGCGGACCTCGGACTGCGCGGACAGATCCGCCACGAAGACGTCGACGGCGGCGCCCGGCACCGCCTGCCGGATCGCCTCGGCGGAGGCGCGGGCGCGGCCCTTGGCCCGGCCGACGAGGCCGACGCGGAAACCTGCGCGGGCGAGGCCGAGCGCCGTCTCGTAGCCGATGCCCGAGGTCGCGCCGGTGACGAGGGCGACCCGCCCGTCCAGGGGAGCCACCGTTCAGAACACCGCCTGACCGATCGCGAAGGCGATCACCACGATGATGATCGCGAGCACGAGGAACAGGCCGAACAGGATCCGCGCCAGCGAGGCCGCGCCCGAGGCAATGCCGGTGAAGCCGAGAGCGCCCGCGATCAGCGAGATCACGAAGGCGATGAGGGCCCATTTCAGGAGGGTCATGGCGTCAGCTCCGGCGAACCGAATCGGGGATTGCGAATCGAGCGACAACTCGGGTCAAGCTCAACCGTTCCCCCCGCTCGCGCGGGGCGCCGCGCCGGGATGCGCGGGCGCGTCGGCGCGGGCCAGGATCTGCTCGGCCAGCACGTGATAGAGGCCGCCCCGGCAGACGAGCTTCGAGGCCGCGTCGGCGACGAGGGCCGCGATCATCAGCGGGATCATCATGGCGTGATCCTGGGTCATCTCCGTGACGATGACGAAGGACGTGATCGGCGCCTGCAGCACGCCGGTGAGATAGGAGACCATGCCGATCAGGACGAGCGCCCCGATCGGCACCTCCGCGAAGAGGTCGCGCAGCGCCGCCCCGAGGCCGGCGCCGACGGCGAGCGAGGGCGCGAACAGGCCGCCCGGAATGCCGCTGATCGAGGAGAGCACGGTCGCGGCGAATTTGAGCGGCGCGAAGTCGAGCCGCGCGGCCGCGTCCCCG